>CANHCJ010000064.1 GCA_947458025.1 Rhodospirillales bacterium | reverse complement strand
CCCTGCCCCGTTCAGGCCGCCCGCGCCCTGCGCCACCGCCGCCCCGCCATTGCCGCCACCAGGGCGCCGGCCAGCAGCAGCACGCTCGCCGGCTCCGGCACCGCCGAGGTGCCGGACTGCCACGGCGGCGCCATGGACACCGAAGGCGCCGTGCCGCTCAGCATCACGTTCCCGCTCAGGGTAAGGTCCGAGGGCGGGTAGCCCGTCCGCACCAGTTCCTGCACGTTGTAGAAGGTGTTGTTCGTCATCGATGCCGGGAAGGAGAACCCGGCCGGCCCGTCGCGGGACTGGTTGAACAGCGCCGTCGCGCCGTCCGCCCGTTCGCTGATGATGATGTTGCCGTTGATGTCGAGCGTGGAGTTCGGCCAGGGCGTGACCGGCTCGCCGCCGAAATGGATGATGTAGCGGTTGGGCGCCAGCGGGCCCTTGACGATCACGTTGTTCTCGATCCGCGCGATGCCGCCATTGGGCAGGTCGATGGAGTAGCTGGCCTGCGAATCCGGCCCGTCCACGAAGCGGCTGTTGGTGATCGTGGTGACCGCCGCGCGGGATTTCAGCTCATGGTGGGTGCGCACGCTGTGGAACAGGCTGTCCGTGACGGTCAGCGAATTCGCCATGTTCACGTACAGGTTGTGCGCCGGGCTCACCGTGCCGGCATAGGTGGGGTTGCCGTTGAAGCTGAACTCGGAGCGGACGATCTCGACGATGTTCGTGCCGTCGCCGACCAGGATGCCGTTCTCGTTGTGGTGGAACCACGAATCGTAGACCCGCAGGTTGCCGTTGCCGATCTCGAACAGGATGCCGGCGCCGTTGGTGTAGATGGGCCGCGAGGCGCCGAAGATCTCGAGGTTGCGCACCGTGAGGTCCGCCCCGGCATTGAACGGCACCATCAGCACGGCGCGGTCATTCGCCGGCGTGGGGTTCGGCGTGCGCAGCTGCGCCATCCCGCCCACGCCCTGCAGCGTGAGCGAGTGGGTGATCAGCGGGAACTCCTCCACATACAGCCCGGTGGGGATCAGGATCACGTCGCCGGCCGAGGAGGCGAGGATCGCCGCCGAAACGGTAAGGAAGGAAGTGCCGTCGGTCGCGTTGAGAACGCTCATCGGAGCCCCGTGCGCTGCGGTTCGCGAACGGTACCACGCAACCGCATCAGCGGAAAGTTCCGCGGCTCAAGCGCGCGGATCCAAGCCCCCACGTGCTCCGCCCACCCATGCTAGCCTGCCGCAAGCCAACACCAGGAGGCCCGCATGGCCCTGATCGATGGCCCCCGCTGGGGCCCCGCCGAACCCGGACCCGCCCGGCAGCTAGTGGTGCTTTGCCACGGCCTCGGCGCCGACGGGCACGACCTCATCGACCTGGCCCCGCTCTGGGGCCGCACCCTGCCGCATGCCGCCTTCGCCGCGCCGGATGCGCCGGAGGAATGCGACATGGGGCCCTTCGGCCGGCAGTGGTTCTCGGTGGCCGACCGCACGCCCACGCGCATCGCCGCAGGCGCCGCCATCGCGCGCGATGCGCTGGATGCCTTTCTCGATGCGGAACTCGCCCGCCTCGGCCTGCCGCCAGACGCCTATGCGCTGATGGGCTTCAGCCAGGGTGCGATGACCGCGCTGCACACCGGCCTGCGCCGCGCCATCGCGCCGCGCGGCATCCTGGCCTTCTCCGGCGCCCTGGTGGCCCCCGACCGGCTCGCCGAGGCCACTGCCCGGCCGCCGATCCTGCTGGTGCATGGCGAGGATGACGAGGTGGTGCCCGTCACCCGCTCCCGCAGCGCGCAGGCGGGGCTGGAGTCGGCCGGCTTCGGCGTTACCGCGCTGTACTGCCCGCGGCTGGGCCACGGCATCGACGATGCCGGCCTCTCTGCCGGCGCCCTGTTCCTGCAACGCATCTTCGCCGGCCCCGCCCCCGCAGAATGACACGCGCGTGAAACCTGCCCGCCGGCCAGTTGCGGCCCGGGCCGGGCCGGTGCGAAGATCGCGCAGGTTTCGGCAACGCTCGCCCGGCGGCGATTCGCTCGGACACCCGGCCGCCGCCGGTGCGCTTCCCCAGGGGGTGACCCTTGCCTGACGGCGGCAGCCATTATCCGGCCCTGGTCCTGAATGCGGACTTCCGTCCGCTGTCGTATTTTCCGCTGTCCCTGTGGTCCTGGCAGGACGCGGTGAAGGCCGTGTTCCTCGACCGCGTCTCGGTGCTGTCGGAATACGAATACGAGGTTCGCTCCCCCTCGCTCACGATCCGCCTGCCCAGCGTGATCGCGCTGAAGGACTACATCGCCACCGCCCGGCGCCCGGCCTTCACCCGCTTCAACGTGTTCCTGCGCGATGCCTTCGCCTGCCAATACTGCAACGAGCGCGCGCCGGCGCCGGACCTGACCTTCGACCACGTCATCCCGCGCAGCCGCGGCGGGCGCACCACGTGGGAGAACGTCGTCACCGCCTGCGGCCCGTGCAACCTGCGCAAGGGCAGCCGCCTGCCGCGCGAGTGCCACATGCATCCGCTGGTCCCGCCGCGCCAGCCCTCCACCTGGGAGTTGCAGGACAACGGCCGCGCCTTCCCGCCGAACTACCTGCACGAAAGCTGGCGCGACTACCTCTACTGGGACAGCGAACTCGAAAGCTGATAGCAAAGCCCAGGCGCCAGATGGGGAAACGCCAGGGATGGAACCATGCAGCCTGAACCACGGATCGGCCGCCGCGCCCTTCTGCTCGCCGGCGGCGCCATGCTGACCGGGGGCATGACCGTGACCTCGCACGAGGTGCTGCGCGCCACCACCTGGCTGCGCGCCTGGGACAGCCACGGCAACCACCGCACCGCCACCGCAGGCGACGAGCAGGGCGCCGAATGGCTCGCCGCCGAGGCGCGCGCCATGGGTGCCACGCCGAGCTTCGAATCCTTCGCGCTCGACCGCGTCGATACCCTCGCCGCCTTCCTGGAGGTCGAGGGCGAGCGCATCCCCGGCGAGCCGATGCAGGACGCGCCCGATACGCCCGATGGCCGGATCATGGCCCTGGCCAGCACCGGCAACAGCCTGGCCGAGCCCTCCCAGGCCGATATCCACGTGATGGAGCTGCCGCCCACCGCCGTCTACAGCCCGGATTTCACCCGTTTCCGCCGCGAATCGCGCAGCAAGGCGCTGGTGGTGGTCACCAAGGGCGGGGCCCCGGGGCTTGCGTTGCTCAATGCCGAGGCGTTCAAGGCGCCCTATGGCCCGCCGATCCTGCAGGTTTCCAGCACCGCCGGGCCGCGCATCATCGATGCCGTGCGCCGCGGTGCCGCGCTGCGCGTGGTGGTGCGCACCCGCCGCACCCGCGCCCAGGCCCGCAACGTGGTGGTTACCCTGCCCGGCCGCGACCGCTCGCGCCCGAAGCTGGTGGTGATGACCCCGCGTTCCTCCTGGTACCAGTCCACCGCCGAGCGCGGCGGGGGCCTCGTGTGCTGGCTGGAGGCGCTGGCCGCCCTGCTCCAGGCCCAGCCCGGCCGCGACGTGGTTCTGACCGCGAATTCCGGCCATGAGATCGGGCATATCGGGCTGGATGACTTCCTCGCCCGCCGGCCCGGCTGGGACCAGCCCGGCGGGGCCTCCTGGGTGCATTACGGCGCCAATATCGGCTCCGCGCAGGGCGAGCTGCACATCCTCTCCAATGCCGACGACCTGCGCACGCTGTTCCAGGACCAGCTCTCGGCCGCGCGCCACCCGGCCAACCGGTTGGCCGAGAAAAGCTTCGTGCCGAACGGCGAAACCCGCGACATCCACAAGGCCGGGGGGCATTACCTGACGCTGATGGACACCAACCGGCTGTTCCACCTGCCGCAGGACCGGTTTCCGGAGTCGGTGGATGTGGAGGCGATCGCACGGATCGCGGCGGGGAGTGCGGCGGGGGTGGTGGCTCTAAGTAAGTAAGAGTCTTCTTTTTCTGAAGAAAAAGAAGCAAAAAGACTTTTCCCCTTTGGGTGCGGGAACACCCGGGACAAAGGTCGGAAAAGTTTTTTGGTTCTTTTTTTCAAAAAAGAACTACTTCCTTGCTAGGGCCTTGGCCGCCCGCAGCTCAAGGTCGGACCGGTCATCCGTGAGCACCACCCGCTCCCACCCGGGATCGGGCAACGCCAGCCCCGCCCGCATCCGCTCCGCCGCCGGATGCGGCACCACCGCCAGCAGGCTGCGCGCGGTCGCGAGGTCCATCGCCTCCGCCCAGGCCAGCAGGATCACGTTGCCGCCGCCGGCATCGGCCGCCAGCACGCCGGGGAACACCGCCGCCAGCGTTGCCGCCACCGGCCCCACCACCGTGGCGGGATCGCCGGCGCCGTAGACGTTCAGCGCCACCACGCCCCCCGGCGCCAGCCGGCGCGCCACGGTGGCATAGAACTCCCGCGTGGCCACGTGCGCCGGGATCTGCCCGGTGGCGTAGAGGTCGATCACGATCACGTCGAAGTGCGGCCCCGGCTCCGCCACGAAGCGCCGCGCATCGGCGGCCACCACCGGGATCGAAAGCCCGAAGCGCCGCCGGGCCACCTCGATCACCGCCGGGTCGATCTCCACCCCCACCGCCTGCAGCCCCGGCCAGGCCTGCAGCGTCTGCTCCACTGCCGTTCCGCCGGCCACGCCGAGGAAGAGCGCGGAATGGCCCCGTGCGAGCGCCGGCACCGCCGCCAGCACGTCCCAGTAGTAGCCCGTCGGTCCGCCGTCGTGCCGGCGCAGGCTCTGCATCACGTGGGGCGAATTCAGCGCCAGCACCAGCCCGCCCGGCACCTGGGAGACCATGATGGTGTTGTACGGCGTCTCGCGAAGCTCCAGGAAATCGGCGGCGAAATCGCGCTGCGCCATCACCGCGGGCACCAGCGGCACCAGTGCGAGTACCACCATGCGCCACGCCAGCCCCGCCGCCAGCGCCGCCGCCGCGGCCAGCACCGCCGCGCTGGCATAGCCGCCGGCCAGCCCCAGCAGGGGGATCGCCAGGAAAGCGCCGTAGAACGTACCGCCGATGCTCCCCAGCGCCCCCAGCGCCGAGACCAGGCCGGAGGCCCCGGCGACGGATCCGCCGCGCGCCAGCAGCGCCACGCAGAGCGGGGAGACCGCGGCCAGCGCGAAGCCCGGCGGCCCCATCAGCACGAAGGCCGCAAGCAGGCTGCCGGCCACCGGCCCCAGCGCCTGCTCCGCCCAGGCGCAGACATCGCGGCCGAGCCACGGTGTCATGCCCGCCCACAGCGCGCCGACCGCCAGCAGCCCCGGCAGCGCCCGCGCGCCCCAGCGCGAGGCCAGCCAGTAGCCCAGCGTCATCGCCGCCAGCGTGGCCCCGATCAGGGCGCCCCATTGGTGGATCGTCTGCCCGAAGGAGGGCGCCATCAGCCGCCCGCCCAGCAGCTGCAGGCTCATCACCACCCACCCCGCCGCGAAGGCCGCCAGCCCCGCCGCCAGGCGCGAAAGCCCGCCGCTTTGATTTTCCGCCACGCCCCGCCCTACGCTCACGCCAAAGCTCCCCGGGAGGACCCGCCATGCCCCGCCGCCTGATCGACATCTCCGTGCCGCTCCAGGCCGGCATCGCCTCCGACCCGCCGAACATGCTGCCCAGGATCGACTACGTGGACCACCACATGTCCGCCCCGCGCATGGCCGAATACATGGGCGTGCGCATCGACCAGCTGCCGGAGGGCGAATACGCCGCCGTCGAGAACGTCCAGATCTCCACCCACAACGGCACCCATCTGGATGCTCCCTACCACTATTTCTCGCGCATGAACGAACGCCTCGTGCCCGGCGGGCAGCCTTCCTGGCGCATCGACGAGGTGCCGCTGGAATGGTGCTTCCAGCCCGCGGTGAAGCTGGATTTCCGCCACCTGCCGGATGGCTACGTCGCCACCCCAGGCGATGTGGAGGCGGAGCTGAAGCGGATCGGCCATGAGCTGCGGCCGCTCGAGATCGTCGTCGTCAACACCGCCGCCGGCAGCCGCTACGGCGAGGCGGACTACATCGACCGCGGCTGCGGCATGGGCAAGGCGGCCACGCTGTGGCTGCTGGAGCGCGGCATCCGCCTCGTGGGCACCGATGCCTGGTCGTGGGACGCGCCGTTCAGCCACACCCGCCGCAAGGTGGCCGAAACCGGCGATGCCGGCCTGATCTGGGAAGGCCACCGCGCCGGGCGGGAGATCGGCTATTGCCACCTCGAGAAGCTCGGCCAGCTGGACCAGCTGCCGGCCGATGGGTTCCAGGTGGTCTGCTTCCCGGTGAAGGTGCATCGCGGCAGCGCCGGCTGGACCCGCGCGGTGGCGATCATCGACAGCTAGCCGGCGGGCTCGCGCATCATCAGCGCGGGGTCCGGCTGCTCCCCGCGCAGCGCCGCCAGCGAGGCCAGCACGCGGTCGCGCGTGTTGAAGATGTCGTCGCGCAGCAGCCGCTCCGCCGCATGCTCGTCGCGCGCGCGCAGCGCCGCCAGGATGGCGCCCCAGAACGCCAGGCTCTCGCGCCGGCGCTCCGGCGTCTGGAAATCCAGCGGCTGCGAGCGCCACATTAGGCCCCAGATGGAGCGGTCTACCTGGTCGGTCAGGGCGCGCTCGATATGGCCCGCGCCGCAATGGCGGTAGATGCACAGCGCGGTGTCGCGGATGGCCAGCTGGAAGGCGTGCGCCTCCTCCGCCGGCCGCTCGATCAGCGATGTCGCCACTGCCAGCGCCGCCTCCATCTCCGCCACCGCCCGCGCCGCCGCCGCCTCGCGCCGGGCCAGCTGGCGCGCGGCGATGCCGGCCAGCGCGGCGCGGGCGTTGAACGCCTCGGCGATCACATCCAGCGACAGCCCCACCGCATAGGCGCCGCGCCGCGGCAGCAGGATCGCCAGGCCGTAGCGCTCCAGCGCCCGCAGCGCCTCGCGCACCGGGCCGCGGCTGACGCCGCAGGTTTCCGCCAGCTCCTGCTCGCGCAGGCGTTCCCCGTCGCGGTACTCGCCGTTCAGGATCGCCGCGGCCACGCGGTTGGCGATCTGCTCAGGAATCGTGAGCGCACTTGTCCGCCGCCGGGCGCGCGGCAGTTCACCAGTCCTGGGCGTGGTCTGCGTGCCGTCCATGTCGATCCGTTGCAATGCGCGCGGCTGCTAGCGCCCCGGCGGGGGCAAATGCAAGCTTGACGATTGTCGACAATCGACATTGACAGGGTCTGGGACGGGTGGTCTAGTTTTTTCAAAACCTGCCGTGCCCAGAAGCAGAGCAGGCCCTTCGGAGGAAGCCCCATGAAATCGTGGACCATCGGCCTCGCCGCCGCATCCCTGGCTGCCCTGCCCCTCGCCCCAGTCCATGCCCAGCCCAGCGGCACCCTCACGGTCGGGCTTGCGGCCGAAGCCACCATCATGGACCCCACCCGCTCCTCGGCCGGCGTCGACCAGTATTTCTTCGGCCAGATGTTCGAGCAGCTGCTGCGCACGGACCCGGAGCTGAAGCAGGTCAACTGGCTCGCCGAATCCTGGGCCCTCTCGGAGGAGGGCGGCAAGCCCGTCATCACCGTGAAGATCCGCCCCGGCGTGACCTTCCACAACGGCGACCCTGTGACCTCGGCCGATTTCCAGTACGGCATGCAGCGCCAGCAGGACCCGAAGCTCTCGCGCTTCTCCCACCTGCTCAACGCCGTCGAGAGCTTCGAGATCATCGACACGCTCAGCTTCCGCCTGCGCTTCAAGGAGGGCGACGGCTCCTTCATCACCAGCAACCTCCATCTCTGGGCGATGCCCAAGCGCCACATCGAGCGCGTGGGCGAGGAGGAGTTCCAGCGCAACCCGGTCGGCACCGGGCCGTGGAAGTTCGTCTCGCGCACCGTGAAGGAGGAGCTGCGCCTGGAAGCCTACGAGGGCTACTGGAACCGGCAGCACCGCCCCGGCGTGAAGAACCTCGTCGTCAAGATCATCCCCGAGGACCTCACCCGCGTGGCCGCCTACAAGACCGGCGCGATCGACTGGATCGATGCCGTTCCCCCCGCTTCGGCCGCCGAGTTCAGCAAGCTGGAGAACACCAGCACCGTCACGGCCGTGACCGGCAACAACCTGTTCCTCAACTTCGCCACCCACCTGCCGAACTCGCCGTTCAACGACGTGCGGGTGCGCCGCGCCGCGGCCCATGCCGTCGACATGGACGCGATCATCAAGCGCGTGCTGTTCGACCAGGGCGAGCGCTACACCCAGGTCGGCCGCGGCACGCCGGGCCATGACCCGGAGCTGAAGCCCTACCCGTTCGACCCGCGCCGCGCCCGCGCCCTGCTGGCCGAGGCCGGCCACCCGCGCGGCTTCGAGGTGCCGTGCTACAACCTCACCACCCCGCGCGAGCCGAACATCAAGGAGATGGGCGAGGCGGTGTATGCCTACCTCTCCGCGGTGGGCATACGCTGCCAGATCCGCCAGCTGGAATACGGCGCCTGGATCAACCTCGGCCGCCGCGACGCGCCGCCGGAGATGGATGGCGTGGTCAGCTGGATGTGGTCGCACGGCCTGCCCGGCGACCCCGGCACGCCGTGGCTCGGGCACATGCACAGCTACCAGGCCGGCCGCGGCCTCGGCAGCTACTCCTACACCGACAACCCGGAGATGGACGCCCTGCTGCGCCAACAGCAGACGACCATGGACCCGGCCAAGCGCGAGGAACTGCTGAAGCAGATCGCCCGCATCAAGCACGACCAGGTGCTCGGCGGCCTGCCCACCTATCGCCCCATGGTCACCATCGCCTGGCGCACCTCCAAGGTCGCGTTCAAGCCCTGGCCCGGCCCCGGCTTCTGGCGCAATTTCCAGGAGATCGGGCTGAAGTAGGCGCCATGCTGCGCCTCGTCCTGCGCCGCCTCTGGCAGGGGGCCATCAGCATCCTCGGTGCCAGCGTGATCATCTTCGTGATCTCGCGCCTCTCGGGCGATCCGGTGGTGATGCTGGTGCCGCCGGATGCGCCACCCTCGATGATCGCCGAGATCCGCGCCCAGTACGGACTCGATCAACCCCTGGTCTGGCAGTACCTGCTGTTTCTCGGCCACGCGCTGTCGGGCGATTTCGGCAACTCCTACCGCTGGCAGATGCCCGCCCTGCAGCTGATCCTGGATCGCCTGCCCGCCACCATCCAGCTTGCCGCCTGCGGGCTGCTGTTCAGCGTGGCGCTGGCGGTGCCGATCGGCGTGCTCTCCGCCGTGCACCGCGGCGGCTGGATCGACCGCATCGGCCGGGTGTTCGCCATGCTCGGCCAGGCCATGCCGGCCTTCTGGGTCGGCCTGCTGCTGATCCTCGTGTTTGCCGTGCAGCTGAACTGGCTGCCCGCCTTCGGCCACGGCACGCCGGCCCATGTGGTGCTGCCCGCCATCGCGCTGGGCTGGTACCCCGTCGCGGCGCAAACCCGCATCGTGCGCTCGGCGATGCTGGATGTGCTGGACAGCGACCACATCCGCCTCTCCCGCGCGCTGGGCACGCCGGAGCGGCTGATCGTGTGGAAATACGCGCTGCGCAACGCGGCCGTGCCGCTGCTGACCATGCTCGGCGTGTATTTCGCCGCCATGCTCGGCGGCGCCTTCGTGGTGGAGACGATCTTCGCCTGGCCCGGCGTTGGCCGCACCGTGGTGGAGGCGGTGTTCAGCCGGGATTTCCCGGTGGTCCAGGCCGGCGTGCTGTTCACCTCGATCCTGTTCGTTCTGTCCAACCTGCTGGTCGATCTTTCCTACGGCCTGGTCGACCCGAGGATCCGCGATGTCCGCTAGCGCCCTTCCCGCCCGGCGCCTGCCCGGCTGGCTGCGCGGCCTGCCCTGGCTGCCCATTCTCGTCCTCGGCGCCGTCGGCCTCGCCGCGCTCGGGGGCGAGGCGATCTCGCCGCAGGATCCCAACGGGCTCGACCTCTCCGCCTCCTTCACCCCCCCGGCCTGGCAGGCGGGCGGGAGCTGGGACTATCCGCTCGGCACCGACAACCTGGGCCGGGACATCCTGTCGCGCATCATGGCCGGCTGCGGCGTTTCGGTGATCGTTGCCTTCTACGCCATCCTGTTCAGCGGCAGCATCGGCGCGCTGGCCGGCATGATCGCCGGCTATTTCGGCGGGCGCGTGGATGCGGTGCTGATGCGCCTGATCGAGATCCAGCAATCCGTGCCCTCGATCGCGCTCGCCCTCATCCTCGCCGCGGCGATGGAGCCCGGGCTTTCCACCGTCGTCATCGTCATCGTGCTCACCTACTGGGCCTGGTATGCCCGCATCATCCGCGGCGAGATCATGGCGCTGAAGAACCGCGACTACATCGCCTTCGCCCGCACCGCCGGCGTCTCCACCCCGGTGATCTTCCGCCGCCATTTGCTGCCGAACATCTTCAACACGCTGGTGGTGCTCGGCACGCTGCAGGTGGGCCAGGTGATCCTGTTCGAGGCGAGCCTTTCGTTCCTCGGCCTCGGCATCCAGCAGCCGGACATCTCCTGGGGCCTGATGCTGTCCGATGCCCGGCAGTACATCACCAATGCCTGGTGGGCCATCACCATGCCCGGCATCGCCATCATGCTCACCTGCCTTTCCGCCAACGTGTTCGGCGACTGGCTGCGCGACCGGCTGGACCCCCAGATGCGGCAGCTCTGATGGTCCTCCAGGTCGAGAACCTCCACACCCACCTCCACCTCAAGCGCGGCATCCTGCGCGCGGTGGACGGCGTCAGCCTCTCGGTCGGCGAGGGGGAAACCCTCGGGCTGGTCGGCGAATCCGGCTCCGGCAAGACCCTCACCGGGCTCTCCCTGCTGCGCCTGCTGCCCAAGGGCTCCGGCCGCATCGTGGAGGGCTCCATCAGGCTCGATGGCCAGGAGCTGACGACGCTGCCCGAAGCCGCCATGGCGCAGACCATCCGCGGGCGGCGGATCGCCATGATCATGCAGGACCCGATGACCTCGCTGAACCCGGTCTTCTCGATCGGCGACCAGGTGTCCAACCCGCTGCGCAACCACAACATCGCCCAGGGTGCGGCGCTGCGCAGCAAGGTGGTGGAGGTGCTGACCCAGGTTCGCATCCCCAGCGCGGAAAAGCGCCTCGGCGACTACCCGCACCAGTTTTCCGGCGGCCAGCGCCAGCGCATCGTCGCGGCCATGGCGATCGGCTGCACGCCGCGCCTGCTGGTGGCGGACGAGCCCACAACGGCGCTCGATGTCACCATCCAGGTGCAGATCATCGCCCTGCTGCGCCAGATCCAGGCGGATACCGGCACCGGCATCATCCTGATCACCCACGACCTCGGCGTGGCCGCCAGCCTCTGCCATCGCATCGCGGTGATGTATGCCGGGCGCATCGTGGAAACCGGCCCGGTGCGCCGGATCTACAAGTCGCCCTCGCATCCGTACACCCAGGCGCTGCTGGCCGCGATTCCGCGCCTCGGGGAAAAGCGCAGCCGACTTCAAGCCATTCCCGGACAGCCCCCCAGCCTGATCGACCCGCCCACCGGCTGCCGCTTCGCCCCCCGCTGCCCCGCCCGCATGGAGAAATGCGCCGAGCAGCCGCCCATCGTGCAGCTCGCCGACGGCCACGAAGCCGCCTGCTGGAAGCTCGCTTGATGCTCGCGCTGCAGAACGTCACCAAGCACTACAAAACCCGTCGCGGCACCGTGCGCGCCGTCGAGGGCGTCTCCTTCGAGGTGCGCCCCAAGTCCACCCTCGCCCTCGTCGGCGAAAGCGGCTGCGGCAAGACCACCATCGCCAAGATGATCCTCCAGCTCGAACGGCCCACGGCGGGGGCCATCGCCTTCGAGGGGGCGAACACCGCCACCATGAACGCCGCCGCCCTGAAGCAGTATCGCCGTCAGGTGATGGCCGTCTTTCAGGACCCCTACGCCTCCCTCAACCCCCGCCTGCGCGTCGGCACCATCATCGCCGAACCCCTCCTCGCCCACGAAAACCCCGGCCGCGCGGCCGTGGAAAAGCGCGTGGCCGATGTGCTGGACATCGTCGGCCTCCCCGCCACCGCGGCCCGCCTCTACCCGCACGAATTCAGCGGCGGCCAGCGCCAGCGCATCGCCATCGCCCGCGCGCTCGCGCTGCGCCCCCGGCTCATGGTGCTGGACGAGCCGGTCTCCGCGCTCGATGTCTCCATCCGCGCCCAGGTGCTGAACCTGCTGGCCGACATCCAGCAGGAGTTCGGCCTCACCTACCTCATCATCGCCCACGACCTGGCGCTGGTGGAGCATTTCTCCGACGACGTCGCGGTGATCTATCTTGGCCGCGTCGCCGAGGCCGGCCCCACGGCGGAGGTCTTCGCCCAGCCGCGCCACCCCTACACCCAGGCCCTGCTCGCCGCCGTGCCGCAGCCCGATCCGGACCATGTGCTGAACGAAGCCGCCGCCGCCGGTGAGATCGCCAGCGCGCTCGATCCCCCCAGCGGCTGCCGCTTCCACCCGCGCTGCCCGCTGGCCATCGAGCGTTGCCGTAGCGAAACACCCGAACCGCGCGGCACCCCCCACCAAGCCGCCTGCCATCTCGTGGAGGCCTGATCCCATGCCCGGTCCGCTCGCCGACCTGACCATCCTGGAAGCCTCCGGCGACATCGCCACGCGCTACTGCGCCAAGCTCTTCGCCGACCACGGCGCCCGCGTCATCCAGGCCCACGCGCCCCGGAACGACCGCCTCGCCTATGGCGGCCCCTCGGCGGCCGCCTACGCGACCTGGCTCGACCACGGCAAGGAACGCGCCGTCCCGCCCAACACGAACATCGACCTCGTCATCGGCGGCCAGACCCCCGCGGAAGCCGCCAGCGCCGAATCCCTGGCCGCCACCCTCCCCGGCGCCCCCATCGCCCTCTCCCTCACCTGGTTCGGCACCACCGGCCCCTATGCGAACTGGGCCGGCTCCGACGCCCTGCTCCAGGCCCTCTGCGGTATCGCCTACGCCTTCGGCACCGCGGAAGGCCCGCCCGTGCTGCCCCAGGGCCATGCGCCGCAGGTGGTCGGCGGCGCCACCGCCTTCATCGCCGCCATGGCCGCCCTGCTCGCCCGCCGCGCCGGGCAGGGGCCGAAGCGCATCGCGCTCAGCATCCACGAAGCCTTCCTGACGCTCGCCGAACACGCCGGCCCCGGTGCCTTCGCCGGCGCACCGGCCACCCGCCGCCGCGGCGTCAACCGCTACGGGCCCGTCTATCCGCAAACCATCTTCCCGTCCTCGGATGGCTGGATCGGCATCTCCGCCCTCACCCCGCAGCAATGGCAGGGTTTCTGCGCCCTGATCGGCCTGCCCGAGCTGGCCCGCGACCCCCGCTTCGAAACCACCGATTTGCGCATGGCCGCCGCGGACGAGCTGGACGAGATCCTCATGCCCGCCGTGGCGAAGCTCGCCGCCGGCCCCCTGCTGGAGGACGGCCAGCGCAAGCACCGCGTTCCCATGGGCCCCGTTCCCACCATGGCGGAAATCCTCACCACCCCGCACTGGCGCGAACGCCAATCCTTCCGCAGCTATGACAGCGGCTTCGAGGCCCCCGCCCTCCCCTACCGCCTCCACGCCCGCGGCGAAGGCGCAACGCCGGCCGGACCGCTCAGCGGCATCCGCGTGCTGGACCTCTCGATGGGCTGGTCCGGCCCGCTCGCTGGCCGCCACTACGCCGACCTCGGCGCCGAGGTCATCAAGGTCGAAGGCTGCGCCCATATCGACTGGTGGCGCGGCTGGAACGCGCTGGAACACGGCGACCCGCCGCCCTACGAAACCCGCTCCAACTTCAACGCCGTCAACCGCAACAAGCACGGCATCACGCTGGATCTGCGCCACCCCACCGGCGTCGCCCTGCTCAAGCGCCTCGCCGAGACCGCCGACCTCCTGATCGAGAACTACGCCCCCGGCGTGCTGGAGAAACTCGGCCTCGGCCCCGCCGCCCTCGCCCAGGTGAACCCCAGCCTCACCTACATCTCCATGGGCGCCTTCGGCAGCCGCGGCCCCTGGTCCGGCTTCCGCGCCTACGGCTCCACCACGGAGCAGGCCAGCGGCATGCCCTGGCTGCACGGCGAGGCCGCATGGGCGCCGGCCATGCAGCACACCGCCTATGGCGACCCCATCGCCGGCATCTACGCCGCCTGCGCCAGCCTCGCCGCCCTCTACGGCCGCCACCGCACCGGCGGCACTACCATCGACCTCTCCCAGGTCGAATGCCTGTTCCAGCTGGCCGCCGACGGCATCATCGCCCAGTCCGCCACCGGCACCGCCCCGCCGCGCACCGGCAGCCGGCGCGCCACCAGCGCGCTGACCACCACCATCCGCTGCGCCGGCGAGGATGCCTGGCTCGCCCTCGACCTGCCGGACGAAGCCGCGCGGGCGAAGCTGCCCGCGGACCT
>CANHCJ010000063.1 GCA_947458025.1 Rhodospirillales bacterium | reverse complement strand
GGCGCCGTGCGCAGCGGCGGCACCACCCTGTTCCGCGCCCGCCTCGGCGGCCTCTCGCGCGAAGCCGCCACCCAGGCCTGCGAGCGCCTCTCCAAGGGCCGCGGCACCTGCATCGTCCTGTCGCCCGACGCGCAGATCTAGCCGTCCCGTCGTCAAATCCGGCCGCGCCCCGTTGCGGGCGCGCGCCGCCGGCGCCATGATCGCCCCGGCCGGCTCCCACCGGGGGCCGGGCGGCTTCGCATGACCATCAGCAACAGGATGACGACGGCATGATCAACAAGATCGTCCAGAACATGGCCGAGGCCATGGCGGGCGTGAAGGACGGGATGACGGTGCTGCTCGGCGGCTTCGGCCTCGTCGGCCAGCCCAACAACCTGGTCGACGCGCTGATCGAAACCGGCGTGAAGGACCTCACCGTCGTCGCCAACAACGCCGGCGGCGGCACCACCGGCCTCACCGCCCTCATGGAGCACGGCCGCGTCCGCAAGCTGGTCTGCTCCTTCCCGCGCAGCAACAACACCATCTTCGAGGAGCTCTACCGCGCCGGGAAGATCGAGCTGGAGATCGTCCCGCAGGGCACGATGGCCGAGCGCATCCGCGCCGCCGGGGCCGGCGTGGGCGCCTTCTTCACCCCTACCGGCGTCGGCACCAAGATGGCCGAGGGCAAGGAGGTCCGCGAGTTCAACGGCCGCAAGATGGTGATGGAATACGCCCTGCCCGGGGACATCGCCCTCGTCGAGGCCTGGGAAGCGGATCGCTGGGGCAACCTCACCTTCAAGCTCTCGGGCCGCAACTTCAACCCGGTGATGGCCACCGCCGCCAAGACCACGATCGTGCAAACCCAGCACATCGTCGAACTCGGCGCGCTCGACCCGCAGCACATCATGTGCCCCGGCCTCTATGTCGACCGCGTCATCCACATCCCCTACGGCGACCCGCCGTTCTAACCCTTCCCACAGGAGACACGCACATGGATGCGAAGCCTCAAGCCAAGGGCTGGGACCGCCTGCAGATGGCCGAACGCGCCGCCCAGGACATCCCCGAGGGCTGGTACGTCAACCTCGGCATCGGCATGCCCACCGCCATCGCCGACTACGTCCCGCTGGACCGCGAAGTGATCTTCCACTCCGAGAACGGCGTCCTCGGCATGGGCCCCAAGCCCCCCGAAGACCAGCGCGACCCCTGGCTGATCAACGCCGGCAAGCAGCACGTGACGCTGCGCAAGGGCGGCAGCTTCGTGCACCACGCCGACAGCTTCGCCATGATCCGCGGCGGCCACCTGGACCTCTGCGTGCTCGGCGCCTTCGAAGTGGCCGACAACGGCGACATCGCCAACTGGGCCACCTCCGAGAACGATGCCGCGCCGGCCGTCGGCGGCGCCATGGACCTGGCCGCGGGCGCCAAGCGCCTGTGGGTTATCATGGACCACACCACCAAGTCCGGCGGCAAGAAGCTGGTCCGCAAGTGCACCTACCCGCTCACCGCCCTGGGTGCCGTGAAGCGCGTCATCACCAACCTCGGTGTGTTTGACGTGACCGACCGCGGCTTCATGGTGGTGGAGCTGGCGCCGGGCGTCACGCTGGAGCAGGTGCGGGCGCAGTCCGATGCCGAGATCCATACCCAGAGCTAAGCAAGCGGTTCTTTTTTGAAAAAAAGAACCAAAAAACTTTTCCCCTCTTTGCGTCGCGGCTAGCCACGGCGCAAAGAGGAAAAGTCTTTTTGCTTCTTTTTCTTCAGAAAAAGAAGATTCTTCCTGTCTGAAAGTACACGCCCATGAGCGCAGCAGCCACCGACGACCGCGCCGAATCCGTCCGCCTGATCCGCGACAGCGCCGCCGGCCTCGCCCCCCGCACCGGCGACCTGCGCCGCATCCGCGCCCTGCGCTTCGAGGATCCCGGCTTCGACCGTGCCGTCTGGAAGCAGATGTGCGAGATGGGCTGGCCCGGCCTGCGCCTGCCGGAGGAAGCCGGCGGCTCCGCCCTCGGCATGGCCGAATACTGCGCCATCGCCGAGGAATTCGGCGCCGCCCTGGCGCCGGAACCCCTCGTCCCCGCCGCCATGGCCGCCCGGGCGCTCGCCGGCACCCCCCACGCCACCGCCATCCTCACCGGCGAACGCATCATCCTCCCCGCCTGGCAGGAACGCCCCAACACGCTCGACACACGCGGCGACACCACCGTCGCCGGCGGCAAGGCCAATGGCCGCAAGATCTTCATCCCCCAGGCCGCCGGCGCCGACGCGTTCCTCGTCTCGGGCCGCGACGGCCTCGCGCTGGTCGAACGCAACGCCCCCGGCGTCACCCTCACCATCGAACGCACCCAGGATGGCGGCAATTTCGGCACCCTCTCGCTGGAGAACGCCCCCTGCACGCCCGTGCCCGGCGACCTCGCCGAGGCGCTGGAGGAAGCCACCCTGGCCACTGCCGCCTCCCTGCTCGGCGCCATGGACCGGGTCTTTGCCATGACGGTCGACTACCTCAAGACCCGCGTGCAGTTCGGCAAGCCCATCGGCAGCTTCCAGGCCCTGCAGCACCGCGCCGCCGACCTCAAGATCCAGGTCTCCCTTTCCCGCGCCAGCGTCGAATCCGTCGCCGTCGCGCTCGACAACGGCCTGTCCGGCCCCGCCCGCCTCGCCGCCATCTCCCGCGCCAAGGCCCGCGCCTCCGAATCCGGCATGCTCGTCTGCCGCCAGGCCATCCAGCTGCACGGCGGCATCGGCTACACGGATGAGGCCGACCCCGGGCTGTTCCTGCGCAAGGCCATGGTGCTGTGCAACCTCTACGGCTCCGCCACCCTGCACCGCACCCGCTTCGCCACCCTCGCGGTCGACAGCGACGAAGGTTGATGCGCCTGGGCTAGGCCTGCTCCCTCCGAAGGCTACAGAGCGTCCGACTGCGTTTCGCCGGTCCGGATGCGGATGGTGCGGGGCAGGGAGGTGACGAAGATCTTGCCGTCGCCAATGCGCCCGGTATGGGCGCCGCGCTGGATCGCTTCGACAACCTGGTTCACCTGGGCGTCGTCCACCATGATCTCCAGCTTGGTCTTGGGCAGCAGGTTGGTGGTGTATTCGGCGCCGCGGTAGATTTCCGCCTGGCCCTTCTGCCGGCCATAGCCGCGCGCTTCCGTCACCGTCATGCCGGAGAGGCCGAGCGGGGCCAGCGCGTCGCGCACGTCTTCCAGCTTGTGCGGCTTGATCATGGCGATGACCAGCTTCACCTGCAGTGCCTCCGATGCGTTGTGCGCTGCGGCATTTGTGCCATTGCCGGGGCGTGGGCGTCAGCCGGAAACTGCGCCCGCGCGATTTTTTCCGTGCCCTGCCCTGGACTGGCGGGCAGATGTGACCGATGTTTGGCACTGCGTGGCGCGCCGATCGGCGTAGCGCGCAGCCGGCCTGGGGTGCCACGACCGCTTGCGTCGACCCGCGGCCGTGTCGCGAGGCCGGGAGCCGTGGAGAAGCGCGGCCCCTTTCGCACCATGGACCGTGTTGCAACAACCAGAGCTCCTGGAGGCTGACCCATGGCTTTTTCACGCCGCACCCTGCTGGCGGCCGGCGCCGCGACGCTGGCCGCACCGGCGCTGGTCCGCGCGCAATCCACCAGTGCGCCGATCCGGATCGGGGAGATCAATTCCTACACCGCCATCCCGGCCTTCACCGTGCCCTACCGCATGGGCTGGCAGCTGGCGGTGGAACAGGTGAACGCCGCCGGCGGCGTGCTGGGGCGCCGGCTGGAGGTGATCAGCCACGACGATGCCGGCCGGCCGCAGGATGCGGTGCGGCTGGCCGGCGCGCTGTTCGACGAGACGAAGGTGGACCTGCTGGCGGGCGGCTTCCTCTCCAACGTGGGCCTGGCGATGAGCGACGTGGCGCGGCAGCGCAAGCGCCTGTTCGTGGCCAGCGAGCCGCTGACCGACGCGCTGGTGTGGGAACAGGGCCACCGCTACTGCTACCGGCTGCGGCCCAGCACCTACATGCAGGTGGCGATGCTGGTGGAGGATGCCGTGAAGTTCGGCGCGAAGCGCTGGGTGACGGTGTCGCCGAACTACGAGTACGGGCAGTCCCTGGTGAAGTGGTTCAAGCTGCTGATGCAGCGCCACCAGCCGGGCATCGAGTTCGTGGCCGAGCAATGGCCCGCACTGGGGCGCATCGATGCCGGCGCGACCGTGGCGGCCCTGGCGCAGGCGCGGCCGGATGCGATCTTCAACGGCACGTTCGGCCCGGACCTCACCAACTTCGTGCGCCAGGGCAACACCCGCGGGCTGTTCGAGCGGCGCCCGGTGGTGAGCGTGCTGACCGGCGAGCCGGAGTACCTGGAGCCGCTGGGCGACGAAACGCCGGAAGGCTGGCTGGTCACGGGCTGGCCGGTCGAAAGCGTCACCGACGCCACGAGCCAAGCCTTCATCGCCGCCTATCGCGCCAAGTTCGGCGAGATGCCCAAGATGGGCAGCGTGGTGGGCCACGCCACCATCACCGCCATCGCCGCCGGCATCGCCAAGAGCGGCTCGGTGGAGACGGAGGCCATGGCCGACGGGTTCAAGGGCGCCCGCTTCCCCACGCCGTTTGGCGAGGCCTATTGGCGCGCGCAGGACAACCAGGGCACGCTCGGCACCTATGTCGGCCGCACCGCGCTGCGCGGCGGCAAGGGCATGATGGTGGATTGGCGCTATGCCGACGGCGCGAGCGCGATGCCTACGGACGAGGAAGTGCGCCGGATGCGGCCGGTGTAAGAGTCTTCATTTTTGTGAACAAAAAGAAGCAAAAAAACTTCATCCGTTTGCGCGGGGGATTATCCCCGACGCAAACGGACAAAAGTTTTTTGGTTCTTTTTTTCAAAAAAGAACATCTTCCTTGGACCTGATCTTCCTCCAACTCCTCACCGGCCTGGCCGGCGCCTCCACCCTGTTCCTGGTGGCCGCCGGCCTCACCGTGATTTTCGGCGTCACGCGCGTGGTGAATTTCTCCCACGGCAGCCTCTACATGCTGGGCGCCTTCATCGCCTGGAGCATCCTCTCGCGCCTGCCCAGGGAGCCGGAATACTTCGTGCTGGGCGTGCTCGGCGCGGCGTTGGCGACGGCGGTGATCGGGGCGTTGCTGGAGGTGCTGTTGCTCCGGCGCATCTACCGGGCGCCGGAGTTGCTGCAGTTGCTGGCGACGTTCGGCATGGTGCTGGTGGTGCAGGATGTCGCGCTGTGGATCTGGGGGCCGGTGGATCTGTCCTTGTCGCGGCCGAGGTGGCTGCGCGGGGCGGTGGAGGTGTTCGGGCTCAGGTTCCCGTTCTACGACCTGGTGCTGATCGTGGTGGGGCCCGTGGTGCTGGGGCTGCTGCTGCTGCTCTTCCATCGCACCCGCTGGGGCCTGCTGGTGCGGGCGGCAACGCAGGACCGGGACATGGTGGCAGCCCTCGGGGTGGACCAGCGGGTGCTGTTCACCAGCGTCTTCGCGCTGGGGGCGGGGCTGGCCGGGCTGGGGGGCGCGCTGGCGCTGCCGCAGGGCTCGGCCAACCTGCACATGGACCTCTCCGTGATCGCCGAGGCCTTCGTGGTGGTGGTGGTGGGCGGCATGGGGAGCCTCACCGGCGCCTTCCTGGCGGCCTTGCTGATCGGGGTGCTGCAGGCCTTCGGGATCGCGCTGGTGCCGAAGATCACGCTGGTGCTGGTGTTCCTGGTGATGGCCGCCGTGCTGGTGGTCCGGCCGCACGGGCTGCTGGGCAAGCCGCAGGCGATGGCGCGCGGTGAGGTGGAGGCACTGGCGCCGATCCGCCCGGCCGGGCCGGCGCTGCATGTGCTGGGGCTGGTGGCGCTGGTGCTGGCAATCCTGGCGCCGTTCTTCGCCGGGCCCTACCTGCTCTCCGTGCTCACGGAAGCGGCGGTGGCGGTGCTGTTCGCGGCCAGCCTGCACGTGATGATGGGCCCGGGCGGCATGGCGAGCTTCGGCCATGCGGCCTGGTTCGGCGTCGGCGCCTATGCCGCGGCGTTCGCGGCGAAGGGGCTGGGCGCGGGCATGGCCGCGGGGCTGCTGCTGGCGCCGTTTGCGGCCGGCGCGCTGGCACTGCTGGTCGGCGCCTTCGTGGTGCGGATGAGCGGGGTGTACCTGGCCATGCTCACGCTGGCCTTCGCGCAGATCGCCTGGGCGGTGGCGTTCCAGTGGGTGGAGGTAACCGGCGGGGACAACGGCGTGCTGGGCGTGTGGCCCGATGCCTGGGCGGCGGACAAGCCGACGCTGTACTGGCTCGCGCTGCTGCTGTGCGTGGGCGGCGCGCTGGTGCTGCGGCGGGCGCTGTTCGCGCCGTTCGGCTTCGCGCTGCGGGCCACGCGGGATTCGGCATTGCGGGCGGAGGCGGTGGGGCTGGATGCCTACCGCCTGCGCTGGGTGGCGTTCGGGCTGGCCGGGGCGGGGGCGGGGCTGTCCGGCGCGGTGTTCGCCTATGCCAAGGGCAGCGTGTTCCCCACCTACATGGCCATCCCGCATTCGGTGGATGCGCTGGTGATGGTGCTGCTGGGCGGCGTGCAGACCATGGCCGGGCCGATCGTGGGGGCGGTGAGCTTCACCGTGCTGCATTCCTGGCTGCTGATGGGCGAGTTCTGGCGCATCAAGCTCGGGCTGCTGATCATGGCGCTGGTGCTCGCCTTCCCGGCCGGGATCGCCGGGGCCGCCTCGGCCGCGTGGGAGCGCTGGCGGGGGCGCGCGCCATGAGCGTTCTGGTCGCGGAAGGGTTGCGCAAGCGCTTCGGCGCGAACGAGGCGGTGGCCGGCGTGTCGCTGGCGGTGGAGCCCGGCGAGATGCTGGCGCTGATCGGGCCGAACGGGGCGGGCAAGTCCACCTGCTTCAACATGCTCGGCGGCCAGCTGCGGCCGGACGAGGGCGTGGTGCGGCTGGGCGAGCGGGATGTCACCGGCATGGCGCCGCGGCACCTCGCGCATCTGGGCGTCGGCCGCACCTTCCAGATCACCGCCAGCTTCGCCTCCATGACCGTGCGGGAGAACGTGCAGACCGCCCTGCTGGCGCAGGCCCGCCAGGCCTGGCGCTTCTGGCGCGCGGCGGATGCGCAGCACGTGGCGCAGGCCGAGGCGCTGCTGTCCCGGGTGGGCATGGCAAGCCAGGCGGCGCGGCCGGCCGGGGTGCTGGCCTATGGCGACCTCAAGCGGCTGGAGCTCGCCCTGGCCCTGGCCGGCAAGCCGGTGCTGCTGCTGATGGACGAGCCTACGGCCGGCATGGCGCCGGCGGAGCGGGCGGCGCTGATGGCGCTGGTGCGCGGCATCGCGCGGGAGCAGGGCGTGGCAGTGCTGTTCACCGAGCACGACATGGACGTGGTGTTCGGCCACGCCGACCGGGTGCTGGTGCTGGATCGCGGCCGCCTGATCGCGCAGGGCACGCCCGCGGAGGTGCGGGCGGACCCCCGGGTGCGCGCGGTCTATCTGGGAACCGCCGCATGATGCTCCCCCCGCCTGCACTCCAGGTGGAGAACCTGCATGCCGGCTATGGCGGGGCGAAGATCCTGCGCGGCGTGTCGTTCGAACTCGCGGCCGGCGAGGTGCTGGTGCTGCTGGGCCGCAACGGCGCGGGCAAGAGCACCACGATCAAGGCGCTGATGGGGCTGCTGCGCCCCACGGCCGGCCGGGTGCGCCTGGCCGGGCAGGACATCGCGGGCGCGGAGCCGCACCGCATCGCCCGCGCCGGGCTCGGCTGGGTGCCAGAGGAACGGCGCGTGTTCCCCGACCTCACGGTGGCGGAGAACCTGGAGGTCGGCCGCCGCCCGGCGCGCGCCGGGCTCGCCCCCTGGACGCCGGAGCGGCTGTTCGCGCTGTTCCCCAACCTCGCCGGGCTGCGCGCGCGGCCGGGGGCGCGGATCAGCGGCGGCGAGCAGCAGATGGTGGCGATCGCGCGCACGCTGATGGGCAACCCGCGCGTGCTGCTGCTCGATGAGCCCGGCGAGGGCCTCGCGCCGGTGATCGTGGACCTGATGGTCGAGGCAATCCTGGCGCTGAAGCGCGAGGGGGCGACGGTGCTGCTGGCCGAGCAGAGCCTGGCCTTCGCCGCGCGCGTGGCCGACCGCGCGGCAATCCTGGAGACCGGGCGGATCGTGTGGGAAGGCGCGATCGACGCGCTGCTGGCCGATACCGGGGCACGGGCGCGGCACCTGCAGGTCTAGGCCAGGATTGATGCATCGGGGGCCAAGGGATAGGATGGGGCATGCCCCTGCTCCGCACCGCCGCCGCCCCCCGCATCGACTATGGCTCCCGCGCCTACTGGGCGGGCACGATCAAGATGGGCCTGTCGAAGTTCTTCATCCTGCGCGTGCTGCACGATGGCCCGATGCACGGCTACGACATCGCGCGCACCGTGGCGCGGGTGACCGGCGGCTGCTGCTCGCCCACCGAGGGCACGGTCTATCCGGTGCTGCGCGAATTCGAGGCGGGCGGGTTCGTGACGGTGGAGGAGATGGTGGTGCAGGGCCGGCAACGCCGGGTCTATGCGCTGACCGACGCCGGGCGGGCAGCGTTCCGCGTGGCGCTGGAGGCCTGGATGGAAGCCACCGCGGCCTTGCAGGACACCGGGCGGGCCTTCGCCGCCGAGGGATGCAAGGCGCCGGGCGAAACGTGCTGAACGGGCTTGCCGCCGATACATCGAAGGTCTATACCTCGATGGACAATGTATCAAGGAGCGTGCCATGGCTGAGGCCTCTCTTCCCGTCGTGATCGTGGGTGCCGGGCCGGTCGGCCTGGCGGCGGCGGCGCATCTGCTGCAGCGCGGGCTCGCGCCGCTGGTACTGGAAGCGGGGCCGGAGGCGGCGCATGCGGTGCGCGACTGGGCGCATGTGCGGATGTTCTCGCCCTGGCGCTACAACACCGATGCCGCCGCCCGTGCGCTGCTGGAGCCCACCGGCTGGTCGGCGCCGGACCCGGAAGCCTACCCCACCGGCGCCGAGCTGGTGCGGGACTACCTGGCGCCCCTGGCCGCCACCCCGGCGCTGCGCGGGCGGATCCGCACCGGGGCGAAGGTGGTGGGCATCGCCCGGCGCGACCATGGCCGTCTGCACGACGGCGCCGGCCGCGACGCCGCGCCCTTCGTGGTGCATGTGGAGCAGGGCGGCACGGTGGCGGCGCTGGAGGCCGCTGCGGTGATCGATTGCTCCGGCACCTGGGGCGCGCCGAACCCGGCCGGGGCGCATGGCATGAAGGCGCCCGGCGAGGCGGCGAACGGCAACCGGATCGCCTATGGCATCCCGGACGTGCTGGGCACGGCGCGCGCCACCTATGCCGGCGCCACCACGCTGGTGGTCGGGGCCGGGCATTCGGCGATGAACGCGGTGCTCGACCTGGTGGAGCTGGCCAGGCAGGCGCCGGGCACGCGCATCCTGTGGGCCTTCCGCCGGTCGCTCGGCGCGGTGAATTTCGGCGGCGGCGCGCGCGACGGGCTGGCCCAGCGCGGCGAGCTCGGCAGCCGGGCGCAGGCGCTGGTCGAAAGCGGCGCGGTGACGGCGCTGGCACCGTTCCGGATCGACCGCATCACGCAGGACGGCGCCGCGCTGCTGGTGGCGGGCCGGCAGGAGGACCGCACGGCGGAGGTGCGGGTGGACCGGATGATCGTGGCGGCCGGGTTCCGGCCCGACCTGTCCTTCCTGCGCGAGGTCCGGCTGTCGCTGGATCCGGCGGTGGAGGCCACGCCCGCGCTGGCGCCGCTGATCGACCCCAACCTTCATTCCTGCGGCACCGTGCGCCCGCATGGCGAGGCGGAGCTGCGCCACCCGGAGGCGGGGTTCTGGATCGCGGGCATGAAGAGCTATGGCCGCGCGCCCACCTTCCTGATGGCCACCGGCTACGAGCAGGTGCGCAGCATCGCCGCCGCCCTGGCCGGGGACTGGCAGGCGGCACGGGAAGTGCACCTGGAACTGCCGGAAACCGGCGTGTGCGCCACGGAGCAGGTGGCGGAGGCAACCGGCGGCTGCTGCGCGCCGGCGCCGGTCGAGGCGGCTTCGTGCTGCGGCCCGGCGAAGCAGCCGGTGCTGGTGGAGGCGGCCGCCCCGGCGGCATGCTGCGCACCGGCGCCGAAGCCGCAGGCCAAGGGCTGCTGCGGGTAGCGGTCAGGATGGCTGCGGCGTCGCCCGGCCAAGGCGGCGCAGCAGCCACAACCCGCCGAGCAGGAACGGCGCCACGTGGCCGAAGGCCAGCGCCCAGCCGAGCACCGTCTCCCGCCCGAACACGTCCAGCGCCCAGCCGGCCGCCAGCGGGCCCATGAAGCCGCCGGCATAGCCGCACATCGAATGCAGCCCCATCGTGGCGCCGCGGCGCCCCGGCTCGGCCGCCTGCACCGTGCCGGCGGTCAGCGCCGAGCTGTCCAGGAAGATCGCGGCGTACCAGGCGAGCACCGCCAGCGCGGCGAGCGGGGCGGAGACCGCGATCGAGGCGCCGACGCCCAGTGAGAGCAGCGCGCCCGCGGCGGTGGCCAGGCTCACCATGCGCATCCGCCCCAGCCGCACCGACATCTCGTTGCCGGTGAGCGACACCGCGATGCCGAGCAGGCCGGCCAGCGCGATCAGCACGCTGGGCGCCGGCAGCCAGGCGGGCGCGCCGTGCAGCGCGGCGGCGACGGTGAGGAACGTCACCCCCCAGGCGCGCACCGCCGCCATCTCCCAGGTGTGGAAGGTGTAGCCGGTGATCCAGGCCATCGCGGCGCGGTTGCGCAGCACCGGGCGGAAATCCAGCAGGCCGGTGGGCGCCGGGCCCTCGCGCGGCGGCACGCTGCGCGGCATCACCGCCCAGCCGATGGCAAACGCCCCCATGGCGGCGGCGCCGCAGAACAGGAAGGCCGCCCCGGGCCCGGCCAGCGCCTCCAGCCCGCCGGCCACCAGGAAGGAGGCGGCGCCCGACACCCCGACGCCGGCGGCGTGCCAGCCCACGGCGCGGGCCTGCGCGTCGCCGCTGAGCCGGTCCGCCAGCACCTTCAGCCCCGGCATGTAGCAGCCGGCCCAGCCGATGCCGAGGAGCGCGCGCAGTGCGAGGCCGCTCCAGAACCCGTCGGCCAGCAACACGAAGCCGAGATGCGACAGCGCGGTGCAGGCGGTGCCGAACAGGTATACGCGGCGGGCCGGAATGCGGTCGGTCAGCGCCACCAGCACCGGCACGGCGGCGACATAGCCGGCGAAGAAGATGCCCAGCATCCAGCCGGCCTGGGCCGAGGAGAGGTCCCAGCGCTCGATATAGCCCGGCAGCAGCGCGGCCAGGGCGAAGGCGCCGATCTGCGCCAGCACCTGGGCCGCCACCACGGCGCGAGCGAAGCCTTTCTGGGTCATGCCGGGGCCATGTTGTTGCGCGGGCAGCCTAGCCGGGCAGGGGGCGGCGGCAAGGGGCGTGTCATGGAAGCTTCTCTTGGCGGGCCGGATGATTCGACTATTGTCGAAGCATGGAAATGGACGAAGCGGCCCTGGCCCATGCCGCGCTCGGCCAGGCCACGCGGCTGGACCTGCTGCGGCGGCTGCTGCTGGCCGGGCCCTCCGGCCTGGCGGCGGGGGAGATCGCGGCCGGGATGGGGGTTCCGCCCTCCACCCTGTCGTTCCATCTGCGCGCGCTGGAGCAGGCCGGGCTGATCGCGGCCACGCGCCAGGGGCGCAGCCTGGTCTATGCGGCGCAGCTGCTGCGGCTGCGCGAATTGCTGCTGTTCCTGGCCGAGGCCGCACGGGAGGGGTTTCCCGGCGGCCACGGCGACCACACCGCCGCCCTCAACGCCCTTACGGGAGACCGTGACGTGACCCCGCCCCCGCCCTTCCATGTGCTGTTCCTGTGCACGCGCAACTCGGCGCGCTCGATCATGGCCGAGGCGATCCTGGCGCGGCTGGCGCCCGGGCGCTTCGTGGCGCATTCCGCCGGCTCCATGCCCTCGCCGGAGGGGCCGATGCCGGAGGTGCTGGCGCAGCTGAAGGCGCTGGGCCACGACGTCTCGGCGCTGCGCTCCAAGTCCTGGGACGAGTACCAGGCTGCGGGGGCGCCGCGGATCGATTTCGTGATCGCGCTGTGCGACATCGTCGCCGGCCAGGTGTGCCCGGATTTCGGCGACACCACCGTCACCGGCGCCTGGCCGCTGCCCGACCCGGCGAAGTTCGCCGGCAGCGCGGCGGAGCGCGCCACGCTGCTGAACGAGTTGTATGCCGGGCTGCGCCGCCGGCTGGAGGCGTTCACGGCGCTGCCGCTGGCGACGCTGGACCGCATGGCACTGAAGGCGCGGATCGACGAACTGGCCGATCCGCATGTGAGGACAAGATAGCCATGCGCGTCGGCATCAACGGAATGGGCCGGATCGGCCGGCTGGCGCTGCGCGCGGCCATGGGGGCGGCCTGGCGCGGGGCGGACGACCCGCGCGCGGGCAACCGGCTGGAGGTGGTGCACCTCAACGAGATCAAGGGCGGGGTGGCGGCCACCGCGCACCTGCTGGAATTCGACAGCGTGCAGGGGCGCTGGCGGGCGGAGTTCGAAGCCGGCGACGGGGCCGTGCGGATCGGCGCGCAGCACCTGGGGTTCAGCGAGCATGCGCGGCCCGGGGAGATTCCCTGGGGCGATCTCGGCGTGGACCTGGTGCTGGAATGCACCGGCAAGTTCCTGACCCCGGAGGTGCTGCAGGGCCATCTCGACCGCGGCGCGAAGCGCGTGATCGTGGCCGCGCCGGTGAAGCACGACAGCGTGCTGAACGTGGTGGTGGGGGTGAACCACCACCTCTACGACCGGGCGCGCCACCCGATCGTGACGGCGGCTTCCTGCACCACGAACTGCCTCGCGCCCGTGGTGAAGGTGGTGCACGAGGCGATCGGCATCCGCCACGGCCAGATCACCACGATCCACGATCCCACCAACACCAACGTGGTGCACGACGCGCCGCACAAGGACCTGCGCCGGGCACGCAGCGCGCTGCTGAGCCTGCAGCCGACCACGACCGGCAGCGCCACCGCCATCGCGCTGATCTACCCGGAACTGAAGGGCAAGCTGAACGGCCACGCCGTGCGCGCCCCGGTGCTGAACGCGAGCCTGACCGACTGCGTGTTCGAACTGCAGCGCGCCACCACGGCCGAGGAGGTGAACGCGCTGTTCCGCGAAGCCGCCGCCGGGCCGTTGGCCGGCATCCTCGGCTTCGAGACGCGGCCGCTGGTGAGTGCCGACTACGCGCGGGATACGCGCAGCGCCATCGTGGACGCGCCGAGCACGCTGGTGACCGACGGCACGCTGCTGAAGGTCTATGCCTGGTACGACAACGAGATGGGCTATGCCTGCCGCATGGTCGATCTCGCCTGCCATCTCCGCGAGGCCGGGCTGTGAGCGGCACGGCGGGCCTGCGCAACTACGCCATCGTGACGGCCGCCTACTGGGGCTTCACGCTGACGGACGGCGCGCTGCGCATGCTGGTGCTGCTGCATTTCTTCAAGCTGGGCTTCTCGCCCTTCACCCTCGCCTTCCTGTTCCTGCTCTACGAGGCGGCGGGGATCGGGGCGAACCTCATCGGCGGGTGGCTCGCCACGCGCTTCGGCATCGCGCGCATGCTGGCGGTGGGGCTGGCCACGCAGATCATCGGCTTCGCGCTGCTCTCGGTGGTGTCGCCCGACTGGGGCATGGCGCTGTCGGTGGCCTGGGTGGTGGCCGCGCAGGGCGTGTGCGGCATCGCCAAGGACCTGACCAAGACCGCGAGCAAATCCGCCATCAAGCTGACGGCCGGGGAGGCCAGCGGGCGGCTGTTCAAGTGGGTGGCGCTGTTCACCGGCAGCAAGAACGCGATGAAGGGGGCGGGGTTCTTCCTGGGCGGGCTGTTGCTGGAGGCCCTCGGCTTCCGCGGCGCGCTGTGGGCCATGGCCGGCGCGCTGGGGCTGGTGCTGGCCGGCGTGGTGCTGTCCCTGCCGCCGCTGATGGGCAAGGCCAAGGCGTCGAAATCGGCGAAGGAACTGTTCGCGAAGAACGCCGGCGTGAACCTGCTGGCCGGCGCGCGGGTGTTCCTGTTCGGCGCGCGGGACGTGTGGTTCGTGGTCGGGCTGCCGGTGTTCCTGGCCGCTTCGGGCTGGAGCTTCACGCTGATCGGCGGATTCCTGGCGGTCTGGACGATCGGCTACGGCCTGATCCAGGCCAGCGCGCCCGCCCTGTTGCGGCGCAGCGCGGACGGGCTTTCCACCGAGGTGCCGGCGGCGCGCGCCTGGTCGCTGGCGCTCGCCCTGGTGCCGGCGGGGCTGGCGGCGATGATGCTGGCCGGCGTGCCGCGGCCGGAGCTGTTCGTGCCGGCCGGGCTGTGCGTCTTCGGCGTGGTGTTCGCGGTGAACTCCTCCGTCCACTCCTACCTGATCCTGGCCTATGCCGGCAGC
>CANHCJ010000062.1 GCA_947458025.1 Rhodospirillales bacterium | reverse complement strand
ATCCGAGCCGGGGGCGGAGCTGCACCCGGCCAGCGCGGCCAGCAGCGCGGCCAGCGCCAGGCCGGCGCGCGTGCCCTGCGTGGCGCTCATGGCGCCTCCCGCCTGGGCGCAACCGGCTTGGGCGGGCGCGCCTTGATGACTATATCCGGCGCCTGTAACAGACACGGCGCCCCCGGTTGACGTAAGCTGCATCGGCTCTCCATCGGGCCACCGCCCGCAGCGCCCAGCGTCCGATGTAGCAGCGCAGTGCCGCCCACGGAAAGGACGACGCCATGGCCGACAAGCAGAAGCCTGACGGGCAGAAGCCGGAGCCGCAGCAGCCCGGCGCCGTGCCGTTCAAGATGCCGGACCCCGCCGCGCTCGGCCGCTCCATGGCCGGCATTGCCGAGCGCAGCCAGCGCATCGTGGGCGACTGGCTGAAGCGCCAGGCCGAGGAGGGGCCGGGCAAGCCCGATCCGCTCAACATCGGCGCCGCCTTCATGGAGATGACCACGCGCCTGGCCAGCAACCCGCAGAAGCTGATCGAGGCGCAGGTGGGGTTCTGGCAGGACTACATGTCGCTGTGGCAGAGCACCGCGCGGCGCATGATGGGGATGGACGCCAAGCCCGTGATCGAGGGCGACCCGCGCGACCGCCGCTTCAAGGACGAGGCGTGGAAGGACAACGAGGTCTTCGACTTCATCAAGCAGAGCTACCTGCTGTCGGCGCGCTACATCACCGACGTGGTGAAGCAGGCGGACGGGCTGGAGCCGGCCACGGCGCAGAAGGTGGATTTCTACTCGCGCCAGTTCATCGACGCGATGAGCCCCAGCAACTTCCTGCTGACCAACCCCGAGGTGCTGCGCAAGACGACCGAGACCGGCGGCGAGAACCTGATCAAGGGGCTGAACAACCTGCTGGCGGACCTGGAGCGCGGGAAGGGGAACCTGCGCATCAAGATGACGGACATGGAGGCGTTCCGCATCGGCGAGAACATCGCCGTGACGCCGGGCAAGGTGGTGTACCAGAACGACCTGATGCAGCTGATCCAGTACACGCCGACCACGGAAAAGGTGCTGAAGCGGCCGCTGCTGATCCTGCCGCCGTGGATCAACAAATTCTACATCCTGGACCTGCGGGCGCGGAATTCCTTCGTGCGCTGGGCGACCGCGCAGGGGCACACGGTGTTCATCGTGAGCTGGGTGAACCCGGACGAGAAACTCGCCGAGAAGAACTTCGAGGACTACATGAAGGAGGGCGTTCTGGATGCGCTCACCGCGATCGAGGCGGCGACCGGCGAGCGGGCGGTGAACGCGATCGGGTATTGCCTCGGCGGCACGCTGCTCTCCTCCACGCTCGCCTGGATGGCGGCGCATGGCGACGACCGGATCAAGAGTGCGACGTTCTTCGTGACGCTGATGGATTTCCGCGAGAGCGGGGAGCTGAACGTGTTCATCGACGAGGAGCAGATCAAGGCGCTTGAGGACAAGATGAACAAGCGGGGCTTCCTGGAAGGCTCCGAGATGGCGACCACGTTCAACATGCTGCGGGCGAACGACCTGATCTGGTCGTTCGTGGTGAACAACTACCTGCTGGGCAACGACCCGTTCCCGTTCGACCTGCTGTACTGGAATGCGGATTCGACGCGGATGCCGGCACGGATGCATTCCTTCTATCTGCGTAACATGTACCAGGACAACAAGCTGGCCCAGCCCGGCGGGATCAGCCTGGCGGGGACGCCGATCGACCTTTCGAAGGTGAAGGTGCCGGCCTATTTCATCTCCACCCGCGAGGACCACATCGCGCCGTGGCGGGCGACCTATCGCGGGACGAAGCTGCTGGGCGGCGAGAACCGGTTCGTGCTGGCGGCATCCGGGCATATCGCCGGGGTGGTGAACCCGCCGGAGGGCGGGAAATACAGCCACTGGCTGAACACCGAACTGCCGGAGGACCCGGAGGCGTGGTTCCAGGGCGCCACCGAGATCGCCGGGTCCTGGTGGCCGGACTGGCAGCGCTGGGTGAGCGCGCAGGACAAGCGCATGGTGAAGGCCCGCGAGCCCGGCGACGGCAAGCTGGCGGTGCTGGAGGAGGCGCCGGGGAGCTACGTGAAGGTGCTGCTCAGCTGAAGCGCCGCCCGCGCCAGCACGCGGGCGGCTGACGCCTTACCCCAGCTTCGTGGCGCTCCACTGTGCCGAGCCGAACTGGGCGAGGTTCACCGGGCCCTGGTGGTGATCCGTGCTGGTGCCCAGCCGCACGCTGCCGGACATCGCCTTCGCGCCGGCGAGGCCGTCGAAATTGTAGCGGATGTTGCTGCCCTCGTAGCGGGTGCCGAAGCTCATCGTCACCTGGTCGCCTTCCACCTGGCCGCTGACGCCGCCTTCGAAAAGCTGGCTGTGCTGCTCGCCGGTGATGGCGTTGCCGCTCTGCTGCAGGGTGACCTTGTGCACGCGCTCGCCGTGCAGGAAGCGGACGCGCACCTCCCATTCGCCGGAGAGGTCGACGGCCGGCGGGGCCAGCGGCTTCGGCTCGGTGATGCGGGCACCCTCCAGTACGCGGGCGATGGCGCGGCCGACTTCCGCGGCCTCGCCGGGCTGGAGCTGGAAGGGGTCGATGGTGATGCGGTCGTCCTTGGCCGAATGGTCATCGAGCATGATGCGCGGCGTGCCTTCCAGCACCGCCAGCCGCAGGCCGGGGCCGTCGATGCCGATCTTCGTGCGATCCCAGATGATGCGCAGCGCGGGGACGACGACGACGTTCTGCGGGGCGACGATCTCGGTGCGCACGCCGGGCACGGCGGAGACGAGGCGGCTGATCTCGGCGTTCTGGCCGGTCCAGCGCGCGACCTCGTCGTTCACGTCGCGGTGCTCGATCCAGTATTCCACGGCGGTGAGCAGGCCGATGACATCCTCCTTGGAGACCTTCATCGGGCGGCCGAGGGCCTGGTGCGGGGAGGCGTTGCGCCACGCGGCCTCGACGAGGTCCTTGCGGCCGAGCAGCAGGCCGGAGGTCTGCGGGCCGCGCAGGAACTTGCCGCCGCTGTAGATGACGAGGTCGGCGCCGCGCACCAGCCAGGGGGAGGGCTTCACCAGGTGCTCGCTGGCGGCATCGACCATCACCGGCACGCCGCGCGGCTTGGCGCGGGCCAGCAGGTCTTCCATGCGGACCTGGCTCTCGTGCTCATGGGTGCCCAGCACGGCGACCATGGCGACGGGTTCCTCGAACGCGCGGTCGAGTTCCTCGATGGTCTCCACCTCGACGATGACGGTGCCGCTCATGCGGATCGCCTGATCGTAGGCGAAGCGCTGGTTCTTCACCATCACCACGCGGTTGGCCATGCCGGTGGTATCCGGCAGGCGCAGCATCTTGATCGGGTCGTTGCCGGCGACGCAGGCCATGGTGCCGAGCGCCACGGCGGCGGCACTTCCGCAGGTGACCAGCGCGCCTTCGGAGCCTGTCAGCTCCGCGATGCGCGCGCCGGCCTTCTCCATCAGCTCGTCGAGGTTGACGAAATGGCGGGCGGCCTCGGCCACGGCGGCGCGGACCTGGGGCAGCATGAGGCTGCCGCCATGCATGGTGCGCACCGAGCAGCAGTTGATGAACGGCCGGACGCCGATCGCCAGATAGGGGTTGTTGCTGCTGGCCTGGTCGTTCATCGCGCTGCTCCGGGAACTGCCTGTCGGTATCTCAGCGCCCCCGGGGCAGGGCGGTCAAGCCGCAGCTTTTGCCGTGGCCCAGGCGGCCTTCAGCCACTTCGCCACTTCCACGCTGTGCTCGAAGATCGAATAGCGGTGGCCGAAGCCGTAATCGATGCCCGGGATCATCTCCACCGTCACCTGCTGGAGGCGGCTGTTGGGGTCGCGCGCATGGTGGGCGAACATCTGGCGTACCACCTCCTTCCACGCCTCCAGCCGCGCCTCGTCCCAGTCGCTATGCCACTGGCCGGGCTTGGGCTGCACGAAGGGATACTGCACGCCGCGGCCGAAGCTGCCGTCGGGATGGCTCGCCCAGACGTTGCGCGGATTGTTAGGCACCGCCGGGCGGGCATGGGCGTGGCGGACCCAGTTGTTGCCGATCCACTCGGCGCAGACGTTCCCGGCCCTGAACGGGTCCAGCACCAGGCCGGCGGCGATGTCTTCCCGCAGGCCCTCGAACGGCAGCTCCGCTTCGTTGTCGATCTTGAAGATGACGTGGCTGTGGTCCAGCGTCATGTTGAAGGGCACGCCGCGCGCCTCCACCAGGCGGGCGACCTTGGCCACGCGGCTCAGCCGCTCCGACCACATGTTGATGTGGACCTCGAAGCACGGGGTGACGCCCAGCTTCTCGCCCAGCTCCGCCGCCCAGAGGTAGAACGCCGCCACCTGCTCGTCTGTGACGCGGTTGCCGGCGGCGTCCTTGAACGGAACCTGCACGTTCTGCACCCGCATGCCGCACTCCGCGCCGATGCGCAGATGCCATTCCAGCAACGGCTCGTCGCGGCCCAGCGCATAGAAGAAGCCGCCGGACATCAGGGGAATGCCGGTCTCGCGGCTCGCCTTCTTGTAGGTGTCCAACAGGCCCGGCAGCGGCGTGCGCTCGAAGTAATCGAACACGCCGGCATCGCGCACCATGCGGAACTGGGTTTCCACGTCGGGCGTGTGCGCATCGGTGTGCAGCACGCCGCCGCCGCTGATGCCAACCAGAATGTCACGCGCCATGGTGTGGCTCCTGAGGGGGGAGGAAGGGAAGGAAGGCCAGGGCTCTGCCCTGGACCCGCTGGGGCCTTAGGCCCCAGACCCCGGGACCTTTTCCGCCTTCGGCGGGAGGGGCCGACCCGGTCTGTGTCGCGCGCCGAGACGGCCCCTCCCGCCGAAGGCGGAACAAATGATGTGGGTCCAGGGACCTCAGGTCCCTGGTGGGGTCCAGGGGCAAAGCCCCTGGCCTTGCCTTTCTTCTCCCCACCTTCAGTGCCCCGCCAGGATCGCGTCGGCGACCTTTTCGGCGGTCATCAGGGTGGGGAAGTTGGTATTGGCGCAGGGCACGACGGGGAAGATGGAGGCGTCGCAGACGCGCAGCCCGTCCACCCCGCGCACGCGCCCGGCGGCGTCGGTGACGGCCATGGGGTCGTCGTCGCTGCCCATGCGGCAGGTGCAGCTGGCGTGCCAGACGCCGACGGCGGCCTTTCGCACGAAGGCTTCCATCGTATCTTCGTCGGACAGCACCGACTCCAGCGTGAACTCGTCCATCACCAGCTTGCGCATCAGCAGCTTGCGCAGTGCGGCGGGGCCGTCGAGCAGCCTGGCCATGATGTCGGTGAGGAACTTGTTCTTGGCGTTGATCTCGCCGACCTGGCGCACCTTGTCGCTGTAGCTGGCGGGGAAGGGGTCGTCGGTGACGCGTTGCAGCGCCTCGAAGGCGTGCAGTGCGGCCATGCGGCGGAACCCGTCGGCCAGGCGTTCCAGGTCGCGGCTGTCGGACAGGAGGTTGAACGCGACTTCCGGCTCCACCCGCCAGTCGGGTGATTGCAGCTTCACCTCGCCGGTTTCGGAGTAGGTCTTGTTCACGAACAGGATCTGCGCGGCGATCTGCTCGCCCACTGCGTGCCAGGAGGATTTGGTGGTGCAGGTCACGAACATGTCCCCGGCCGGCGCCCCGCCCATGCCGGAGGAGTAGCGCCAGCCGAGCATGATGTGGCGGCGGGTGGTGTCGTTGATGCGCGCGAAGGGCTTCACGAAGGCGGCGAGTGCGATGGAGGGGTGGTCCATCAGCCGCTGGCCGACGCCGGGCAGGGCGTGGCGCACTTCGATGCCCATGTCGCGCAGGTGGCCGGCGGGGCCGATGCCGGCGCGCAGCAGGTGGGCGGGGGAGTGGATGGCGCCGCAGGACAGGATCACCTCGCGGCCGCGGAAGCTCTGCTTCCGGCCGTTCACCAGCGCCTCGATGCCGACGCAGGTGTTGCCTTCGAAGATCAGCGCGCTGACCTGGGTGAGGGTGGAGATGGTCAGGTTGGGGCGAGCGCGGGTGGCGGGGTCCAGGTAGCCGATGGCGGTGGAGACGCGGCGCTCGTAGGCGTTGGAGATGGTGATGGGGAAGTAGCCGTCCTCGAAGAAGCCGTTCTGGTCGGGCAGGTATTTCATGCCCGACTGGTTGAGGGCCTCGGCCAGCCCCTTGGCGTGTTCCGGCCAGAATTCCGGCCAGATTCGGCGCACGGGGATGCGGCCTTCGCGGCCGTGCCACTCGTCGTCGAAATCCATGTCCCGCTCGATCTTGCGGAAGTAGGGCAGCACGTTCGCCCACTCCCAGCCGGCCGCCCCGCGCGCCGCCCATTCGTCGTAGTCGGTGGGGGCGCCGCGGTTGGCGAGCTGGCCGTTGATCGAGCTACCTCCGCCGAGCACGCGGGCCTGTTCGTATTTGCGCAGGCGGGGCTTGGGCGCGTCGGGGTTGTTGTGGCTGATCACCTCGGTGGTGACCTTCAGCTCGTTCCACAGGAACTTGGAGTTGAGGTAGGCGGTGCCGGGATACGAATCGAGGATCTCGTGCGGCACCTTGCCGTGCGGCGTGTCCATGCCCGCCTCGCACAGCAGCACCTGGTGCCCGCTGCGCGCCGAAAGCCGGTTGGCCAGCACGGACCCCGCGGAGCCGCCGCCCACGATGATGGTGTCGAATTCCACCGCCCGTCTCCTCCGCCCCGGCCGATTACGCCCGGCGCTGTCCCCCACAGTAGCGTGACCTGCACGCGCGGCAACTGCACGCCCAACGCGCTTGTTCCACCCCCGGCGCGGGAGGATGCTTGGGCCCGAGGCAGCAGAGCGGGAGTGCGGGCGATGCGGCAGATCATGTTGGGCGCGGCGCTGGCATTGGCCCTGGTGCCCCACGCCATGGCGCAGGCCCCCGCCGAGGAAGGCGACCCGCAGAAGGGCCTCGGCCTCGCCCGCGCCTGGTGCGCCGCCTGCCACCTGGTGGAGGCGAATCCGGGCCGCGCCGCCGACACCGCGGCCACCTTCCCGGCCATCGCCGCGCGCCCCACGGTCACCGCCGACGGGCTGCGCGCCTTCCTCTCCGGCCAGCATTCCGGCACCGCCCAGGGCCGCATGCCGAACCTCTCGCTGTCGCGCAACGACGTGGAGAACCTGGTCGCCTACATCCTCTCGCTGCGCGCGAGGTAACACTGCTCTGGCCAAGGCGGCCCCGGCCGTCCTAGCTTTCGCCCCTCCCACTCCGTGCGAAGGCGCCCCCATGGACACGATGCAGAGCCAGTCCCTCGATTCCGAAGCGATCCGCCAGGCCAAGATCGAGCTTGCCGCCACCTGCCGCTGGGCGTCGCGCCTCGGCTTCCAGTCGGGCGTGTGCAACCATTTCTCGGTGGCCGTGCCGGGCCGGCCGGACCTGATGCTGATCAACCCGGAAGGCTATTTCTGGTCGGAAGTGACCGTCAGCTCCCTGGTGATGGCCACGCATGACGGCACCATCATCTCGACCAACGGCCACACGGTGGAGCTGACGGCGTTCTGCATCCACGCGCCGATCCACCGCATCCTGCCGCAGGCGACCGCGGCGCTGCACACGCACATGCACCACGCCACCGCCATCTGCACCCGCAAGAACGGGCGCATCGCGCACACCTACCTGTCGGGCATGTCGTTCTACAATTCGATCGCCTACGACGACGGCTTCAACGGCGCGGCGGTGACGCCGGCCGAGGGCGAGCGCCTGGCCGGGGTGATCGGCAAGGCCACCGTGCTGATGATGATGAACCACGGCCCGCTGGTGATCGGTTCCACGCTGGGCGAGGCGCTGCTGCGCCTGATCTACCTGGAGGACACCTGCAAGATCCAGCTGCTGGCCGAGGCCGGCGGGGCGGAGCTGAAGCACATCCCGCCCGCGATTGTGGCGACCTATCCCGACGATTCGCCGATGTTCAAGGCGTACGGGCGGACGTTCATGAAGGCGATCATCCGCAAGCTGACCCGCGAGGAGCCGGATTTCCTGAGCTGAGGGCGGCATCGCCCCACGAAGAAGGGCCGGGAAGATCGCTCTTCCCGGCCCTTTCCTGTTCCGGGCAGGCGCTCAGGCGTCCGCGGAGACCTTCATCGAGACGATCTTGTCGGGGTTGGAGACCATCCCGCTGCCGCCGCTGCCGCGCTTGATGTTGTCGATGAACTCCATGCCCTCGGTCACCTGGCCCCAGATGGTGTACTGGCCGTCCAGGTGCGGGGCCGGGGCGAACATGATGTAGAACTGGCTGTTGGCGCTGTTCGGGTCCGCGGTGCGGGCCGCGCCCACCGTGCCGCGCACGAAGCCGCGCTGGCGGGTGAACTCGGCGGGCAGCGTGCCGAGGTCGGAGCCGCCGGTGCCGGTGCCGGTGGGGTCGCCGCCCTGGGCCATGAAGCCCTCGATCACGCGGTGGAACACGATGCCGTCGTAGAAGCCCCGGCGGGCCAGGGTCTTCACCCGCTCCACATGGCGCGGGGCGAGGTCGGGCAGAAGCTCGATGACGACGCGGCCGTCCTTCAGCTCCATGTAGAGGGTGTTCTCTAGGTCGGCCATCGCTGGTCTCCGGTTGGGAAAGGAAGCAAGGATGTTCTTTTTTGAAAAAAAGAACCAAAAAACTTTTCCCCGTTTGCCGAGGAAAGATCGGCGCTTGCCGCATCAAGCGGACAAAGTCTTTTTGCTTCTTTTTCTTCAGAAAAAGAAGAGTCTTACTTAGCTTTTCACATCCGCTGCCACGCGCATGCGCACGATCCTATCCGGCGTGCGCGGCGGCTCGCCGCGGGCGATGCGGTCCACGAACTGCATCCCTTCCACCACCTGGCCCCAGATCGTGTACTGCCCGTCCAGGAACGGCCCGGGCGCGAACATGATGAAGAACTGGCTGTCGGCGCTGTTGGGGTCCTGCGCGCGGGCCGCGCCCACCGTGCCGCGCAGGAAGCGGCGGTTGCGGGTGAACTCCGCCTTCACGTGGCCCAGCTTGCTGCCGCCGCGCCCGGTGCCGGTGGGGTCGCCGGTCTGGGCCATGAAGCCCTCGATCACGCGGTGGAACACCACCCCGTCGTAGAAGCCCTGCCGCGTCAGCGTCTTGATGCGTTCCACGTGCAGCGGCGCGATGTCCGGCAGCAGCTGGATCACCACCCGCCCGTCCTTGAGGTCGAGGAACAGGGTGTTTTCCGGTTCGGTCTTGGCCTGCGCCAGGGCCGGGGAGGCCATGCCGGCCATCGCGGCGGCCAGAAGGGAACGGCGATGCATGGTGGGTCTCTCCAGGGGTCAGCCGCGGGCCCGCACCTTCGCCATCGTCCGGTCGAAGGTGAGCGGGGAGACGAAGGATTTGATGTCGCCGCCCAGCAGTGCAACCTCCTTCACGAAGCGCGAGGAGATGAACTGGTGGTGCTCACTGGCCATCAGGAACGCCGTCTCGATGTCCGGCCGCATGCGGTAGTTCATGCCCGCCATCTGGAACTCGTAGTCGAAATCGGAGACGGCGCGCAGCCCGCGGATGATCATGGTGGCGCCGAGGTCGCGGGCGAAATGCACCAGCAGGCCGGTGAAGGGCTTCACCTCGATCGTGGCGCCGGATTTCTTCGCCAGGGCGGCGCATTCCTGGGTGACCAGGTCCACGCGCTCGTCCAGCTCGAACAGCGGGCCCTTGCCGATGTTGATCGCCACCCCCACCACCAGCCGGTCCACCAGCCGCGCGGCGCGGCCGATCACGTCCAGGTGCCCGTTGTGGATCGGGTCGAACGTGCCTGGGTAGAGGCCGATGCGCTCAGCCATTCGTGTCGTCTCCTTCCTCGCCCCGGGTCCCGCCGCTTTCGGGCGGTTCCGTGCCGGTGTCGCCGGCGGCAGTATCATCCGCCGCGTCGCCCGCGTCGACCACCGGGAACACGCTGGTCACGCGTTCGCCGGAATCGACCCGGAACAGGGTGACGCCCATGGCGCCGCGCCCGGTGATCCGCACCTCGTCGGCGCGCAGCCGGATCAGCCGGCCGGCATCGGTCACCAGCATCACGTCGTCGCCCGGCCGCACCGTCAGCGTGCCGGCCACCGCGCGGCCGGTGCGCGGGGTGAGCGTGATGCCCACGATCCCCTGCCCGCCGCGCCCGGTGACGCGATACTCATAGGCCGAGGAGCGCTTGCCGAAGCCGCTGTCGGTCACCGTCAGCAGCAGTTCCTCCGCCGCCTCCAGCTCCGCGATCCGCTCCGCGCTCAGCGCCACCTCCTCGGTGCCCGCCTCGTCCGCCTCGGCGGGGGCGGGCGCCTCGGCCTCCTCCTCGCCCTGGCCGGTGCCGCGCCGCTTGGCGTTGGCGTGCTTGAGGTAGGCCGCGCGCTCCTCCGGCGAGGCCGCCACGTGGCGCAGCACGGACAGGGCGATCACGCTGTCCGGCGCCTTGCCCTCGGCCAGGCGGATGCCGCGCACGCCGGAGGAATCGCGCCCGGCGAACACCCGCAGCTGGTCCTCGTTGGCCTGGAAGCGGATGCAGCGGCCCAGCTTCGTCGCCAGCAGCACGTCGTCGCCCTCGCGCAGCGTTGCCACGCCGATCAGCTCGTCGCCCTCGTCCAGCTTCATGGCGATCAGGCCGTTGGCGCGCACGTTGCGGAAATCCGACAGCCGGTTGCGCCGCACGTTGCCCAGCCTGGTGGCGAAGACCAGATGCAGGCTGTCCCACAGCGTCTCGTCCTGCGGCAGCGGCAGCACGGTGGTGATGGTGTCCTGGCCCAGTTCCGGCAGCAGGTTCACCAGCGCGCGGCCTTTTCCGGTGGGCCCGCCTTCCGGCAGCTTCCACACCTTCTCGCGATAGGCCTTGCCGCCGCTGCTGAAGAACAGCACCCACTGGTGGGTGTGGCCGTTGAAGCTGCGCGTCACGATGTCGTCGCCGCGCGTGCCGGCGGCCGAGCGCCCGCGCCCGCCGCGGTTCTGGGCGCGGAACACCTCCAGCGGCGTGCGCTTGATGAAGCCGTCGCGCGTGATGGTCACCACCATCTGGCCGGGCTCGATCAGGCTTTCGTCGTCCTGGTCGGCATCGCCCTCGGCGATGGTGGTCAGGCGCGGCGATGCGATCTCGGCCCGCACGCTCACCAGCTCCGCCTTCATCACCTCCATGCGCCGCGGCCGGCTGGCGATGATCGCCAGCAGCTGGGCGATCTTGGCGGAGACCTCGCTCATCTCCTCGGCGATCTTCTCGCGCTCCAGCCCGGTGAGGCGCTGCAGCCGCAGTTCCAGGATGCCGCGCGCCTGCTCCTCGGTGAGGTGCACGCTGCGCGTGCCGTCCTCGCCCAGGGCCACCACGTTGCGCTCGTCCTCGATCAGCTCCAGCAGCGGCATCACCGTGTCCGCCGGCCAGGCCCGCGCCATCAGCGCCTCGCGCGCCGTGGCCGCATCCGGGCTGGCGCGGATCAGCGCGATCACCGCGTCGATATCCGCCACTGCGATGGCGAGGCCCACCAGCAGGTGCGCCCGCTCGCGCGCCTTGGCCAGGTCGAAGCGCGACCGGCGCAGGATCACTTCCTCGCGGAAGCGGATGAAGGTGGCCAGCGCGTCGCGCAGCCCCATCAGCCGCGGCTGCCCGCCATCCAGCGCCAGCATGTTCACGCCGAAGCTGGTCTGCAGCTGGGTGAAGCGGAACAGCTGGTTCAGCACCACCTCCGGCGTCGCGTCCCGCCGCAGCTCGATCACGATGCGCATGCCGGAGCGGTCGCTCTCGTCGCGCATGTCGCCGATGCCTTCCACCTGCTTGGCGCGCACCAGCTCGGCGATCTTTTCCAGCAGGGTGGACTTGTTCACCTGGTAGGGGATTTCGGTGACCACGATGGATTGCCGCCCGCCGCGCAGATCCTCGAACTCGGTGCGCGCGCGGATGATGATGCTGCCGCGCCCGGTCTCGAAGGCGTTGCGGATGCCGCTGCGGCCCATGATCAGCCCGCCGGTGGGGAAATCCGGCCCCGGCACGATCTTCATCACCTCTTCCAGGCTGATCTCCGGGTTGTCGATCATCGCCAGCGTGGCATCGATGATCTCGCCGGGGTTGTGGGTGGGGATGTTGGTGGCCATGCCCACCGCGATGCCGCCGGCGCCGTTGATCAGCAGGTTCGGGAAGGTCGCGGGCAGCACCCGCGGCTCCTCGTCCGATTCGTCGTAGGTGGGCTGGAAATCCACGGTGTCGCGGTCGATGTCCGCCAGCAGGTACATCGCCGCGCGCGACAGCCGCGCCTCGGTGTAGCGCATCGCCGCCGGCGGATCGCCGTCCACCGAGCCGAAATTGCCCTGCCCGTCGATCAGCTTCACCCGCATGGAGAAGGACTGCGCCATGCGCACCAGCGCGTCGTAGATCGCGCTGTCGCCGTGCGGGTGGAAATTGCCCATCACCTCGCCGACCATCTTGGCCGACTTGCGATAGGGCTTGTCGGGCGTGTAGCCGCCCTCCTGCATGGCATAGAGGATGCGCCGGTGCACCGGCTTCAGCCCGTCGCGCGCATCCGGCAGCGCACGCGCCACGATCACCGACATCGCGTAGTCGAGGTAGGAGCGCCGCATCTCCTCCTCAAGCACCACCGGCTGGCGGTCGCTCGGGGGTTCCTCGGGCGTCGTGCCGTCGGGGGTGTCGCTCACGTGCAGCTCATGGGTCTGGGCAACTCATCGATGGGGCCGGGGAAAAGACGGAAGCAGCCGCCCCGCGCCGTGCGGCGCCCAGGCCATGCCGAGCCATCCTCCCCCCTGCGTTGTGCGATACCACGCAGTCACGCACAACGGCCCCGTCCATGCCGGACAGGGCCGCGTGCCGCATCTGTTTATACTACGCGCGCGCGCGAGCCTAGAGCGCGATCGCCCAGGCCCGCCGCGGTCAGGCGAAGCGCACCCCGTGCGCCGCGCACACCGCGCCCACGCTCTCCGGCGTCGGGGCCGGCAGCTTGTCCAGCGCCCGGAACATCGACATCGCCTGGCGCCCGTCGGCGACGATCACCAGGAAGCGCACCGGCGCCGCGCTGTCGTTGCGGAACCCATGCATCGCCCCGCGCGGCAGCACCGCCGTGTCGCCCGGCCGTGCCTTCGCCTCGCCCGCGGCGCTCACCAGGGTCAGTTCGCCGTCGAGGATGTAGAACACCTCGTCCTCGCCATCATGGATGTGCGGCGGCACGCCGTAGCCGGGCGGCACGGTGTGGTCGGCCAGGAACACCGCGGCCGCGGCCGCATCGGATTTGACCAGCATCGGCGCGCCCAGCACGCTCAGCCGCTCCCCGTCAGCGGGGCCAATCACAACCGGCAGGGACAGGGCAGCAGGGGGCATGGTGTCGGGCATCGGAGCCTTTCCTTTTTGCAGGGAGCATGGGGTCGCGGGGCCAGCCGGCCGCCGCCCAATCCCTATGGCCTGGCGCACGCGAACGGAAATCGCATGTCGCGATACCCTGCATCACGCGGCTGGATGGGGCAGGGGCCGATGAACTTCGCCAGCTTCGACCTCAACCTGCTGCGCGTCTTCCACGCCCTGCTGCGCGAGCGCAGCGTGACCCGCGCCGGCGACCGCCTGGCCCTCTCCCAGCCCGCGGTCAGCGCCGCCCTGTCGCGCCTGCGCCATGCCCTGGGGGACGAGCTGTTCCTGCGCCAGGGCAACGCCATGGTGCCCACCGACCGCGCCCAGGCGCTGGCCGCCCCCATCGCCGAGGCGCTCGCCGCGCTGGAGGGCGCGCTGGCTGCCGCCACGGGCTTCGATCCCGCCCGCGCCGAGCGCATCTTCACCCTCGCCGGCGCCGATTTCTTCTCCAACCTGCTGATGCCGGAGCTGTTCGAGCGCGTCGCCGCCGTCGCCCCCGGCATCACGCTGCGCCTGGTCGACAACGCCCGCGGCGATGTCGCGACGCTGCTGGGCGAGCAGGATGTGGACATCGCGCTGGAAGGCCCCGCCGAGACCCTGGACTGGGTGGCCAGCCTCCCGCTGTTCGTCTCCCCGTTCACCGTTGTCGCGGCCCGGGGCATGGCGGCCCTGGCCGAGGTGCCGGAAGGCGAGCCCATGCCGCTCGACCTGTTCTGCGCCCTGCCGCACGCCCTGCGCTCGGTGAACGGCTCGCTCAACGGCTTCACCGATGCCGGCCTGGCCCGCATCGGCCGGGCCCGCCGGGTGATGCTGGCCCTGCCGCATTTCCACGCCGTGGCGCTCGCCGTGGCCCGCGGCCGCCTCATCGCCGCGTTGCCGCGCCAGTTCGCCAACGCCGTGGCGGCGGAGCTGGGCCTGGCCTGCTACGAACCGCCCGTGCCCATCCCGGCGCCGGAGATCAGCCTCTACTGGCACCGCCGCCGCGACCAGGATCCCGCCCACCGCTGGCTGCGGGGGCAGGTTGTCGAGGCGGTGGCCAAGATTGCCTGAGGAAAGCAAGGCCTTCTTTTTCTGAAGAAAAAGAAGCAAAAAGACTTTATCCGTTCGCTTGTCGTCGTGCCCTGGCGCCAGGTCGGAAAAGTTTTTTGGTTCTTTTTTTTCAAAAAAGAACGCGCTTGCTGCCTTGCTCCAATCAGAACGGAATATCGTCATCCAGGTCGTTGCTGCGCT
>CANHCJ010000061.1 GCA_947458025.1 Rhodospirillales bacterium | reverse complement strand
GGCCGAGGCCGCCATCGCCGGGGCCGGGAACCAGGCGGCGCGGGCGCAGTCGCGCGCGGCATCGCGCAGCACCTGGTCGCGCCGCCGCACCAGCCAGAGCAGCAGCGCCACGAACCCGGTCAGCAGCGGATGGTTGAGGATCGCCTGCACCCAGGCCGCGGCATAGTCCGGCACCAGCCCGCCCAGCACGCGCTGCACGCTGCCCAGGTTGGCCGACAGGCCCCGATCGACCTCGCCATACACCTGCCCCACCCGCCCGGCCGACTGCGCCAGCCACGCCAGCTGGTCGGACAGCCAGGGCATCGTCACCGGCAGCAGCGCCAGCACCAGCACCAGCGCGAGCTGCACGAAATACAGCGCGCTGCGCCACCAGATCGCATCCTCGGCAAACGCCAGCATCCCGGGGTCCGGCACCTGGCCGGCACGGCCCGCGACAAGCGGCGCCGGCGTGCCATCGGCACGGTGCTCGCACGCCGTCACGGGCAGGGTGAGCGGCGCGTAGCCGTCATTGCCGTCCTGCATGCGGCGCGCCACGGCGCCGTGCACCACCGGCGGGCCGCCCCATCGCGCGCCGCCTTCGATCCGCCGCGGCGCATAGCGGTAGAACATCGCCGTGCCGCGCCGCGGATCGTGGCGCGGGCCGAAGGCCGATCCCTGCTCCTTCAGCTTCGGGATCGCCCCCTCATCGAACTCCACCCCCGCCTGCTGCGCCCCCTCGGCGATCCAGGCCAGCGGCACCAGCGACAGCTCGCCATCCGGGTAGCCGCCGCCGACATCCGAATGCGCGCCGGCGAACCACAGCTCCTGGATATCCTGGCATCCCTTTTCGCTGCGCTCGAACCGCACGGGATGGAAGGTCCGCCGGTCGTCATCCAGCGCCAGCGCATGCCGCGCCTGGTCCACCTTGCGCGACAGCACCTGGTTGCGGAAGGAGATCGGCCACAGCGTGGCGTCGATGGCCGTGCCCAGCTCGTCGAACGGCACGCCGAACGCCTCCACCGTGTCGAACAGGCCCACGTAGCGGATGCGCACCTCGTCGCGCCCCTGCGCCCGCGTCTGCGCGGCCACCGCCTCGTAGCAGCCCTGGCCGCGCAGCATGCGCCAGCCGGCCAGCACTGCGTTGCGCAGCAGGCGCACCAGCCCGATCTGCGGCTGCCACCATCGCGCCGGGAAGCTCTTCGCCCGATACGACCGCCACGCCGCCTTCGTGTTGCGCCCCATCTCGTCGCTGGACACCCGGCGCCCGTCGATCTCCGCCGGCACCAGCCCCTCGTGATGGATCAGCCCGATCAGCGTGCGGATCGTGAACGCCCCGCGGCTGAAGCCGAACATCAGGATCTCGTCGCCCGGCCGCCAGTTCCAGCACAGGAACCGGTACAGCTCGCGCACGTTGGAGGGCACGCCGATGCCGGTCGCCCCGTCCAGCAGCGCATAGGGGCGCAGGCCCGAGGTGCCGACGCCCTGGATGTAGCGGGCCACCTGGTCGGCATCGCTGCGGTCCAGCGCGTTGTAGAGCCGCCAGATGTTGGATTCCTGCGTGCTGAACGCATTGCCCGTGCCATCGGCGAAGATCACCAGCCTGCGGCCCATGGCACACCTTCAGTGTTGCGCAACGGAACCGTAACGTCCCGCCCGACCCGCCGCAAGCAGCACCACGCCGCCATGGGCATGGCCACAACGGAGAACCCCCGCGCGCGGCGGAGGTTCAAGGCAATCTCAGAAACTGCGGTTGGTCGCCCCGTCAGGCAGGGCGGCGGCGGCGCATCGCGGCGAGGCCGAGCAGCCCGGCCCCCAGCAGCGCCGCGGACAGCGGCTCCGGGATCGTGCCCGGCGTCTCGCTGCCGAAGGTCACGTCGTCGAACACCACCTGGTTGGCAACTCCGGCGAACGACACCGACCTCGCCGTGCCGGAAAACGCCACGCCCACCGGCACGAAGGGGCAGAATTGCGCATTGTACTGGCTGTCGCACGAGCTGGGCGTGGTGGGCAGGTTGATCGTCGCCAGCAGGTTGCCGCCTCCGCTCAGGTCGTCAAAGACGCTCACGCTGCCGACCTGGCTGACGGCGCTGTAGAAGAACGAGAAGCCGGTATCGAAGCCGGCGGGCACGTTCATGAAGGTCTGCGATCCCGACAGGAAGAACAGGCCGCCCCGCGTCGAGCCGGGATCACCCTGCCCGCCGCGGGAGGTGTTCGAACAACCGGCCGTGTTGCCCGGCGTGTTCAGGCAGATCGCCAGGGCATTGGAGGTGAAGGAGATCCCGTAGTTGGTGCCGGAGGTGGCCTGGTTGCTGGTGCCGCCATTGTAGAAGTTCAGCACCTCGGCATAGTTCAATGAGGGGTATGTTGCATTGATACCCTCGAAATTCAGCACCACCACCTCTGCCGACGCTGCGCTGGCCAGAGCCATCAAGCCCGCCGCCGCCGTCGCGATCCGTCCGAACCGTGCCATTGCCCGTCCCTCATCAATAGTCAAAACGAAACGTTGCAATTTCCGTGCCGGACGCGGACGCGAAGGCAATTCAATGAGTTATCCGGGCAGGAGGGAGCCACGGGAGCGGAACCGCAAAGAATGCCGACAGTCCGGCAACCCACTCCCCCGGCATGCAGGGCGCTCCGAACACGAATTGTTCCTGTTCCCGCAATGGGTTGGCGGTCTTCACGTCTGCATGCCACTGTTGCGGCACGTGTAAAGATTTCCGACACCCCGCGCGGCGCTTCCGCTAGTACAACCCCGCCATCCGCGCCCGCACCGCCATCAGCGCCACCATCATGTCCAGCGTCGGCGTCGCCACCCCGGCCAGCCGCGCCAGGTCCAGCGCCGTGCCGTAGATGCCGTCGATCTCCATCGGCCGGCCCAGCTCCAGATCCTGCAGGATGCTCGGCCGATGCGTCATGGCGCGGCCATGCTCGATCTGGCTGTCCACGTCCACCTCCGGCCGGCAGCCCATCGCGGCGGCCACTGCCAGCCCCTCGGCGTAGCAGGCGCGCACCGCGCGCTCCACCGCCGGCTCCACGGAATAGGCCTTCGGCGCCACCGCCCCCAGCACCGCGGCCGGGCCGCTCGCCAGATTGCCCACCAGCTTCTGCCACACCACGTCGCGAATGCGTGGGCTCTCGTCCACCAGGAACCCGCCCTCGCGCAGCGGTGCCGCGATCGCCGCCATGCGCGCCGAAAGCGTGCCGTCCGGTTCGCCCAGGAACAGCCGGCTGCGCCGATGCGCCACCTGGATCACGCCGGGCTCGATCACCGTGCACGCGGAATAGACCACGCCGCCGATCGCCCGGCCGGGCCCCACCGCATCCCACACCACACCCCCGGGATCGGCCAGCGCCACGCGCCGCTCGTCCCACGCGCCGCCATGGGCGTGGAAATACCACCACGGGATGCCGTTCATCACGAACACCACGGCCGTGTCGGGCCCCAGCAGCGGCGCAATCGCGCGGGCCGCCACCGGCAGCGCCGGCGCCTTCACCGTCACCAGCACCGCATCCTGCACGCCGAACGCCGCCGGATCGGCACCCGCCCGCACCGGAAGCGTCGCCTCCAGATCGGGCGAGACGATGCGAATCCCGTGCGCCTGCATCGCCGCCAGATGCGCCCCGCGCGCGATCACCGACACATCCGCCCCGCCGCGCACCAGCCGTGCGGCCAGGTGCCCGCCGATCGCACCGGCGCCGAAAACCGCGATCTTCATGGCAGTCTCAGCCCGGCCACGGCCGCAGCGCCACGCGCGGCACCACGCCCGCGTTCACCACATGCTCCGGCCGCGGCCAGTGCCCCGACAGCACCGCGCACAGGTTCTCGATCCCGCCGCGCGACACGTCCTGCCCCGCCTCCACCGAATTCGCCGCCACGTGCGGCGTGGCAATCACGTTGTCCAGCTCCAGCAGGCTCCATTGCGGCATCGGCGGGTTCTCCGCGAACACGTCGATCCGCTCGAACGTGTCCAGCCCCGCCCCGCCCAGGTGCCCGCTGCGCAACGCCGCCTCCAGCGCCGCCTCGTCCACCAGCCCGCCGCGCGAGGTGTTGATGAACAGCGCCCCCGGCTTCATCGCCGCGAACTCCGCCGCCCCGATCATGTGATGCGTCTCGGCCGCCAGCGGCAGGTGCAGCGACACGTAGTCGCTCTCGCGCAGCACGGTGGCCAGGTCCGTCATCTCCACGCCGAGCGAAGGATCCACCTTCGTGGAACTGCGCCGTGTGGCCAGCACCCGCAGCCCGAACCCGCGCGCCCGCTGCGCCGTCAGCCGCGCCGAATTGCCGAACCCCACAAGCCCCAGCGTCTGCCCGTTCATCCGCCGGTTGCCGCGCGAAAACCCCTGGGCGGCGTTGTAGGCGCCGGCCCGCATGGCGCGCTGCATCGGCGGCAGCTTGCGCACCAGCGCCAGCAGCAGCGCCATGGTGTGGTCGGCCTGCTCCTCGATGCAGAAGGTCGGCACGTTGGTGACCAGGATGCCGCGCTGCTTGGCCAGCGCCACGTCGATCTTGTCCGTGCCGGTCCCCAGGCGGGAGATCACCCGGCACCGGTTCATCGCCGCCACCACCGGCGTGGGCAGCGACACGGAAATCGCGAACACCCCGTCCGCCTCGGCCACGATCGGGATCAGCTCCCCCACCGTATTGGCCTCCGCCTCCACCGGCACGATCCCGGCCCGCGCCCACTCCGCGCGCTCGAACGCGCTCGGCGGAAACAGCGCGGCATTCAGCCGGACAACACGCAGCCCCGACAGCCCGGCCACCGCTGCCTCACACCGCGACGTATTTGTGGCGCTTGTAGCTGCCGAGGTTGAACCCCTCGATGCGCAGCAGCGTAGTAGAGGCATCGCGCCGCGGCGAATGCAGCACGCCAGGCTCATACGCATAGGCCATGCCCGGCGTCAGCTTGTAGTCGCGCACGCGGCGCACCTTGCCCGGCTCGTCCCCGTTCGGCTCGGCCACCTTCTCCCAATCGGTCATGATCGTCTCGCCCGTCGCCTGGCCATAGATCGCCCAGGTGGGGCCATGATCATGCGGCGCACTGTCCTTGGCGCCATGATAGCTGTGGGCAAGAATGGCGAACTTGTGGATCGGATCCTCGTAGATCACCTGCCGCTCCGGCCCGTCCGCCTTGATGGTCGCGGCAACAAAGGCAGGGTCCTGCAACACCTCGCGCACCAACTCACACACCTTCTGCCGCCCGCCCGGCCCAGGGTCCGCCGAAATCGCGGCCGCGCAAGCCTTGGCAAAACTCTCCAGCGTGTGAGCCATGTCATCCCCTCCAGCAACCTCGTTGCGGCAACCTAGCGCCGAACGCGCGCGCGGGGAAGGAAGGGAAGCAAGGCCAGGGCTCTGCCCTGGACCCGCCAGGGACCTGAGGTCCCTGGACCCACATCAGCTTCCGCCTTCGGCGGGGAGGGGCCGTCGAGGCGGTGGAGAAACCCGGGCGGCCCCTCCCCGCCGAAGGCGGAAAAAGTCGCGGGGTCTGGGGCCTAAGGCCCCAGCGGGGTCCAGGGGCAGCGCCCCTGGCCTTCCTTCCCTACCCCACCGAGTTCAGATGGCAGGCGGAGCGGTGTCCTGGCGCCACCGTGGCCAGGGTGGGCGCCTGTTCGCGGCAGATCGGCATCGCGTGCGGGCAGCGCGGGTGGAAGTGGCAGCCAGGTGGCGGGTTGATGGGCGAGGGGATTTCGCCCTTGATCGCGGTGAAGGTCCGCTTGCGCGTATCGATCCGCGGCACTTCGGCCAGCAGCGCCTGGGTGTAGGGATGGTTGGCGCGCGCGAAGATTTCCTCCGCCGGCGCTTCTTCCACGATCCGGCCGAGGTACATGATCGCCACCCGGTCCGACAGGTGTTCCACCACGCCCAGGTCGTGGCTGATGAACAGGTAGGTCAGGTCCAGCTGCTCGCGCAGGTCCATGAACAGGTTCAGGATCTGCGCCTGGATCGAGACGTCCAGCGCCGCGACGGCTTCGTCGCACACCAGGAATTCCGGCTGCACGGCCAGCGCCCGGGCGATCCCGATGCGCTGCCGCTGCCCGCCGGAGAACTGGTGCGGGTAGCGCCGCTTGTAGGCGGGGTCGAGCCCGGCGCGCTGGAACTGCGCGTCCACGTAGGCGTCGTAGCCTTCCGGCCCGATCAGCCGGTGCACCCGCGGCGCCTCGCCCACGATCTCGTCCACCCGCATGCGCGGGTTGAGCGAGGCGTAGGGGTCCTGGAAGATCATCTGCACCTTCAGCTTCGCCTGGCGCGCTTCCTCGGCGTTGAAGCTGCGGATGTCCCGCCCCTCGAACAGCACGGTGCCGTCGGAGGGCGGCATGATCCCGGCGACCATCCGGCCCAGGGTGGACTTGCCGCAGCCGGATTCGCCCACCAGCCCCACCACCTCGCCGCGGCGCACCGTGAGGTCCACGTTGTCCACCGCGCGCACCACCGTGTTCGGCACCGTGCCGCCCATGGCGCGCTTCAGCCCCTGGGCCATCTTCGCCGCCACGTCCAGCGACTTGCCGAAGCGCTTGGAGATGCCGCGCAGCTCGATAACTGCCGCGGCGCCCTGCGCCGCGTTCGGGGCCGCCGCGTTGTTCGTCGTCGCACTCACGCCGTCACCTCCAGCTGCGGGTGGAAGCAGCGCAGCGTGCGCCCGGCCACCGGCGTGCTCTGCTGCGGGTCGGCCGCGCAGGCCGCATCGGCCCGGGCGCAGCGCGCACGGAAGGCACAGCCCGGCCCGAGGTTCAGCATGGAGGGCGTCATGCCCGGGATCTGCCGCAGCCGCGTGCCGCGCGCGTTGCGGCTCGGCACGCTGCCGATCAGCCCATGCGTGTAGGGGTGCATCGGTCGGTCCAGCACCTCGCTCACCGAGCCGGATTCCACGATCCGCCCCGCGTACATCACGGCAATGTCGTCCGCGAGGCCCGCGATCACCGAAAGGTCGTGCGTGATCCAGATCAGCGCCGTGCCCACCTCGCGCGCCAGCTTCTGCACCTCGGCCAGGATCTGCGCCTGGATGGTCACGTCCAGCGCCGTGGTCGGCTCGTCGGCGATGATCAGGTCCGGCCGGTGCAGCAGCGCGATCGCGATCGCCACGCGCTGGCGCATCCCGCCGGAGAACTGGTGCGGATAGCTCACCAGCCGCTCATCGGGCGAGGGGATGCCCACCATCCCCAGCGCATCGCGCGCCCGCTGGCGGGCCGCCTCGCGCGGCACCTTCTCATGCGCCAGCACGGTTTCGATCATCTGGGTGTCGATGCGCAGAACCGGGTTCAGCGTCATCATCGGGTCCTGGAAGATCATCGCGATGCGGTTGCCGCGCAGGTCGCGCAACTCCCGCTCGTCGAGCTTCGTGAGGTCCCGGCCCTGGAACAGGATCTTCCCGCGCACGATCTGCCCGGGCGGGTCCACCAGCCCGATCACGGAAAACCCGGTCACGGACTTGCCGGAGCCGGATTCGCCCACCAACCCCAGCACCCGCCCGCGCGGCACGGAGAAGGAGATGTCCTCCACCGCCTTCACCACGCCGCCGCGGGTGAGGAAGTGCGTCGAAAGCCCCTGGACGTCGAGGGTCAGCTCGCTCATCGCTTCAACCTCGGGTTCAGCACATCACGCATCTGGTCGCCCACCAGGTTGATCGCCATGATCGTCACCAGCAGCGCGATGCCCGGGTAGAAGCTGATCCAGTACTTGCCCGACAGCATGTACTGGTAGCCATTGGCAATCAGCAGCCCCAGCGAGGGCTCGGTGATCGGCACGCCGAGGCCCAGGAACGACAGCGTCGCCTCCAGCGTGATCGAACGCGCCACCAGGATGGTGAAGATCACGATGATCGGCGGCATGCAGTTCGGCAGCATGTGCCGGAACACCAGCCGCCATTGCGGCAGCGCCAGGCACTTGGCCGCCTCCATGTATTCCCGCCGCGCCTCCACCAGCGCGGCGCTGCGCGCGGTGCGGGCGAAGCGCGCCCATTCCACGATCACCAGCGCCAGCATCACGTTCATCACGCCCTTGCCCAGGAAGGCCAGGATCATCAGCGCCACCAGGATGGCCGGGAACGAAAGCTGCAGGTCCACCAGCCGCATGATGCCGGTATCCACCTTGCCGCCCGCGAACGCCGCGATCAGCCCCAGCGCCGAGCCGATGATGCAGGCGATCACCGCCGAGCCCACCCCCACGCCCAGCGAGATGCGCAGCCCGTACATGATGCCCGACAGCATGTCGCGCCCCTGGTCGTCGGTGCCGAGCCAGAAGAACAGGCCCGTCTCCATGGAGCGGCTGCCCGGCGGCTGCCGCCCGTCCATGATGTCCAGCTGCGCGAGGTCATAGGGGTCCTGCGGCGAGATCCACGGCGCCAGCAGCGCGATCGCCACGATCAGCACCACCACGATGAAGCTCACCACCGCCACCGGGCTTTCCGAATACTCGGAGATGAAGCGCCGGAACGGCGTCTCCTGCTTCGGCGGCATCGGCGCCGCTTCCTGGGACGTCGCGCTCATTCCTTGGTCTCCAGCCGCACGCGCGGATCGAGCACCGTGTAGAGCAGGTCCACGATCAGGTTGATCACCACGAACAGCAGCACGATCATCATCAGGTACGCCACGATCACCGGCCGATCCAGCACGTTGATGCTGTCGATGATCAGCTTGCCCATCCCGGGCCAGGCGAACACGCTCTCGGTCACCACCGCAAAGGCGATCAGCCCGCCGATCTCAAGCCCCACCACCGTCACGATCGGGATCAGGATGTTCTTCAGCACGTGCACGAACACCACCCGGTTGGGCGAGATGCCCTTGGCGCGCGCGAACTTCACGTAGTCCATCGGCAGGTTCTCGCGCACGCCCGCGCGCGTCAGGCGCAGCACCAGCGCGATGTTGCCCAAGGCCAGGTTCAGCGCCGGCAGCGCCATGTGCCGCAGCCCGTCCCAGGTCAGGAAGCTCCAGTGCACCCCGAACAGCTCGCGCGTCGGCCCGCGCCCGGTGCTCGGCAGCCAGCCCAGCTGCACCGCGAACACCATGATCAGCATCAGCCCCACCCAGAAGGTGGGCAGGGAGAACCCCAGGATGGAGCCGCCCATGATGATCCGCCCGCCGATCGAATTCGGCTTGAGCCCCGCATAAAGCCCCAGCGGGATGCCGATGATCACCGAAAGCAGCACCGCCGTGATCGCCAGCTCCAGCGTCGCGGGCATGCGCTGGGCAATCAGCTTCAGCGCCGGCTCGTTGAACACGAAGCTGCGGCCCAGGTCGCCCTGCAGCGCGCCGGAAAGGAACCGCCAGTACTGCTCCCACAGCGGCTTGTCGAGGCCCAGCGCGGCCACCGCGCGCGCGCGCTCCGCCTGGTCGGCCTCCGGCGAGATCAGGATCTCCACCGGGTCGCCGATCACGTTCACGCCGATGAACACGATCACCGTCATGACCAGCATCACGAACGCCGCCTGGATCAGGCGGCGCAGCATCCAGGTCGTCATGCCTTGTCCCGCCGCGTCATCGGTTCATCCCCATACCCATGCTACGGCGCCACGCTGACATCGGCGGCCCGCGTCGCCTCGTCGGCCCGCGCCACATAGCGCAGGTTCGGCTTCATGCCCCAAATGTTCTTCTGCTGGTACAGCGTGATCAGCGCCACGTCCGCCATCGCCTGGCGCGTCGCATCGATCAGCGCCTGCTCGCGCCGCGCATCGTCGGTGATCGCCGAGGCCCGCTCGATCACCGCATCCAGCGCCGGGTTCGAATAGCGGCTGCGATTGGCCGAACCCATGCCCTTCTGCGCATCGAACGTCGCCACCATCGCCCGCAGCGGGTTGGAAGCCTCGCCGGAGGTGATGCCCCAGGCCGCGAAGAAGGCGGAGAACTCCTGCTTGCTCGCCCGCCCGATGAAGCTCGGCCAGGTGATCGCCTCCACCTTGGTCTGCACCCCGGCCCGGCTCCACATCTGCCCGATCGCCTGGATGATCTTCTCGTCGTTCACATAGCGGTCGTTGGGCCCGTGAAGCGTCATGCGGAACCCGTTCGGATACCCCGCCTCGGCCAGCAGCCGCCTGGCCTCCGCCAGGTCCTGCTTCGGCGGCTCCAGGTCCGCCACGTAGCTGAAGCTGCCCGGCGCCAGGAACTGCCCGGTCGGCACCGCCGCCCCCTCCATCACCCGGTCCACGATCAGCTGCCGGTTGATCGCCAGCGAAAGCGCGCGCCGCACCCGCACGTCCTGGAACGGGTTGGTGGTCAGCGCCTCCCCGTTCGGCCCCTGCACGAAGGGCTGCCCGTCCTTCCGCGAAAGATCCAGCATCAGGTAGGCCACGCGCAGCGAAACCGCCTCGGCCATCGCCACACGCTTATCGGTGCGCAGCTTGGCCAGGTCCTGCGTCGGCACCGCCTCGATCACGTCCACGTCGCCGGCCAGCAGGGCGGAGGTGCGGGCGGAGTCGTTCGGAATCATCCGATACACCACCCGCTCCCAATGCGGCTTCGGCCCCCAGTAGGCGTCGTTGCGCGCCAGCTCCGCCCGGTCGCTCGGCCGCCACGCGGTCACCCGGAACGGCCCCGCGCCGATCGCATGCTTCAGGGAATTGAAGTCCTCCGTCGCCGGCTCCGCCCCCAGCCCCTTGGGCAGGATGTGCACCTGCGTCATGTCCACCGGCAGCAGCGGCGTCACCCCGCGCGTGGTCATGCGCACGGTCAGCGGATCCACCACCTGCACCCCGGTCACCGCGCGCGTGAACAGCAGGAAGCTGCCCGGCGAGTTCTTCACCGTCGGCACCCGCGCGATCGTATAGGCCACGTCCTCGGCGGTGAACGCCGCCCCGTCATGGAACGTCACCCCCGGCCGCAGCTTGAACTCCCATGTCGTGTCGTCCACCGCCCGCCACGACAGCGCCAGCCCCGGCCGCGGCTTGGCCGCCGCATCGGTGTCCACCAGCGCCCCGTAGATGTGCATCGACAGCGCGTTGTTCGGCCCCAGGTTGTGATAGTGCGGATCCACGCTCGTCGGCGCCGCCGCCACCGCCAGCGTCAGCGTCTGCGCCCCGGCCTGCACCGGCGCACCCGCCACCGCCGCGGCCAGAATCGCCGCGCCCCACCGCATCTTCCGCATCAGAATCCCCTCGCCTTCCCGTCCGGCCATTCCGGCCGGCAGTGCTTCCAGCCCCGATAGCACGAACCAACCGCCGGCGCGAAAGCCCCGCCCCCTTGGCCCCGCCCCCGCCGCCCCGCTAGACTCGGATCATTCCGTACAGGAGCACGCCATGCCCCGCACCGCCATCCATCGGGCCCTGCCCGCCCTCCTGGCGCTGGCCGCCCCCCTTCCGGCCCAGGCACAGCACCTCACCGCCGCCATGGCCGCCCCCATCACCTCCATCGACCCGCATTTCTACAACGCCGCCCCCAACAACGGCCTGGCGCTCCATGTCTACGAACGCCTCGTCGAACGCACCCCCACCGCCGAACTCACCCCCGGCCTGGCCGCCAGCTGGACCCCGATCGGCGAGACCATGTGGGAACTCAAGCTGCGCCCGAACGCCACCTGGCACGACGGCACCCCCGTCACGCCCGACGACGTCGCCTTCACCTTCGCCCGCATCCCCAACGTGCCCAACAGCCCCGGCGGCTTCGCCGGCATGATCCGCGCCATCTCCCGCGTGGAAGCGATCGACGCCACCACCCTGCGCATCCACACCGCGCGCCCCACCCCCAACCTGCCCATCGACATGGTCAGCATCCACATCGTCTCGCGCAAACACGGCGAGGGTGCCGCCACCGAAGACTACAACTCCGGCCGCGCCGCCATCGGCTCCGGCCCCTTCCGCCTCACCCGCTTCGCCAACGGCGACCGCACCGAACTCACCCGCTACGAAGGCTGGGCCAAGGAAAAACCCGCCTGGGAACGCGTCACCTTCCGCTTCATCCCCAACCCCGGCGCCCGCGTCGCCGCCCTGCTCGCCGGCGACGTGGACATGATCGACGTCCCCCCCGCCGCCGACATCCCCCGCCTCAAATCCGACCCCAAGCTCTCCGTCGTCTCCATCCAGGGCCTGCGCACCATCTACATCGGCCTGCACCGCAACCGCGCCACGCCGGAACCCTTCGTCACCGACAACGCCGGCAAGCCCTTCGACAAAAGCCCCTTCGAAGACGTCCGCGTCCGCCGCGCCCTGTCCATCGCCATCAACCGCCAGGCCATCGCCGACCGCGTCATGTCCGGCACCGCCGACCCCACCGGCCAATGGCTCCCGCCCGGCACCTACTCCTACGCCCCCAACGTCAAGGTCCCACCCTACGCACCCGACGAAGCCCGCAAACTCCTCGCCGAAGCCGGCTACCCCCAGGGCTTCAAGCTCACCCTGCACACCCCCAACGACCGCTACCCCAACGACAGCCAAACCACCCAGGCCGTCGCCCAGATGTGGACCCGCATCGGCGTGCAAACCACCGTCGAAGCCCTGCCCTGGAACGGCTTCTCCGCCCGCAGCGCCCGCCAGGAATTCTCCGCCGCCCTCGGCGGCTGGGGCTCCAACACCGCCGAAGCCGGCTACCTCCTGGTCAACATCATCGGAACCTTCGACCCCAAGGCCGGCCGCGGCGCCAGCAACCAACGCCGCTACAGCAACCCCGCCATGGACACCCTCACCGACCGCGCCCTCTCCACCTTCAACCCCGCCGAACGCGAACGCCTGCTGATCCAAGCCGTCGAAATGGCCACCAACGACGTCGCCATCATCCCCCTGCACCAACTCATCAACTTCTGGGCCACCCGCAAATCCATCACCTACACCCCCCGCATGGACGAACGAACCGTCGCCATGAACGCCCGCCCGGCACGGTAGCGGAGCGAAGCAAGGCCAGGGGCGTCGCCCCTGGACCCCACCAGGGACCTGAGGTCCCTGGACCCACGTGACCTTCCGCCTTCGGCGGGGAGGGGCCGCCCGGGTCTCTCCACCGCCTCGACGGCCCCTCCCCGCCGAAGGCGGAAAAGTGATGGGGTCTGGGGCCTAAGGCCCCAGCGGGTCCAGGGCGGAGCCCTGGCCTTCCTTCCCTACCGCCACCCCGCCGCCGCGGCGACCGTGTCGTCGGGGTCGAGCGGCCAGATCGGGCGGCGGGGTTTGGTCCAGGTCAGCGAGGTATGTACCCGGCTGGAGACCCCGCCGGATTCGCAGGCGATGGCTGCGCGTGCGATCGGTGCGAAGGCGGCGCGGAACGCGTCCATGCATTTGATGGCGATCAGCGGCGGCTGGCTCGGGTCGATTCCGAAGATCTTCAGCTGCTGAAGGTCGAGGATATTGCGCTGCCAGGTGGAAACGATCACCCGGATGCCCCGGCATTCCACCAGCGCCGAGGGCCCGAACTGCCCCACCTGCCCCGGCGTATAGGGCCCTTCGTGCACGAAGCGCCCGTCCGACAGCGCCAGCACCCGGAACGTCTCCTCCACCGGCCCTCCGCCATGCGCCGGCGCGATATGCCCCCCGAGCGAGAGCCGCACCTCGGCCCCCACCCCGGCCGCCCGCGCCGCCGCGGCGCAGGCCGGATCGGCGATGGAGGCGAACACCGCCCCCGGCACCGGGTCGTCCAGCAGCGCCCGCAGCACCGCGGTGGCATCGCCATAGCCCCCGCCCCCGGGCGCATCCCCGAAATCGGAGACCACCACCGGCCCCGGCCCCGCCGGCACCGCCCGCGCGGCGGCCAGCGCCTCGGCCACCGTGTGCATCTTCACCGTGTCGTTGTAGCGCTCGTCCCAGCAGAACCGCACCAGCCTCGCGCCCAGCGCGGCGAAGCGCGGGTCGTCCCCATCGGCCGTCACCGCCACGGAGGGGCCGACGTGCCACACATCGGCGAGCACGAAGCCCGATTGCAGGCTCACCTCGATCACCCCCGGGTCCGCCGCCTCCATCGCCCGCGCGATCGCCTGGCCCCGCCGCGCCGGCCCGTCCGGCGGCGTGGTGCGCGTGGAATCGAACCCGCGCATCTGCCACGAACGCGCCAGATGCACCCGCGGCCGGATCTCCCCGTCCATCGCCCGCTTCAGGATCGAAGCCGCCCGCGTCGCCGTCTCGAAGTGATCGACATGCGGATGCGTGCGGTAGGCCGTGATCGCATTGGCCGCCTTCGCCAGCCGGTCGGAGACGTTGCTGTGCGGATCCAGCGTCACCACGATCGGCACCTCAGGCCCCACGATATCGCGCACCGCCTGCGCCAGCGCCCCGTCGGCATCGTCCTCGCCCACCGCCACGCAGGCCCCGTGCAGCCCCAGCAGCACCCCGTCCACCGGGCCCGCCGCCCGCGCGCCGGCCACCAGCGCATCGCGGATCGCGCCGAAGGCCGCCGCATCCATCGGCCCGGCCGGCGAGCACGGCACCGCCACCGGCGTGGTCAGCCGCCACCCCTCGGCCGCGGCGGCGGCCAGGAACCCGCCCATCTCGGTGCGCGTCGGCCCGAAGCGCGGCCCGATCTCCGCCCCGCGCACCACGCCCTGACGCTCGAAATGCGCCAGCGGCGCCGGGTCGGCGAAGCTGTTCGCCTCATGCAGGATCATGGCGGCCAGGACGTGGCGCATCTTCATTCTCCCCAAGCAAGAGTCTTCTTTTTCTGAAAAAAAGAAGCAAAAAGACTTTACTCCTTTGCGCCGGGGCTAGCCGCCGCGCAAACGGGCAAAAGTTTTTTGGT
>CANHCJ010000060.1 GCA_947458025.1 Rhodospirillales bacterium | reverse complement strand
GCGGGCGGCGGCCCTGGTGGCGGCGTCACCCGCGGCGGTGACCCCTGCCCTGCTGGCCGAGGCCGGGCTTCAGGCGGCGGGTCTCTCGCTGGCCACCAGCATGCAGCCGTCGATGCGCCAGCCTTCGGGCGTGCGGAGCATCGTGTAGAGCGCGAGGGCCGGCCGGCCGTCGGGGCCGATCAGCTCGACCTTCTGGACCAGGCGGCCATCCTCCTCCACGAGGTCGGTGAAGTCGACGCTGCGCGGGCGGTGGACCGGGGGGTAGCCGGTGCGGACCATGGCCATGAAGGCGGCCGGGGTGCCGAACAGGGCCTGGATCATCGGGCTGGCGATGGCGAAGGCGGCGGCTTCGTCATCGCGTTGGAAGGCTTCGAGCTGCGATTCGATGGTGCGGCGAATCGCGGCGCGGTCGGAGTCGGAGGCGGGTTGGGTCGCCGCGGCCAGGACCGGCGCCAGCAGGAGAAGCCGGCGCCGGATTGGCATGGTCAGCCCCTCAGGGCGCGCCGGGCGATGCCGGCGAGGAAGCCGGAGGCGTTCGGCAGGATGTCGTCGTTGAAGTTGTAGGCGTCGTTGTGCAGGTCCTTGCCCGGCTCGCTGGGGCCGTTGCCGATCCAGACGAAGGCGCCGGGCTTCTCGTGCAGGAACCAGGAGAAATCCTCGCCGGTCATGGCGGGCTGGAGATCCGTGCGGACGGGGATGCCGGCCTCGGCGCAGGCCTCCACGGCGAGGCCCGCGTTGGGCTTGTGGTTGACGGTGGGGCCGATGCCGACGCTGACATCGACATGGGCCTTCATGCCGAAGGTGGCGGCGATGCCGTTGGCGACGCGGGCGATGCTTTCGGAGAGCAGGTCGCGCACCTCGTTGCGGTAGAAGCGCTGGGTGCCGCGCATGGTGACCTTGGAGGGGATCTGGTTGGCGGCCTTGCCGCCCTCGATCGTGCCGATGGTGACGACGGCGGTATCCAGCGGATCGACGTTGCGGGCGACGACGGATTGCAGGGCGACCAGCACGTGGCCGGCGGCCAGCATCGGGTCGCGCGTGAGGTGGGGCAGCGCGGCGTGGCCGGCCAGGCCTTCCATGGTGATGTCGATGCGGCCGCCGCCGGCCATGCAGGGGCCCTCGTGGACCATGACGGTGCCGGCCTCGAGGCCCGGCCAGTTGTGGTAGCCGTAGATCGATTCCATCGGGAAGCGGCTGAACAGGCCATCCTTGATCATGTTCATGGCGCCGCCGCCGCCTTCCTCGGCCGGCTGGAAGACGAGGTGGACGGTGCCGGCCCAGTTGGGATCGGCCATCAGCAGGGCGCCGGCGCCCAGCAGCGAGGTGGTGTGGCCGTCATGGCCGCAGGCGTGCATGACGCCGGGGGTGGTGGAGGCATAGGGCAGACCGGTGGTCTCGGTGATCGGCAGCGCGTCCATGTCGGCGCGCAGGCCGACGCTGCGGTTGGAGTTGCCGCGGGTGATGGTGGCCACGACGCCGTGGCCGCCGACGCCGGCGACGAAGGGAATTCCCAGCTCCTTCAAGCGTTCACAGACGAACGCTGATGTGTTGCGTTCATTGAGCGAGAGCTCGGGGTTTGCGTGGAGGTGCCGGCGCCACCCGGTCAGTGTCTCAGCGAGTTTCTTGTCCATGGGCGCAGAATTCCATTCCTTGGCCCGGCTGACCAGGGGGGAAGATTCCGGCTACACGCAGGAGGATTTTTCCGTTACGGGCTCACTTTGCCGTTATCTCGCCATTTCTTCGGTGCAGGTTCGGCGGCTGACGGTGGCAAGCCGCGTGGGAGAGCCTGCATGAATCGCCTGGTTGTCGTGTCGAACCGGGTTCCGCTGCCCTCGGCCGGTGCGCGCGCGGGGGGGCTGGCGGTCGCGCTCGACGGGCTGATGGAGAAGCGCGGCGGGCTGTGGTTCGGCTGGAGCGGGGCGATCAGCGACGGGCCGACGGCGGCTCTGGCGAAGGTGGAGAGCGCCCAGGGCGTGGACTATGCCACCGTGGACCTGACCCAGGACGAGCACGACCGCTACTACAACAACTTCAGCAACGGCGTGCTGTGGCCGCTGCTGCACACGATGCCGGAGCTGATGCGCTTCGACCGGCGCGATGCGCGGCTGTACCGCGAGGTGAATGCGCGATTCGCGGCCTCCCTGCAGCCGCTGCTGCGGCCGACGGATGCGATCTGGATCCACGACTACCACCTGATGCCGCTGGCGGCCTGCCTGCGGGCGCGCGGGGTGAAGTGCCCGATCGGGTTCTTCCTGCACATTCCATTCGCCGCCCCCGACGTGCTGGCCGCCGCCCCCGAGGTGGCCGCCCTGGTGCGCGACCTGCTGGCGGCGGACCTGCTGGGGTTCCAGACCGACAACGACCTGGCGAACTTCGCCGCGGCGGCGACGCAGCTGGCCGGCGCGCAGCGGCTGCCGAGCAATGCGCTGGTGTTCGAGGGGCGGCGGGTGAAGCTGGGGGTGTTCCCGGTGGAGATCGAGGCGCAGGCCTTTGCGCGCACGGCGGCGCGGATGGCCTATTCGGCGCCGGGGGAGAAGCTGCGGCGGAGCCTGGATGGGCAGAAGCTGATCCTGGGGATCGACCGGCTGGACCCGACCAAGGGGCTGATGCAGCGCCTGGGCGGGCTGCGGGTGCTGCTGGAGAAGCACGAGGAATGGCGCCGCGAGGTGGTGATGCTGCAGATCGCCGCCGAGAGCCGCAAGGACGTGGCGAGCTACCGCACGCTGCGCGCGGCGCTGGATGCCGAGGCCGGGGCGATCAACGCCGATCTGGGCGAGGCGGACTGGCAGCCGCTGCGCATCGTCTCCCGCAACACGGACCGCAACACGGTGGCCGGGTTCATGCGGCTGGCGCGCGTCGGGCTGGTGACGCCGCTGCGCGACGGGATGAACCTGGTGGCCAAGGAATACGTGGCGGCGCAGAACCCGGAGGACCCCGGCGTGTTGATCCTGTCGCGCTTCGCAGGGGCCGCGCGGCAGCTGCCGGATGCGCTGCTGGTGAACCCGCACGACCCCGACGCGATGGCCGAGGCGCTGGATACGGCGTTGAAGATGGACCTTTCCGAGCGCCAGCAGCGCTGGGAGCGGCTGTGGCAGGCGATCGAGGACCGGACGCCGGCGCTGTGGGGGCGGAGCTTCCTGGCGGCGCTGATGCGGACCACCCTGCCGATGCCCAGGCCGAAGGCGGCCGCGGCGGCGGCGGCCGAGGGCGTGGGGATGGTGGCGCAGGTGCCGGCGGGGCCGCCGCGGCTGACGCTGGTGGAGAAGGAGCCGGAGGTGCCGGCGCGGCGGGTCAACTGACGGCGCTCTGCCTGGACAAGGCTGTCGCAGATGGGGCGCTGATGGGCTGACCCCTCACCCAACCCTCTCCCCCAAGGGGAGAGGGCTTGATTGCCTGCAAGTTGTGGATGTGGGGGCAGGTGCGACTGCCCTGCCCTGCCGCAGGAGCGCATTCCCCAAGGGGCTTTGACGGGCGGCCAGGGCTGCGGGCGTGAGTCATCGCCGCCGGAGGCGGGGTTTTCGCGACGGATTCGGGGTGAATGGGGGCGTGCGCCGGGCATGGCGGCGCGCGGGCGGACGGCGGCGGGCAGACTGCGGGCGCGCGCCGGCCGGACAGGGACATGCCCAGGTGCGGCGCGAAACGCAGAATCCAGCCGATCCAGGCGCGCTGGCGGCGGATCTTGCGCAGGGCGCGGTCGTCCCAGAGGGAGTCCGGGTGTTCGGCGGCGTCGAGTTCGGGGGAGAGATACCAATCCTTGCGGGGCCGGCGCAGCGTGCGGCGCGTGAGGTCGGCCACCGAGATGGCGGCCAGCAGGGCCAGCAGCAGGAGCTTGAGCGGGGCCGGAATCCGGGCGTGCGTGCCCAGCCACGCCAGGAGGCGCGGGGCGTCGGCTTCGACCGGAGCGGCGGGTTGGTTTGGCATCACCGGCGAGGATCGCACAGGCAAGGCCGGTGAAATAGGAAAAAATTTTATTTTATGAGAAATATTGTGTTTGACAGGAAAATGAGGGGCCGGAGGGGCGGTCCGGTCGTTCGGTTGGCAAGGGTTTCAAGGGAAGGTGGCGGGTCCGCTTCGCGACCCGCCCTACGAGTTGGGGAGGTTGGGCAGAGGGGGAAAGTTTTTTGGTTCTTTCTTTCAAAAAAGAACCGCTTGCTTTCCTCCCTTACGACTTCCGCACCCCCCAGAGGAGGGTGTTGGCCGCCTTCACGAAGCCGCCGAGGCCGGTGCGGTAGGCTTGCGGGATGAAGTACTGGCCGATCGGGATGTAGGGCGGTTCCTGGAAGCCGAGGAGCTGCATGTCCGCCGTGACCTTCTGCTGGGCGGCGAGGTCGGGGGCGTCGAACCAGGCGTCGCGGAGGTCTTCCATCTTCTGGTTGGGGTTGGAGCCGTAGAGCGGGATGTGGCTGCCGGGGTTGGAGGGCCAGAGGCCGGCCCAGGCGATGCAGTAGACGTTCCAGCCGCGCACCACGGTGGGGTCCTTGGACTGGATGCGGCCGATCATCGTGCCCCAGTCCATGGTCTGGTAGTCCAGGTTCAGGCCCAGGGCCTTGAACAGTTCGCGCGCCACCTCGCCCATGGCGTTGGGGGCCGGTAGTTCGGCGGGGACGAGCTGGACGATCTTTTCGCCCTTGTAGCCGGCGTCGCGGATGAGCTGGCGGGCGCGGTCGAGGCTGCGCGGGCCGGTGATGGCATCGAGGCCGGCGGTGCTGGCGAAGGGGGAGCCGGGGGTGAACATGCCGACGCCGGTGCGGGAGAGGTCGGTCGCGTCGCCGACGATGGCCTGCATGAAGTCGATCTGGCGGATGGCGGGCAGCAGGGCGGCGCGCAGCTGCGGGTTGTCGAAGGGGGGCGCGGCCTGGTTGAAGTAGATCATGCCGTAGAAGCCGAGCGGGTCGAGCGGTTCCACGCGCACGCCCGGGGCGCGGCGCAGGACGGGCAGCAGATCGAGCAGCGGGCGTTCCAGCCAGTCGACCTCGCCTTTTTGCAGGGCGGCCGAGGCGGTGGCGGCATCGGGCAGGATGCGCCAGTCCACCTTGTCGAAATGCGCCACCTTGCCGCCGGACCAGAAGGCGGCCGGTTCCTGGCGCGGGACGTATTTGTCGTTGCGGACGTAGCCGGCCGAGGCGCCGGCGACCCATTCCTCGCGCACGAAGCGGTAGGGGCCGCTGCCGATGGGGTCGGTGATGGCGGTGAAGGCATCGGTGTTGGCGATGCGCTCGGGGTGGATGAAGCAGAAGGTGCCGCCGAGGCCGTAGAGCAGGTGGGAGAAGGGCTTGTTCAGCCTGATCTCGAAGCGGCGGTCATCGAGCGCCTTCATTTCCGCCAGCTGGGAGGCCATGCGGCGGCCGAAGGCGTCGCGCTTGGACCAGCGGTTGATGGAGGCGACGGCATCCTTCGCGAGGACCTTTTCGCCGTCGTGGAAGAAGAGGCCCTCGCGCAGGGTGAAGGTCCAGGTGAGCTGGTCGGCGGAGAGGGTGTGGCCTTCGGCCATTTGCGGGCGGGGGATGAGGCCGTCATCGAGCCCGTAGAGCTGGTCGCAGACCATGTAGGCGTGGTTCAGCGAGATGAGGGTGTTGGACCAGAGCGGATCGAGCGAGGTGAGGTTGGCGTGCGGCACGAAGCGCAGGATGCGGGCGGCGCCCTGGGCGATGGCGGGGCGGGCGAGGCCGCTGGCCATGGCGGCGCCGAGCAGGGGCAGGCCGAGCGCGGTGCGCCGACCGATACGGGGGGATGCCGGCATGGGTCACTCCGATATTCGTGGGCGGAGCGATGGTAGTCTCGGTTTTGCACCCATGTCATTGATTGTCGACACGGGCTGCGTTGCAAAATCGGCAGGCGGGGGCTGGGGGAGCTTGATGTTGGCCGGCGGGCGGCTTCGGCGCCGGCAAGCGAAGGGGTCACGGAGGACACGGAGGGCCACGGAGGGCACAGAGAAGAAAGACGACAGGGGCGGGTTTCGCCTGCCCTGATCGGGCCTGCTCTGTGGTCTCTGTGGTTCTCCGTGTCCTCTGTGACCGCTTCGCTTTCGCGACGGCTTCGAGCGGTGCGGGGTCAGTCCAGCAGGCGGACCTCGTCGCCTTCGGTGACGACGCCCTCGCGCAGGACGGCGGCGTAGAGGCCGAGATTGCCTTCGTGGTGGTCGGCGAGGCGGCGCAGGACGAGGCGGTCGGGCTCGCCGGTGGCGGGGTCGAGGCCGATCATGGCGCAGCGGGCATCGGGTTCCACGATGGCGAGTTGCAGGCGCGGGCCGATGGCCAGGCGCTTGCCGACCAGGGCGTTCTCCGCGAAGGGTTCGGCGCCGGGCCAGTCCCATTCGAGGTTCATGCGGTAGCGGGCGGCGTCGGGGGCGATGGCGGCCTCGGCGGCGAAGCCCGCGATGGTCTGGGATGTGACCAGCGAGATCGGGCGGCAATCCTGCATGCCGCGGGTGGCGAAGCGGAGCGCGAGGCGCCGGCCGGTGGCCGCTTCCAGCTCGGCGCGCAGGCGCGGGTCGTCGATGGCGTAGCTTGTGCCCTGGGGGGTGGCGACGCGGACGGCGAAGGCGGTGTCGTTCGGCAGGGCCGGGGCGACGGCGCTGCCGCGCGCCCAGGCGGCTTCCAGCGCCTCATCCTGCAAAGTGCGGGCGGGGTCGGCGAAGCTGGCCCGGTAGGTGACGTAGGGGCCGAGGGTGCGGCCGGTGAACCACGGGAAGTGGGGCGGGCCGGCCGCGTCGGTGAAGGCCCAGGCGCGGTCCCCCACCAGCCCGGCATGGGCGACGATGGCGCGCGGCACCACCTCCCCGGCCATGGACTTGACCGGGTGGCGGCGGATGGTGCGCAGCGTGCCGATGGTGGTCATGCGGCGGTCAGGTCCATTCGAGGTTCCAGGGCAGCGGCGAGGTGCATTCCAGCATGCCGCGGAGGTTGCGGTTGTAGGCGGTGTTGATGAAGAAGCGGCCCAGCGGCAGGGAGGGCAGCGTGTCCATCGTCTCGCGGTGGATGGCGGCGGCCAGCGTGTCGCGCTCCGCTTCCGTGGCGGCGGAGAGCCATTCGGCGGTGAGGCTTTCGACCTTCGCGTTCTCGAACCAGCCGGCCCAGCCGCGCACGCCGAGGCCGCGGATGACGGTGGAGATGGCGGGGTGGGCGAGCGAGGTGCCGAACCACCAGGTGTGGAAGACGGACCAGCCGCCACGCTCCACCGGCTCGCGCGAGTTGCGGCGCTGGACGAGGCTGCCCCAGTCGGTGTCGACCAGCTCGACGTTGAGGCCGAGCTTCTTGAAGTAGTCGAAGGTGACGTGGCCGAAGGGGGCGATGGAGGGGACGTCGGCGGGGTTGAGCAGGACGACCTTCTCGTTGTTGTAGCCGCTGGCGCGCAGGGCGGCGCGGGCGGCGGCGAGGTCGCCCTTGATGATGTCCTTGCCGATCTCCTCGCCGTAGCGGGTGCCGCAGGGGAAGAGCGCCTTGCAGGTGACGAAGAGGCTTTCGTCGTTGCCGGTGACGGCGCGCATGTAGTCCTGCTGGACGAGACCGAGGGCGACGGCGCGGCGGACGGCGAGGTTGTTGAACGGCGGGTGCAGGTGGTTGAAGCGCAGCGTGCCGTTGTAGCCGATGGGGTTGGTGTTCTGGACGCGCAGGTGCTGCATGCGCTTGACCAGGGGCAGCAGGTCGGGCTGGACCTGCTCCCACCAGTCGATCTCCTGGTTCTGCAGGGCGGCGGCGACGGTGGAGGGATCGGTGATCACCTTCCACTCGATGCGCTCGATCTTGGCGACCTTGCCGCCGGTGGTCCAATCCGGCGCTTCCTGGCGGGGGACGTAGCCGTCGAAGCGCTGGTAGGCGACGTGGCTGCCCTGGACGAACTCGCGGGCGATGAAGCGGTAGGGGCCGGAGCCGATCATCTCCGTGACCTGGCGGTTCGGGTCGGTCTTGGCCAGGTGCTCCGGCATGATGACGGGGACCATGCCGTTGGGCTTGCCGATGGCGTCGGCCAGCAGGGGGAAGGGACGCTTCAGCTTCACCTTCACGGTGCGGTCGTCGGCCGTGGTCCATTCATCGACGAAGCTGGCGGCGGTCTGGCCGAAGACGTCGCGGGCGGACCAGCGGCGCAGGGACTGGGCGGCGTCGCGGGCCAGGACGGGCTCGCCGTTGTGGAACTTGAGGCCCTCGCGCAGGCGGATGAGCCAGGTGCGGCCGTTGTCCTCGATCTGGTGGCCCTCGGCCATCTGGGGCTTGGGCTCCAGCTTGCCGTTCACGCCGTAGAGCGTGTCGAAGACGTAGTAGGCGTGGGAGCCGACGGTTTGCGTGGTGGTCCAGTGCGGATCCAGCGAGGAGAGGTCGGCGGTGGGGACGAATTTCAGCACGCGGGCGCGCTGGGCCACGGCGGGGGCCGCGAGCGGGGCGACGGCCGCGCCGGCGGCAAGGGTGCGCAGCAGCGTGCGACGCTTCAACGGCATTTGTAGCCTCCCTGAAGGTGTCCGGTTTGCCCGGTTGGGCGGGGACAGTCCCACGCGAGGTCGGATGGGATCAAGCGTTTGATGCGGGGGGCGGCAGGGTGGCGGCGAGGCGCCGGGGGGCGGTCATGGACCAGCTGCGGCGGATGAGGGCCTCGATCTCCGGCCAGTCGGGGGCGATGGCGAGGCGCAGGCCGATCCAGCCCTTGTGGCCGAGATAGGGCGGGCGGAAGAAGCGGGCGGGGTCGGCCCCGACCAGGAGTTCCTGGACGCCCTTGGGGGCCTTGCACCAGAGGGCGGCTTCGGCGGGCGTGCTGCCCGGGACGTGCATGGCGAAGATGCGGCCGCGGAGGCGGAAGGTCTGGCAGTTCCAGGTCTCGCGTTCCTCGGCTTCGGGCAGGGCGAGGCAGAGGGCGCGCAGGCGGGGGAGGACGGGGGGCATGGCGGTCTCCGGGGCGGCGCGTGGTGCCGCCCCGGAGGAAGGTGGCGGCTAGACCACGGTGAGGTTGACGTTCACCTCGGTGGAGAAGGTGCCGGCGGTGCCGCCGAAGCGCAGCGTGTGCTCGCCCGGGGCTAGGCCGTCGATGACCGACCAGTAGCCGATGGAGTTGGCGCTGGCCATGTCGCCGGTGAAGCCGAACCAGTCGAACAGGCCGCCTTCCTCGATCGCGCCGCCGAACCAGGGGGTGCGGACGAGGTCGGATTGCAGGTTGCGCACCGCCACGCCGTCGATCTCCAGGAAGATGTCGGTGACGCTCTTGTGCCACTCGGCCTGCCACTGGTTGGCCTGGCCTTTCTGGGCGGGAACGGTGGGGTCGGCCGAGGGGTCGGCGGGGCCGATGTTCTGGAAGGTGAGGTTGTTCAGCACGGGCACCAGGATCGGCACGCCGGCCTCCACGGTGATGTCGCGCGTGACCTCGCCGCCGAAGCTGCCGGCGAGGAAGAAGACGTCGCCGTTATTGTCGACGCCGGCCCAGTCGCCGGTTTCATCCAGGATCGGGCTGGTCTCCCACGGGGCATTGGCGATCCAGCGCCACCACTCCGCGGTGAGTTCGTGCAGGGTCTGGCCGTTGGTCATGCCGTTCGGGGTGACGTTGCCCTGGGTGTTGGCAACGGCTTCCTCCAGGTCGGCGGCATGGTCGGACGCCTTGGTGTTCGGCTTTGCCATTTGATGTACCTCCATTGCTTTCAGCAGCATTTTTCGTGACGGCGCCTTGCTTGGGCGGCGGCCACGAATGGAGGGTGTTCACTTGGGGAACGGGCTACGTTGACTTGAATCAATCCGACCCCGTTTCGACACGCAATCTTCCGGCCGGGCTGCCCGGGTGACCGATTCCGTGTCGGGCGCGTTCAGGCGGCGCGGGCCTGGCGGCTGATGCGTTCGAGGTTGGCCATGATGTCGCGCGCGACGCGGATGCGCTCGCCCACCTGCATGTCGCGCACGATGGCCAGCTTGTGGTCCGGGCGCAGGCGGATGGTGCCGCCCTTGCTGGCGAGCCATTGCACCAGGCCGGCGGGGTTGGAGAAGGCGTTGCCGCGGAAGCCCAGCACCATGCCCTTCGGGCCGCTGTCCAGCTTCTCGACGCCGGCTTCCTTGCACTGGCGCTTGAGGCCGACGACCTGGAGCAGGTTCTCGACCTCGGCCGGCAGCGGGCCGAAGCGGTCGACCAGTTCGGCGGCCATGGCTTCGCTCTGGGCGTCGTCTTCCAGCGCGCCGATGCGGCGGTAGAGGCCGAGGCGGACGGGGAGGTCGCGCACGTAGGTTTCGGGGATGAGCACGGGCAGGCCGAGGTTGATGTTCGGCGTCCAGTCGCGCTCGGCGGCGCGGCGGCGGCCCTTGCTGGCGCGCTGCTCGGCCACCGCGTCCTCCAGCATCTGCTGGTAGAGTTCGATGCCGACCTCGCGGATGTGGCCGGACTGCTCGTCGCCCAGCAGGTTGCCGGCGCCGCGGATGTCGAGGTCGTGGCTGGCCAGCGTGAAGCCGGCGCCCAGCGCATCGAGGGTTTGCATGACGGCCAGGCGCTTCTCGGCCGCGGCGGAGAGGCGCTGGTTGGGCGGCCAGGTGAGGTAGGCGTAGCCGCGCTGCTTGCCGCGGCCGACGCGGCCGCGCAGCTGGTAGAGCTGGCCGAGGCCGAACATGTCGGCGCGATGGATGACCAGCGTGTTCACCGCCGGCATGTCGAGCCCGGATTCGACGATGTTGGTGGAGAGCAGGATGTCGTGCTTGCCGTCGCCGAACTCGGTCATCACCCGTTCCAGCTCGGTGGGGGCGAGGCGGCCATGGGCCTGGATCATGCGGGCATCGGGCACGATCTCGCGCAGGCGGGCGGCCATGCGGTCGAGGTCCTCCAGGCGCGGGACGACGCAGAACACCTGGCCGCCGCGGAAGCGCTCGCGCTGCAGGGCCTCGCGGATCACCACGCCGTCGAACGGCATGATGAAGGTGCGCACGGCGAGGCGGTCCACCGGCGGGGTGGCGATGAGGCTCATCTCGCGCACGCCGGTGAGCGCCAGCTGGAGGGTGCGCGGGATCGGGGTGGCGGTGAGGGTGAGGACGTGCACGTCCTCCTTGATCGCCTTCAGCTTCTCCTTGTGGGCGACGCCGAAATGCTGCTCCTCGTCCACGATCAGCAGGCCGAGATGGTTGAAGGTGACCGACTTGGCCAGCAGGGCGTGGGTGCCGACGACGATGTTGACGTCGCCGGAGGCGAGGCCCGCGCGGACCTCGTTGGCCTCCTTGGCCGGGACCATGCGCGAGAGCTGGGCGACCTTGATCGGCAGGCCGGCGAAGCGGGCGGAGAAGGTGCGGAAATGCTGGCGCGACAGCAGGGTGGTGGGCACGACCACGGCCACCTGCATGCCGGACATGGCGGCGACGAAGGCGGCGCGCAGGGCGACCTCGGTCTTGCCGAAGCCCACGTCGCCGCAGATCAGGCGGTCCATCGGGCGGCCGGAGGCGAGGTCCTCCAGCACATCGGAGATCGCGCGGGTCTGGTCTTCCGTTTCGGCGAAGGGGAAGCGGGCGCAGAACTCGTCCCACGCGCCTTCGGGGGGCATCATGGCATCGGCCTCGCGCAGGCGGCGGGCGGCGGCGATGCGGATCAGCTCGGCGGCCATGTCGCGCACGCGCGACTTCATCTTGGCCTTGCGCGCCTGCCAGGAGGCGCCGCCGAGCTTGTCGAGCGCGACGCCGGCGCCCTCGCTGCCGAAGCGCGACAGCATCTCGATGTTCTCGACCGGCAGGAACAGCTTGTCGCCGCCGTCGTAGAGCAGGCGCAGGCAATCGTGCGGGGCGTTGTTGACCTGGAGCGTGACGAGGCCGTCGTAGCGGCCGATGCCGTGGTCCTGGTGGACGACGAGGTCGCCCTCGGCGATCTCGGTGGCCTCGGCGATGAACTGGTCGGCGCGCTTGCGGCGGCGCGGCGGGCGGGCGATGCGCTCGCCGAGCAGGTCCTGTTCCGAGACCAGGGCGACATCCTCGGCGAGGAAGCCGCGCTCGATGCCCAGGGTGACGAGGGCGACGGTGCCGCGTGGCAGGGCGCGGGCGGCTTCCCAGCCCGGGGCGGGCTCGGCCTTGAAGCCGTGTTCGCGCAGCAGGTTGCCGAGGCGTTCGCGCGAGCCGTTGGTCCAGGCGGCGATGATGACGCGGCGGCCCTCGCCGGACCAGCGGTCGCCCTGGGCCTTCAGCTGGTCGAAGACGCTGATGCCGGGGCCGCCGCCGGAATTCGTGCCCCCCTGGGCGAAGATCGGCGCGGGCCGGCCGCCGGCATCGGGGCCTTCGGCGCCGTCGGCCTTGCCGTAGGGGGTGAAGGCGAAGGCGGGGCCGCTTGCGAGCATGGCATCCCACTCGGCGCGGTCGAGGTAGAGGCGATCGGGCGGCAGGGGGCGGTAGGGGGTTTCGCCGTCGCGCGGCACGGCGCGGCGGGCCTCGTGGTGGTCGGCGACCATCTCCAGGCGCGAGGTGAGGACCTCGTCGGCCTGGTGGTCGAGGCTGACGGAGGCGCCGGGGACGTAGTCCAGCAGGGTTTCCATGCTGCTGTGGAACAGCGGCACCCAGTGCTCCATGCCGGGATGGCGGCGGCCGTCGGAGATGGACATGTAGATCGGGTCGGTGGCGGCGGCCTGGCTGAACAGCTCGCGCCAGGCGGTGCGGAAGCGGGCGACGCTTTCCTTGTCCAGGAAGACCTCGCTGACCGGGCGGAGCATCAGGCGGTCCGCCTTGGCGCCGCTGCGCTGGCTGGCGGGGTCGAAGCTGCGGATGTCCTCGATGTCGTCGCCGAAGAGGTCGAGGCGCAGGGGTTCGGGCACGCCGGCGGGGAAGATGTCGATGATGCCGCCGCGGATGGCGAATTCGCCGGGTTCCATGACGGTGGCGGCGCGGCCGTAGCCGTTGGATTCGAGGAAGCGGGCCAGCTCCTCCGGCTTGATGCGGTCGCCGCGCTTGAAGCTGCGGGTGCCGCCGTGGAAGGCGTGGCGGGGGGGCACGCGCTGCACCAGGGCGTTCACGGTGGTGAGCAGGATGCGGGTGCCCTGGGCGGGTTCGAGCAGGCGGGAGAGGGTGGCGATGCGCTCGCTGACCAGCTCCGGGTTGGGGGAGACGCGGTCGTAGGGCAGGCAGTCCCAGGCGGGGAGCCGCAGCACCTCGGCACCCGGGGCGAAGAAGGAAAGCGCCTCGGCCATGCGGGCCATGCGGGCGTCGTCGCGGGCGACGTGGACCAGGGGGCCCTTGTGCTCGCCGGCGCGGCGGGCGAGCAGGATGGCATCCCAGCCTTCCGGGGCGCCGTGGACCGGCAGCGTCATCGCTGGGTTCCGCCGCCGGCGACGTGGGCCAGGATCTCGCGCAGCATCGGGCTGTCGGCCTCGGGCGGAATCGGGCGGCGGCCGGTGAGCCAGTCGGCGAGGTCGGTGTCCGGCAGTTCCATCACCGCTTCCAGCGCGTCCATCTCGGCGTGGCCGAGCGTGGAGAGGCGGGCGGCGACGAAGCCGCCGATCATGATGTCGTTCTCCTTGGTGCCGCGATGCGTCGCGCGGAAGAGCAGGCGGCGGCGGCGGTGCTCGGTGGCGGTGGAGTCGTCCGGTGTCATGGCCGTCACATACGCTCTCATGGCGAAGCTTGCAGCCCTTCCGGCGCGGGAATCGCCGCGGAATCCATGCGGCGGGCGCACACGCGGGTTGCTGCGCCTCGGGCGCTGCCCTTAGAAGCGGGCGGTTGCGCGGAGAACTTGCCATGCCCCCTGCCCGCCCGGACATGATGGAAGACCGGCTGATCGTGGCGCTGGACGTGCCCTCGATCGGGCAGGCGCGGGCGCTGGTGGAGCGCATCGGGGACGCGGTGCGGTTCTACAAGGTGGGGTACTGGCTGCTGTATTCGCCCGGCGCCGATGGGCTGCTGGCGGAGCTGAAGGCGGCGGGCAAGCGGGTGTTCCTGGATGCCAAGCTGCACGACATTCCGCAGACGGTGGAGATCGGCGCGGCGCGGCTGGCCGAGCGCGGGGTGGACCTGCTGACGGTGCACGCGGAGCCGGCGGTGATGCAGGCCGCGGTGAAGGGGGCGGCGGGCAGCGGGCTGATGGTGTTCGGGGTGACGGTGCTGACCAGCCTGGACGACGCGGACCTGGCCGAGATCGGGTATCGCATGGGGGTTTCGGAGCTGGTGGCGCGCCGGGCGCGGCAGGCGGCGGAGGCGGGCTGCGCGGGGATCATCGCCTCGCCGGAGGACAAGCCGGCGCAGCTGCGCGCCGCGGCGGGGGCGCCGGGGCTGCTGATCGCCACCCCCGGCATTCGCCCGGCCGGGGCGGATGTGGGCGACCAGAAGCGGGTGGCAACGCCCGCGCAGGCGATCCGCGACGGGTCGGACTACCTGGTGGTGGGGCGGCCGATCGTGGCGCAGCCGGACCCGGCGGCGGCGGCGCGGGCGATTCTGGCGCAGATGCGTGAAGGCGCCTGAGCCCCCTGCCCCTTCCACGGGACTGCCCGCGGATCTGCTTGGAACGCTCTTTGACCCGCTGACCTCGCTGCGCGGCGTCGGCGAGGCGCTGTCCACCCTGATCGCGCGGGCCGCCGGGGGGGAACGGGTGGTGGACCTGCTGTTCCACCTGCCGGACAGCTACATCGACCGGCGGGTGCGAAGGCGCATCCGCGATGCCGCGCCGGGCGAGGTGGCGACGCTGGAGGTGGAGGTGGTGGGCATCGAGCCGCCGGCCACGCGGCGCCAGCCGACGAAGGTGCGGGTGACCGACGGCAGCGGGTTCGCCGAGCTGGTGTTCTTCAACCGCTATCCCACCGGGCGGCTGCCGGTGGGGGGGCGGGTGCTGGTTTCCGGCAGGTGGGGCGAGGGTCGGCAGATGCCGCATCCGGATTTCATCGTGCCGGCGGACCGGCCGGACATGCTGCCGGGGGTGGAGCCGGTGTGGCCGCTGACGGCGGGGCTGTTCGGCTACCATTTGCGCAAGCCGGTGGCCGAGGCGGTGGGGCGGGTGCCGGAATTGGACGAGTGGCACGACGGGCCGCTGCTGAAGCGCGAGGGCTGGCCGGGGTTCCGCGAGGCGCTGGTGGCGGTGCAGACGCCCACCCTGCCACCGGGGCCCGAGCCGGCGCGGCGCCTGGCCTATGACGAGCTGTTCGCGGACCAGGTGGCGCTGGCGTTGCTGCGCCGGCGGGTGCGGGCGCGGCCGGG
>CANHCJ010000059.1 GCA_947458025.1 Rhodospirillales bacterium | reverse complement strand
TTCGAGCGGGGGTTCGAGGCGACGCTGGCGTGGTACCGGGTGTCGCTGGCCTGGGCGATGCGGCGGCAGCGGGCGGTGCTGGTGGTGTTCGGGATGACGCTGGCCGGGACGGGGTGGCTTTACCTGGTGGTGCCCAAGGGGTTCCTGCCGCTGCAGGATACCGGGGTTATCGTGGCGGTGAGCGAGGCGGCGCAATCGGTGAGCTTCACGCGCATGGCGCAGCTGCAGGGCCAGGCGGCGCAGATCGTGCGGCAGGACCCCGACGTGGCCAGCGTGGTGGCCTTCGTGGGCGCGGGCAGCGTGAATGCCACGGCGAATGCGGCGCGGATGACGATCGTGCTGAAGCCGCGCGCGGAGCGGACGGCGACCGCCCAGCAGATCGCCGAGCGGCTGCAGGCGGCGCTGCATCCGATCCCGGGGCTGGTGACCTACATGCAGCCGGTGCAGGACATCCAGATCGGCACGCGGGTGAGCCGCACGCAGTACCAGTACACGCTGGTGGATACCGATGCCGCCTCGCTGGCGGAATGGACGCCGAAGCTGCTGGAGCGGCTGCGGGCCGAGCCGGGGCTGCGCGAGGTGAATTCCGACCAGCAGGGCGAGGGGTTCCGCGTGCAGGTGCAGGTGGACCGGGATGCCGCGATGCGGCTGGGCGTTTCGATGCAGGCGGTGCAGGACACGCTGTACAACGCCTTCGGGCAGCGGCAGATCTCGACCATCTTTGCGCAATCGAACCAGTATCGCGTGGTGCTGGAGGCCGAGCCCGCCTGGCAGGCGGACCCGAATTCGCTGCTGCGGCTGCGGGTGCCGGGCGCGGGCGGGGCGCAGGTGCCGCTTTCGGGGTTCGCGACGATCACGCGCACCACGGCGCCGCTGGCGATCACGCGGGAGGACCAGTTTCCCTCCGCCACGATCAGCTTCAACCTCGCACCCGGCTACGCGCTGGGGCAGGCGGTGGCGGCGGTGGCCCGCGCGCAGGAGGAGATCGGGCTGCCGGCGACGATCACCGGGGCGTATTCGGGCGATGCGGCGGAGTTCCGGCGTTCATTGGAGGCCGAGCCCTGGCTGATCCTGGCGGCGATCGTGGTGATCTACATCGTGCTGGGGGTGCTGTACGAGAGCTTCGTGCACCCGGTGACGATCCTTTCGACCCTGCCCTCGGCGGGGATCGGGGCGCTGCTGGGGCTGATGGTGACGGGGCAGGACCTTTCGCTGGTGGCGCTGGTGGGCATCGTGCTGTTGATGGGGATCGTGAAGAAGAACGCGATCATGATGATCGACTTCGCGCTGGATGCGGAGCGCACGCGCGGGCTTTCGCCTGAGGCGGCGATCATCGAGGCGTGCCATCTGCGCTACCGCCCGATCATGATGACGACCGCCGCGGCGCTGCTGGGGGCGCTGCCGCTGGCGCTGGAATCGGGCAGCGGGAGCGAGCTGCGGTTTCCGCTGGGGGTGACGATCATCGGCGGGCTGCTGCTGAGCCAGGTGCTGACGCTGTACACGACGCCGGCGATCTACCTGGCGTTCGAGCGGCTGCGGCTGCGCTGGCAGGCACGGCCGGCGGCGGCGGAGTGAGGCGGTGAACTTCTCCGCCGCCTTCATCGCGCGGCCGGTGGGCACCATGCTGATGGCGCTGGGGCTGATGATCGCGGGGCTGGTGGCATGGCGGTTCCTGCCGGTGGCGCCGCTGCCGAACGTGGACATTCCGACCATCGTGGTGTTCGCCGGGCGGCCGGGCGCGGACCCGGAGACGATGGCCAATTCGATCGCGGCCCCGATCGAGCGAAGGTTGTCGGAGATTGCGGGGGTGACGGAGCTGACCTCCACCAACTCCGTGGGGGCCACCTCCATCGTGATCCAGTTCGAGCTTTCGCGGAACATCGACGACGCGGCCAAGGACGTGCAGGCGGCGATCAACGCGGCGACGCCCGACCTGCCGGCGGACCTGCCGGTGCGGCCGTTCCTGCGCAAGTTCAACCCGGCGGCGGCACCGATCCTGAGCCTGGCGCTGACCTCTGAGACGCGCTCCATGGCGGAGCTGTACGACCTGACGGAGAGCATCTTTGCCCAGCGGATCTCGCAGCTGGACGGGGTGGGCGGGGTGCAGATCAACGGGGCGGAGAAGCCGGCGGTGCGGGTGCGGCTGGACCCGGCGGCGCTGGCGGCGGCGGGGCTTTCGGGGCAGGACGTGTTCAACGCGATCCGGCGCAGCAACGTGTTCGGGCCCGTGGGGGGGTTCGACGGGGAGCTGCAGGCCGAGCTGATCGGGTTGAACGGGCAGTTGGTGCGCGCGGCCGACTACCGGCCGCTGGTGCTGAAGACGGTGCCGGGCGGCGGCGTGGTGCGGCTTTCGGACGTGGCCGAGGTGGTGGACGGGGTGACCAACGCGCGGCTGGCGGCGTGGCTGGGGACGAAGCCGGCGATCCTGATGAACGTGACCAAGGCGGCCGGGGCCAACGTGATCGAGACGGTGGACCGCATCAAGGCGACGCTGCCGCGGCTGCAGGCCTGGATGCCGCCCGACGTGGTGCTGACGGTGATCGTGGACCGCACGCAGACGATCCGCGCCAGCGTGGCCGAGGTGCAGCATGCGCTGCTGATCTCCTGCGTGCTGGTGCTGCTGGTGGTGCTGCTGTTCCTGCGCCGGACGGTGCCGACGCTGGCCGCGGCGGTGACGGTGCCGCTTTCGCTCGCGGGAAGCCTGGCGGCGATGTACCTGCTGGGCTTTTCGATCAACAATTTCTCGCTGATGGCGCTGACGATTGCCGTGGGGTTCGTGGTCGACGATGCGATCGTGATGATCGAGAACGTGGCGCGGCACATGGAGATGGGGAAATCCCCGCTGCGGGCGGCGCTGGATGGCTCCGCACAGATCGGGTTCACGGTGATCTCGATCAGCGTGTCGCTGGTGGCGGTGTTCATCCCGATCCTGTTCATGGGCGGCATCCTGGGCCGGATGTTCCATGAGTTCGCCGTGGTGCTGACGGTGGCGATCGGGATTTCGGCGCTGGTTTCGCTGACGCTGACGCCGATGCTGATGGGGCGGTTCATGCGCGCCGAGCCGGCGGCGCCGCGCGGGGTGCTGGGCGCGATGGACCGGGCGGTGGAGCGGGGGCTGGCCGGGTTGCAGCGCGGCTATGCGCGGTCGCTCGACTGGGCGTTGCGGCTGCGCTGGCTGATGCTGGCGGCGACGCTGGCGGTGCTGGGGCTGACCGTTTGGATGTACGGCAAGGTGCCCAAGGGGTTCATGCCGATCCAGGATACCGGGACGCTGCAGGGCGCGGTGATCGCGGGGCCGGAGATCTCGTTCGCGGCGATGGCGGAGCGGCAGCGGCGGGTGATCGAGATCATCCTGCGCGACCCGGCAGTGGCGCAGGTGGGATCGAATATCGGGGTGACGTCGGGCTGGGCCTCGCTGAACCGCGGGTCGCTGGTGATCGGGCTGAAGCCGGTGGCGGAGCGTGGGGTTTCGGCCGAGCAGGTGGTGGCGCGGCTGCGGCCGCAGCTGGCGGGGATGGCGGGGATCCAGGCCTTCACCTGGTCGGCGCAGGAGATGCGCGGCGGCGGGCGGCAGGGGAGCAGCAACCAGTTCGTGCTGCTGAGCGAGGATCTGGGCCTGCTGCGCGAGTGGTCGCAGCGGCTGGTGGACCGGCTGCGCGAGGAGCCGGGGATCACGGACGTGTCCTCCGACCAGGACCGGGCGGGGCCGCAGGTGAACGTGGTGATCGACCGGGAGGCGGCCGCACGGCTGGGGGTTTCGGTTTCCGCCATCACCAATGCGCTGAACAACGCGTTCGCGCAGCGGCAGATTTCCACGATCTACACGGATCGCAACCAGTACCGGGTGATCGAGGAGATCGACCCGGCGTTGCAGGCGGACCCGGAGAGCCTGAACAGGCTGTTCGTGGGCGGGTTCGGCGGGCGGCAGGTGCCGCTGGCCAGCGTGGTGCGGATGGAGCGCGGGGGGGCGCCGTTGGCGGTGCGGCACCAGGGGCAGTCGCCGGCGGCCACGATCACTTTCTCGCTGGCGCCGGGGATGCCGGCGGGGACGGGGCTGGCGACGGTGCAGCGGGTGGCGTGGGAGATGCGCATGCCGGACACGGTGCGGACCAGCTTCGCGGGGAATTCGCGCTGGCTGGCGGACAGCCTTTCCACCCAGCCGCTGCTGATCGGGGCGGCGCTGCTGGCGATCTATATCGTGCTGGGGGTGCTGTACGAGAGCCTGGCGCAGCCGGTGACGATCCTGTCCACCCTGCCCTCCGCGGGGCTGGGGGCGCTGCTGGTGCTGTGGTGGACGGAGACGGAGCTTTCGGCGATGGCGATCATCGGCATCCTGCTGCTGATGGGCATCGTGAAGAAGAACGCGATCATGATGGTGGATTTCGCGCTGGAGCTGGAGCGGCAGCGCGGGATGGACCGGGTAGCGGCGATACGGCAGGCGGCGGTGGAGCGGTTCCGGCCGATCCTGATGACGACGCTGGCGGCCCTGCTGGGGGCGGTGCCGCTGGCGATGGCGACCGGGACGGGGGCGGAGCTGCGCCAGCCGCTGGGGCTGACGGTGGTGGGCGGGCTGGTGGTGAGCCAGCTGCTGACGCTGTACACCACGCCGGTGGTGTACTTGGCGTTGCGTGCGCGACGGCGGCGGGCGCCGGCCGCAGCGTCCGCATGACTTTATTTCGACACCAGTTGATTGGCATGTGATTGCGCTTGTGCGCCCCAGGGGCGAGTGGTAGGGGAGACTATCTGGGTATGTTTTTTTTATGAGGCAGGAGCCAACGCTGTGGCCAATTTTTCGATCCTGAGCCCGCTTGGCTCCAGCATCACCTCGTCCAAGTTCTTCCAAATCGGCGACGGGGGCAGCCTGCTCGGGTCGAGCCCGACCGGGATCAGTGTGCAGAACCCCGACGGCACGATCGTCGCCATCACCGGCAGTGGCTTTGTGTTGCAGGAGATCGGCGGGGAGATGGTGCCGGTTGCCGGGACGATCAGCGACATCACGCTGTACCAGAGCGACTTCGCCACCCAGCTGGCCGGGTTCTCCGGGCTGTCGGTGGGGGCGGTGACACTCCACAACACGTGGCAGGTGCTGGCCTACTCGGTGAGTTTCGGGAACGTCTTCAACCTTCTGCTCGCCGGAAACGACAGCATCAGCGGCAGCAGCGGCAACGACATCCTGCCGGGCGGGCCGGGCAACGACACGATCAATGGCGGCGACGGCAACGACACGATCGAGCCCGGGGCGGGCAGCGACACGATCGATGGCGGGACCGGGCAGAACCGCCTGCGCTACAGCAGCAATGAATTCGCGCTGGGCGGCACCAAGGGCATCACCGCGAACCTGAACGGGACCGTGATCGACCCGTACGGGTTCACGGACACCTTCATCAACATCCAGGGCGTGTTCGCCACCGACCAGGCGGATACGCTGACCGGCGGCAGCACCGCGCTTTCCGGCGGCAACGCCTACGAGATCTTCGCGCTGGGCGGCGACGACACCATCGTGGCCGGGTCCTTCGACCTCTATGTGGAGCCGGGCGCGGGCAACGACTCCATCACCGGCAACAGCGGCTTCGACCAGGTGAGCTACGCCGAATACAGCGGCGCGAAGGGTGCGACCTTCGACCTCGCGGGCAACAAGGTGAGCGACCCCTATGGCGGGGTCGACACGCTGGCCGGCTCCATCGAGGGGGTGCGGGGGACGAAGAACGCCGACGTGATGATCGGCAACGGGCTCGACAACTTCTTCCGCGGGCTGGCGGGCAACGATTCGATCGACGGCGGCGCGGGCATCGACCAGGTGCGATACGACCGCGACGCGCAGTATGGCGGCGCCGCGGCGGTGGTGGTGGACCTGCTCGCCGGCACGGCCAAGGACGGGTTCGGCGACACCGACACGCTGGTTTCGATCGAGAACGCGCGCGGCTCCGCGCTGGGCGACACGCTGCTGGGCAGCGCGGGCAACAACAACCTGCAGGGCCTGGCCGGGGCGGACCTGCTGGACGGGCGTGGCGGGTTCGACACGGTGGATTACGGGCCCGAGGCGTTCTTCGGCGCCAGCAAGGGCGTGACGGTGGACCTGGCCGGCGGGTTCGCCATCGACGGGTTCGGCGCGAAGGACACGCTGATCGGCATCGAGCAGGTGCGCGGCACCGACTTCGCCGACACGCTGCTGGGCGGCGACGCGGTGCTGCCGGGCATCGACGCCTATGTGCTCAACGGGCTGGGCGGCGACGATTCGCTGACCGCCGGGGCCTACGATGCGGTGCTGCAACCCGGCGCCGGCAACGACACGGTGAAGGGCGGGGCGGGCTTCGACCAGATCAGCTACGATGAATACACCGGCAGCAACGGCGCAGTGATCAACCTGGCCACCGGCGTCGTGAACGATCCCTACGGTGGCACCGACACGGTGAGCCTGGTGGAGGGCGTGCGCGGGACGAAGAACGACGACACGATCACCGGCGATGGCGGGAACAACTTCTTCCGCGGGCTTGCGGGTTCGGACGCGATCGACGGCGGCGGCGGCACCGACATGGTGCGCTACGACCGCGACGCGCAGGGCGGCGGCACCGGCGGCGCGACGGTGGACCTGGCGGCCGGGACCGGGGTGGACGGGTTCGGCTTCACCGACACGCTGAAGAACATCGAGAACATCCGCGGCACCAACGGCATCGACACGCTGCTGGGCAATGACGGCAACAACCTGTTCCAGGGGCTGGGCGGCGCCGACACGATCGACGGGCGCTTCGGCACGGATACGGTGGACCATTCCGCCGACACGCTGGGCTCGGGCATCGCGGGCGTGACCGTGGACCTGGTGCAGGGCTTCGCCATCGACGGCGCGGGCAGCAAGGACACGCTGATCTCGATCGAGAACGCGCGCGGCTCCGGCGGCAATGACAACCTGACGGGCAACAATTTCTCCAACGTGCTGACCGGCAACGCGGGCAACGACGTGCTGGCGGGGCTGGGGGGCAACGACTCGCTGGATGGCGGGTTGGGCTTTGACCGGGTGACCTACCAGTTCGACAAGGCGAACGGCGCCACCAAGGGCGTGGTGGTGAACCTGGCGCTGGGGACGGCGACGGACGGGTTCGGGTTGAGCGACACGCTGGTTTCGATCGAGGCGGCGACGGGGACCGACCTGGCCGACACGCTGATCGGCGGCAATACCGCGCTGAGCAACGGCGACATCTATGCGCTGACCGGGCGTGACGGCGACGACATCCTGACCGCCGGCAGCTACGACGCGATCATGTCGCCGGGCAGCGGCAAGGACACGGTGAAGGGCGGGGCCGGGTTCGACCAGCTCAGCTATGAGGAGGTGAGCGGCACCAAGGGGGTGGAGATCAACCTTGCCACCGGCACCGTGCTGGACCCGTTCGGGTTCACCGACACGGTGAGCGGGGTGGAGGGGCTGCGCGGCACCAAGAACGCCGACATCCTGATCGGCGACGGCGGCAGCTTCAACTTCTTCCGCGGGCTGGCCGGCGCCGACACGATCGACGGCGGCGACGGCACCGACGAGGTGCGCTACGACCGCGACGCGAATGGCGGCGGCAACGGCAACATCGCCGTGGATCTTGCGGCCAAGACGGCCACGGACGGGTTCGGCTTCACCGACATCCTGCTGAACATCGAGAATGTGCGGGGTTCGAACAACAACGACGACCTGCGCGGCGACGGCAACAACAACCGCTTCCAGCCGATGGGCGGGGCGGACTTCATCGACGGGCGCGGCGGGCAGGACCAGCTGGACTACAGCAACGATCCGCTGGGGGCCGGCATCCTGGGCGTGACGATCAACCTGGCCGCCGGGAAGGCGACCGATGCGGGCGGCGTTGTGGATGAGTTCGTCTCGATCGAGGCGGGCCGCGGCTCCTCCGGCAACGACACGCTGATCGGCGGCGACGCGGCGCTGGTGGGGCAGGCCTATGAGCTCTACGGCATGGCCGGCGACGACACGATCAAGGCGGGTGCGTTCGACACCTATGTGGAGCCCGGGGCGGGGAACGACACGATCACCGGCGGCGCCGGCTTCGACCAGATCAGCTATGCCGAGTACAAGGGCGCCAACGGGGTGGATGCCAACCTCGGCGCCGGCGTGGTGCTGGACCCGTATGGCGGCAAGGATACTGTCACGGGCAGCGTCGAGGGGCTGCGGGGTACCGCCAATGCCGACGTGCTGATCGGCAACGACGCCAACAACCAGTTCCGCGGGCTGAACGGCAGCGACTTCATCAATGGCGGCGGCGGGCAGGACCGCGTGCGCTATGACCGCGATGCGCAGTTCGGCGGCACCAAGGGCGTGGTCGTCGATCTCGGCAAGGGCACGGCGACCGACGGCTTCGGCAATGCGGACACGCTGCTTTCGATCGAGCAGGTGGAAGGGACGGCGTTCGCGGATACGCTGACGAGCGGGGACGCCAACCTGGGCATCGGGTTCTCCTATGACCTGTTGGGGCGCGGCGGCGACGACATCCTGATCGGCGGCGCGGCCTCGACCTATTTCGAGCCGGGCGCGGGCAACGACGTGGTGAAGGGCGGCGCGGGGACGGCCGACCAGATCAGCTATGCCGACGCGGCCACCGGCGTGGGGCTGGTGATCGACCTGGGCAAGGGCTCGCTGCTGGATCCGTTCGGCGGGACCGACACGTTCAGCGGCATCGAGGGCGTGCGCGGCACCAGCCTTTCGGACACCATCACCGGCGATGCCGGCAACAACTTCGTCGCCGGGCTGCGCGGCGCGGACAAGATGGAGGGCGGGCTGGGCATCGACCTGGTGCGCTATGACCGCGACGCGAACTACGGCGGCAAGGCCGGGGTGACGGTGAACCTGGCGCTGGGCACGGCGACGGACGGGTTCGGCGACACCGACACGCTGAGCGGGTTCGAGGAGGTGCGCGGCAGCAACGCCGCCGACACGCTGATCGGCGACGGCCAGGACAATCGGTTCCAGGGCCTTGGCGGGCCCGATGCGATCGATGGCGGCGGCGGCAGCGACACCGTGGACTACGGCCGCGACGTGGCCGAGGGCGGCGGCGCGGGCGTGACGGTGAACCTGGGCAGCGTAGGGCTTGGCAACGGCAGCGCGACCGACGGGTTCGGCAGCATCGACACGCTGCTCAATATCGAGAACGCGATCGGCACCGGGCTGGCCGACAAGCTGACCGGCGATGGCGGCGCCAACGTGCTGCAGGGCGGGCTGGGCGACGACATCATCGACGGGGCCGGTGGCACCGACACGGCAGTGTTTTCCGGCGCCTCGGCCAGCTACAGCGTGACGGTGGGCGCCGGCGGGGTGCTGACGGTGACCGGCGCGGACGGGAAGGACACGCTGAGCAACATCGAGGCGCTGAAGTTCAGCGACACCACCGTGTCGCTGGCCGCGGGGGCCTTCTCGATCGCGCCGGTGACGGCCTCCCAGGCGGAAGGGTCGGGCGGGGGCAGCACCGCCTTCGCCTTCACGATCACCCGCACCGGCACGGCGGCGCTGGCGCAGACGATCGGCTTCAGCACGGCCGGGGCTGCCGGCGGCGGAACCCAGCCGGCGGCGGCCACCGACTTCTCCGGCGGGGTGTTCCCGAGCGGCACGGTGAGCTTCGGGCCGGGCGTGACCTCCCGCACCATCACGGTGCAGGTGGCGCGCGACAATGTGGGCGAGTTCAGCGAGCGCTTCGCGGTGACGCTGGGCGCGGCGCCGGAGGGGGCCAGCATCGGCACCGGCACGGCGCAGGCGGTGATCGTGAACGACGACACCAGCTACCAGGTGAATGCCGGGCCGAGCGGGGTGGAGCCGACCGGCGGCACGCTGACCTTCAACTTCACCGTGGCGCGCACGGGCACGCTCACCGGCACCGGGACGGTGGCCTTCACCGTGTCGGGCGCGGGGGCGAACCCGGTGGATGCGGCGGATCTTGTGGGCGGGGTGTTCCCTTCGGGCACGCTGAGCTTCGCGGCGAACGAGAGCACCAAGACGGTGGCGGTGCAGGTGGTGGGCGACAGCGTGCCGGAGGCGAACGAGGGGCTGCAGCTGGTGCTGTCGAACCCGACCGGCGGCGGGATCGCGTTCGGCGGCATCGGCGACCGGGTGGTGCTCAACGACGACACGTCGTTCTCCATCGCGGCCACCAACGCGAACCGGCTGGAAGGCACCGGGGCGCCGGGGGCGACCACGCCGTTCACCTTCACGGTGACGCGCAACGGCGAGGGCGGCACGACGCAGAACGTGGCGTGGTCGGTGGCCGGCGCCGCCGGCGGCGGGACGCAGCCGGCGGATGCGGCGGATTTCGCCGGCGGGGTGCTGCCCTCCGGCGTGCTGAGCTTCGGCGTGGGGCAGAAGACCCAGACGGTGACGGTGAACGTGGCCGCCGATGCGGCCGGCGAGTTGGCGGAGCGCTTCGCGGTGACGCTGGCGGGCCCGACCAACGGCGCCACGCTGGGCATCGCGAGTGCGCAGGGCATCATCCAGAACGACGACACCAGCCTGCGCGTGCTGGCCGGCGGGGCGATGACGCAGACGGAAGGCAATGCCGGGCCGCGCGCCTACAGCTTCGTGGTGCAGCGCCAGGGCACCACCACTGGCACCAGCACGGTGCAGTTCAACGTGGCTGGCACCGGCGCGGCGCCGGCGAATGCGACGGATTTCGTGGGCGGGGTGCTGCCCAGCGGCGCGCTGACCTTCCTGGCCAACGAGACCAGCAAGACCGTGACGGTGGAGGTGGCCGGGGATACCGCGCTGGAGGCCGACGAGGGGTTCCAGCTGGTGCTTTCGAGCCCCACCGGGGCGGCGATCACCGGCGCCAGCCTGGGCGCGGTGATCCAGAGCGACGACTCGCTGCTGTCGATCGCGCCGGCCAGCGCCAACAAGCCGGAAGGCAGCGGGGCGCCGGGGGCGACGACGCAGTTCACCTTCACGGTGACGCGCAGCGGCGCGCTGGGCGTTTCGCAAGGGGTGAGCTTCGCGGTGACGGGGGCCGCCGGCGCCGGCACCGCGCCCGCCACGGGGCCGGATTTCGGCACCGGTGTGTTCCCCGCCGGCAGCATCGGCTTCGCGCCGGGGCAGGCCACGCGCACCATCACGGTGAACGTGCGCGCGGACGAGGCGCAGGAGCTGAACGAGCGCTTCGCGGTGACGCTGGCCAGCCCGACCGGCGGGGCGCAGATCGGCATCGGCTCGACCCAGGGGATCATCCTGAACGACGACTTCGTGAGCACGGCGGCGAACCAGACGTTCACCGGGACGTCGGCGGCGGACCTGTTCATCCTGGGCGGTGGGCTGGATTCGGTGACGGGCGGGGGTGGGCTGGACCGGTTCCGCTTCCTGCAGGCGGCGATCGGCAACAGTGCGACCAACGTCACCACGATCCAGGACTTCAACCGCGCGGCCGGGGAGCAGCTGGACCTCTCGGCGATCGATGCCATCGCGGGCACGCTGGCCAACGATGCCTTCACCTTCAACCCGGTGATGGGGGCCGGGTTCTCCGGGCCCGGATCGCTGGTGTGGGCGCCGGATGGCACGCGGGTGGCGATCCTGGGCGACACCAACGGGGATTTCGTCGCGGACCTCACGATCTTCGTGCGGCCGGTGGGCACGCCGGACGCGAACTGGTTCGTGCTGTAGCCGGAGTTAGGCCTCCGCCAGCCGCGCCGCCGCCGCGATGAGGGCGGCGTGGCTGAAGGCCTGGGGGAAGTTGCCGAGCAGGCGGCCGGTGGCGGGCTCGGCCATTTCCGCCAGCAGGCCGACATCGTTGGCGAGCGCGGCGAGGCGGGCGAAGAGCGCTTCCGCCTCCGCGCGGCGGCCCTGCATCGCGTAGACCTCCACCAGCCAGAAGCTGCAGGCGAGGAAGGCGCCCTCGCCGGGGGGCAGGCCGTCCACCGCCGCGCGCGTGTCGTAGCGCAGCACGAGGCCGTTCGGCATCAGCTCCTGCTCGATGGCGGCGACGGTGGCGGCGACGCGGGGGTCGTCGGCCGGGAGGAAGCCGAGCAGGGGGATCTGGAGCAGGCTGGCATCGAGCGCGGTGCTGCCGAAGCTTTGCGTGAAGCAGCCGCGCGCGGGGTCGATGCCCTGGGTGCAGACCGTCTCGTGGATGTGGCGGCGCAGGGCGCGCCATTCGGCCAGCGGGGCGGTGAGGGCGTGGCGCTCGGCGGCCTCGATGCTGCGGTCGATGGCGACCCAGGCCATGACCTTGGAGAAGGTGAAGTGGCGGCGGCCGCCGCGGACCTCCCAGATGCCGTCATCCGGCTGGTCCCAGGTGGCGGCGAGGTGGGCGATGAGGGCGCGCTGGAGGGACCAGCTTTCGCGGTCGGCGGGCAGGCCGGCCTGGCGGGCATCGAGCAGGGCCTGCATGACCACGCCGAACAGGTCGTGCTGCACCTGGCCGGCCGCACCATTGCCGATGCGCACGGGGCTCGCACCCTGGTAGCCGGGCAGCCACGCCACCTCCCATTCGGGCAGGCGGCGTTCGCCGGCCAGGCCGTACATCACGCGCACCTGGCTGGGGCTGCCGGCCAGGGCGCGGTGCAGCCAGTCGCGCCAGGCGCGGGCCTCGTCGAAATAGCCGGCGGGCATGAAGGCGCGCAGGGCGAGCGCGGCATCGCGCAGCCAGCAGTAGCGGTAGTCCCAGTTGCGGGTGCCGCCGGGCTGCTCCGGGAGCGAGGTGGTGGGGGCGGCGACCATGCCGCCGGTGGGGGCGTGGGTGAGGGCCTTCAGCGTGAGCAGGGAGCGGCGGACCAGCGCCGCATGCGGGCCGGCGACGCGGCCATGGGCGTGCCAGCGGGTCCAGAAATCCTCCGTCTCCTCCAGCGCGGTGCTGGGCGCGCGCGGCGGGGGGAGGGGCTCGTGGCTGGGGCCGTGGGCGAGGGTGAAGGCGAGGGTTTCGCCGGCGGCGACGGTGAAGCGGGCGATGGTGGTGAGGCCCTCGCCGCGCAGCCTGACCGGGCTGTGCAGCGCGACGCGGTCGGGGCCGGCCACCGCCTGCAGTCCGGCGCCGTCGGGCAGGCGGGTGACCCAGGGGACCACGGCGCCGTAGTCGAAGCGCAGCACGAGGTCGAGGCGCATGGGCACGCGGCCGCGGCGGCCTTCGATGATGCGCACCAGGGAGGAACCGGGGCCGCCGATGGGCATGAAGTCGATCAGCGCGATCTCGCCGGTGGGGGTGGCGAAGACGGTTTCCAGCACCAGGGAGCCGTGGCGGTAGGCGCGGGTGGCGCGGGTGGCGGCGGAGCGCGGAGCGATCAGCCAGCGGCCGTGGCCGGCATCGCCCAGCAATGCGGCGAAGCAGGCCGGGCTGTCGAAGCGGGGCCAGCAGAGCCAATCGACGGAGCCGGCGCGCGAGACCAGGGCGGCGCTGCGGCAGTCGCCGATCAGGGCGTAGTCGGCGATGTCGGGCGCGGGGGCGGTCAGCGCGCGCGGCCCCAGGCCTGGCCGCGGCTGGTGGGGCAGGCGCAGGGCGCGCCGACATAGGCGGGGCGGTCCAGCGGGCAGACCCAGGCGCCGGCGTAGCAGCCCTCCGTGGCGGCGGGGGGCGGGTGGTAGGCCGGCGGGGCGTAGTGGTAGGGCCCGTGGTGGTAGGGGAAGGCGGGGGCGTACATGGGCGGGGCGATGCCGAACTGCATGCCGTTGCCGCGCCAATGGGCCTGCGCCGCGCCGGCCGCCAGCAGTGCCGCGGCGGCAACCGCCAGGGCCAGGGACCATCGCCGAACCGGTTCCATCGCCGCCTCCTTTCGCCCGCAGGGCAGGCAAACCTTGACTTTGCGCGCCCGTTTGCCGATACGCCGCAGGGATGCGCGCGCCCCGCGCGCCTGCAGTGGCACGGCCATACGCCTAGAGTGTGGCGCCACGATGGAAGCACAGACAGCTTGAACGATACCAGCCAGCCCACCGAGACCACGCCGACCGCGGCGGAACCCCCTGCCCTTGCCCAGCCGCCTGCCGCGGCGCCGGCGGAGGCGGCCACCGAACCGGAGGCCATGGCCACCGGGGAGGACGCGCCTTCCCAGGCCGAGCAGGACTATGAGAACGAGGCGGAGCCCGAGACCAACGGGTTCGCCGACCTGGGCCTTTCGCCCGCGATCGTGCGCGCGGTGATGGAGAAGGGCTACACCAAGCCCACCCCGATCCAGGCGCAGGCCATCCCTTACGTGCTGATGGGCCGCGACCTGCTGGGCACGGCGCAGACCGGCACCGGCAAGACGGCGGGGTTCACCCTGCCGATGCTGGACATCCTTTCCGGCTCCCGCGCCCGGGCGCGCATGCCGCGCAGCCTGATCCTGGAGCCGACGCGCGAGCTGGCGCTGCAGGTGGCGGAAAACTTCATCGAGTACGGCAAGTACCTGAAGCTGACGCACGCGCTGGTGATCGGCGGCGAGAGCATGTCCGACCAGAAGGACATCCTGATGCGCGGCGTGGACGTGCTGATCGCCACGCCCGGGCGGCTGATGGACATGTTCGAGCGCGGGTCGATCCTGCTGACGGACGTGAAGGTGCTGGTGATCGACGAGGCGGACCGGATGCTGGACATGGGGTTCATCCCCGATGTCGAGAAGATCGTGAGCCTGCTGCCGCAGAACCGGCAGACGCTGTTCTTCAGCGCCACCATGGCGCCGGAGATCAAGCGCCTAGCCGATGCGTTCCTGCAGAATCCGAAGCTGGTGGCGGTGGACCGCGCCGCTTCCGTGGCCACCACGATCACCGAGGCGATGGTGCTGGTGGCGGAGATGGACAAGCGCGAGGCGCTGCGCCGGCTGATCCGCAGCGAGGACGTGCAGAACGCGCTGATCTTCTGCAACCGCAAGAAAGACGTCGACATCCTGTACAAGTCGCTGGGCAAGCACGGGTTCAGCGTGGGCGCGCTGCATGGCGACATGGCGCAGCCGGCGCGGTTCGCGACGCTGGAGAAGTTCAAGGCCGGCGAGTTGCGGCTGCTGTGCTGCTCCGACGTGGCGGCGCGCGGGATCGACATTGGCGGGTTGAGCCATGTGTTCAACTTCGACGTGCCGCACCATTCCGAGGACTATGTGCACCGGATCGGGCGCACCGGGCGGGCCGGGCGCGAGGGGCGGGCGTTCACGCTGGCCACGCCGGAAGACCGGCAGAACGTGGATGCGATCGAGAAGCTGATCGGGCATGCGATTCCGCGCATCGCGATCGACGGGCTTGAGGAACAGGAATGGGCCGAGGGCGACGGCCGCCGGCGTGGCCGCGGGCGCGGGGCGCCGAAGAAGGACGCCAAGCCCGAGCGTGCGCCGGCCCGGGAAAAGAGCGCCGAGAAGCGCGAGCGGCCGGAGCGCAAGGAGCGCGCCGAGCGGGCGCCCAAGCCGGTGGAGATCGTGGCGGCCCCGCCGCCGCCGGCCGAACTGCCGCGCG
>CANHCJ010000058.1 GCA_947458025.1 Rhodospirillales bacterium | reverse complement strand
GCCGCCACGGCCGACGTGCTGGTGGAGAATTTCCGCCCCGGCGTGATGCAGCGCTTCGGCCTCGGCCATGCCGGGCTGCTGGCGGCCAACCCGAAGCTGATCTACTGCGCCATCTCCGGCTTCGGGCAGACCGGCCCCTCCTCCCAGCTCGCCGCCTACGCCCCGGCGATCCATGCCAGCTCCGGCTTCGACCTCGCCCACATGGCCTACCAGCCCGGCCGCACGATGCCGGATTTCTGCGGCATCTACATCGCCGACGTGCTCAGCGGCACCTATGCCTTCGGCGCCATCGCCACCGCCCTGCACCAGCGCCACGCCACCGGGCGCGGCCAGGTGATCGACGTCTCGATGCTCGAAGCCATGCTGAACCTCACCCTGGGCGAGGTGCAGGGCACCCAGTTCACCCTGCCGCCGCCGCCGCCGCGCCACATGTTCGGCCCCGTCGCCACCAAGGACGGCTACGTGCTGCCCGCCATCGCCAGCGAGCGCACCTTCCAGAATGCCGCCAAGGCCGCCGGCCGGCTGGACTGGATCACCGACCCGCGCTTCGAGAAGTATCCCGACCGGCGCAACAACTGGGCCGTGCTGATGGAGGAGATGGAGGCCTGGTCGCGCACCCTGCCCACGAAGGAGGTGGAGGCCGCCTTCATGCAGGCCGGCGTGCCCTGCTCCGCCTACCGCACCGTGGCCGAGGCGCTGGCCGACCCGCAGCTGGCCCACCGCCAGGCGCTGGCGGAGGTGCAGGACGCCGGCGGCCCGTTCAAGGTGATGAACGCCCCCTTCCGCCTCTCCGGCGGCCCCACCGCAGTGCGCGACTTCGCCGCCGGGCTGGGCCAGCACAGCCGCGAGATCCTGGCCGAGGCCGGCTACGCCCCGGCCGAGATCGAGGCGCTGGCGGCCAGCGGCGCGATCAACCGTTAACATTCCGGCGCACGAATTCCGTTGAGTCGGACTGTTGAATTCTGTCAGATATGCACCAGATGCATTTCTCTGACCGAGTCATGACGCGCCGGCACTGACCGGCCCACGACGAGGCAGAGGCAAACGACGCTCCGCAAGGGGCGCGAACGGGAGGCAACGAGGCACCGGACCATGCCGGCCCGCCCACGCCCTTCCGTTGTCTGGGGGAGGAAGCATGGGGCGGCAGATCATCCATCGGCTGGTCATCTCGTTTCCGGCGCTGATCGGCGTTCTCTTCCTGTGTTTCGTGATGATGCAGGTGGCGCCGGCCGACCCGGCCCAGATCATCGCCGGGCCCGACGCCAAGCAGGAAACCATCGACGCGATCCGCCTGGAGCTCGGGCTCGACCGGCCGATCATCGTCCAGTTCATCGAATACATCGGCCGCGTGGTGCAGGGCGACCTCGGCCGCTCCATCATCTCCAACAAGGCGGTCAGCGAGGAGCTGGCGCAAACCATGGGGCCGACACTGGAGCTGATGATCGGCGGCCTCGCGCTCGCCATCCCGCTCGGCATCCTGCTCGGCACGCTGGCCGCGGTGAAGCGCGGTACGCTGGTCGACCGCGCCATCATGGCCGTCTCGGTGGCCGGCGTGTCGATGCCGATCTTCTTCATCGGCCTGCTGCTGATCCAGTATGTCGGCTTCAAGTGGGGGCTGTTGCCGTTCACCGGCCGCAACGGGCCGTTCTGGGATGGCGGGCTCAGCGCCATGATCCTGCCCTGCCTCACGCTCGGCAGCGTGCTGATCGGCCCGATCGCCCGCCTCACCCGCACCGCGGTGCTGGAGGTGCTGGGCGCCGATTTCGTCCGCACCGCCCGCGCCAAGGGCCTGAAGGAGCGCACGGTCATCATCGGCCACGCGCTGCGCAACGCGCTGATCCCGGTGGTGACGCTGATCGGCCTGCAGGCCGCCTACCTGCTCGGCGGCGCGGTGGTGACGGAAACCATGTTCAGCTGGCCCGGCGTCGGCCGGCTGGCGGTGGGCGCCATCATCTCCAGCGACTTCCCCACCGCCCAGGGCGCCATCATGATCCTGGCGCTCGCCTTCCTGATGATCAACCTGATCGTCGACGTGTTCTACGTCTACCTGGATCCGAGGATGCAGCGCGGATGAGCACCACGATGGACGCGGCCCCCGCCGCCCCGGCCGCCGCCGCCGGCTCCTCGGAGATGGAGCGCCCCTCGGTCCTGCGCCGCATCATGCGCGACCGCGTGGCCGCCACCGCCGCCATCGTGCTCACGGTGGTGGTGATCGCTGCCCTCTTCGCCGAATGGGTGGCGCCCTACGACCCCTATGCCATCAACCTCATGAACGTCATGGCCGCGCCCGGCGGCGACCACCTGCTGGGCACCGACAGCAACGGCCGCGACATCCTCAGCCGCCTGATCTACGGCGCGCGCAACACGCTGATGCTCGGCCTGGTCGGCGTGATCTTCGGCGGCTTCCTCGGCGGCGTGCTCGGCATCCTGGCCGCGTTCTACAAGCGGCTCGACGGCTGGATCATGCGCCTGGTGGATGTGCTGCTGGCCTTCCCGGCCATCCTGATCGGCCTGGCGGTCGCCGTCATCGCCGGCGCCGGCATCACCGCGGTGCTGATCGCACTCGTGGTCGCCACCGTGCCCGACGTGGCGCGCGTGGCCCGCGGGGCGGCGATCGGCGTGATGGAGCAGGAGTTCATGGAGGCCGGGCGGGCGCTCGGCGTGTCGGATTTCACGCTGATCTGGCGCTACCTCACGCTCAACTGCATCTCCACCATCTTCGTGTTCCTCACGCTGCGCTTCGGCCAGATCATCCTGATCGGCTCGGCGCTGTCCTTCCTCGGCATGGGCGCGCAGCCGCCGATGGCGGAGCTGGGCATGATGGCCGCCCAGGGCCGCGACTTCCTGTTCATGGCCCCGCACATCGCCACCGTGCCCTCGCTCGCCATCTTCGTGATCGTGCTCTGCGCCAACCTGCTCGGCGATGCGATCCGCGACGTGCTCGACCCCCGCCTGCAGCAATAAGTCCCCGAACGCCTCGGAGCCCCCCAGGATGTCGCTTCGCCTCGCCGCCCTCTCCATGCTCGCCGCCCTGGCCGCCGCCCCCGCCGCGGCCCAGACGCTCACGGTCATCCGCAACATCGACGCGCCGAACTACGACGGCGTGCGCACCACCGCCGGCGCCACCGGCGAGGTGCTGTTCATGACCGGCGACACGCTGGTGGCGCTGGACTACGACCTCAAGACCATCCGCCCGTCCCTGGCCACCTCGTGGGAGGTGAGCCCGGACGGCACCACCTACACCTTCAAGCTGCGCGACGACGTCACCTTCTGCTCCGGCAAGAAGTTCACCGCCGCCGACGTGGTCTATACGTTCGAGCGCGTGCTGAACAAGGAAACCCGCGCCCCCTTCGCCTGGCGCATGGGCCCGGGCATCTCCGTCACCGCCAAGGATGCGACGACGGTCGAGTATAAAATGAGCGCGCCGTTCAGCGAACTGCTGATGAACCTCACCAACTTCCACGCCACCATCGTCAACAAGGACAGCGTGGAATCCCTCGGCCGCGACTACGGCATCAAGGGCATGGACCTCACCGGCCCCTACTGCTTCCAGTCCTGGGAGCCGCGCAACCAGACCGTGGCCACCCGCCACGAGGCCTATCGCTGGGGCCCGCCGGTCTACGAGAACCGCGGCCCGGCGAAGTTCCAGCGCGTGGTCTGGAAGATCGTGCCGGAGGAGGCCGCGCGCCTGGCCACCATGGCCTCCGGCCAGGGCGACATCACCTACACCATGCCGGACCAGTTCCTGCCGCAGCTCGGCCGCATGCCCAACATGCAGATCCACCGGCCGGAAGCCGACCTGCAGCTGTTCTACCTCGGCTTCAAGACCACCCGCCCGAACGTCAGCGACGTGCGCGTGCGCACCGCCCTCAACCTGGCCGTCGACCGCCAGCAGATCGTCAACTCGATCTATTTCGGCAACGGCATCCCGGCCGAGACCTACATCCACCCCAAGGCGCCAGACTTCGACCCGGCCACCACCCGCCATCTCGGCCGCTACGACCCCGCCGAGGCCGGCCGCCTGCTCGATGAAGCCGGCTGGCGCATGGGCAATGACGGCTTCCGCTACAAGGACGGCCAGAAGCTCTCGCTGCTGCTCTACGGCTTCGCCGGCGGCCGCTCGCCCAAGATCGCCGAGGCCACCCAGGGCTTCTGGCGCCGCATCGGCGTGGACCTGCAGCTGCAGATGTGGGACGGCACGATCGTCTTCTCCAAGCTCGCCCAGCAGGACTACGACATCTGGTCGATCAGCTTCCCCTACTCCTCGGCCGGCGACGCGCTGCGGCTCTACTTCCACTCCGCCAACATGCCCGCGCCCAACCGCATGAACTGGAAGGACGCAGCCACCGACGCCGCACTCGACCGCGGCGTGACGGCGCTGGACGATGCCACCCGCTTCCGCGCCTTCGCCGAGGTGCAGGACATCGTGCAGCGCAACGCGCTCTGGGTGCCGCTGGTGCACCAGGGGCTGGCGCTGGTCTCCAACAAGCGCATCAAGAACGTGCGGGCGCACCACGTGTATGGGTCTTTGATCTACAAGGGGCTCGACTACGCGCCTTAAGCAAGAAAGCAAGTGCGTTCTTTTTTGAAAAAAAGAACCAAAAAACTTTCCACCTGGCTGAACGGGCAGAACCCGCGGCGGGTGGGAACGGAAGACTGCCAACAACAACCGACGCCTGACAGGGAGGCGAATATGACGACGACAAAGGGAGGCCTGGCCGGATTGGCGATCGCAGCCGCGATCGCCTGGACCCCGGCCGCGCAGGGCCAGACGCTGAACATCATGCGGAGCACCGACGCCCCGCACTTCGACGCCCACCGCACCACCTGGTCGCCCGCCGGCGACATCATCAACATGGTGCAGGACACGCTGGTGGCGCTGGACTGGGACGGCAAGACGCCGATCCCGTACCTCGCGCAAAGCTGGGAGGTGAGCCCCGACGGGCGCAAATACACCTTCAAGCTGCGCGACGACGTGCGCTTCTGCTCCGGCAAGAAGCTGACGGCCGACGACGTGGCCTTCAGCATCTCCCGCCTGCGCAGCGCGGAGATCAAGGGCCCCTTCGCCTGGCGCGCCGGCGAGGTGAAGGCCGTCACGGCCGTGGATGCCCACACCGTGTCCTACGAGCTGCACGAAGGCTTCTCCGACCTGCCGCTCCAGCTCACCATGTTCACCAACGTCATCATGAACCGCGAGAACGTGGAGACGCTGGGCAAGGACTACGGCGTGCAGGGCATGGACGGCACCGGCCCCTGGTGCTTCGTCTCCTGGCAGCCGCGCACGGAAATCGTGCTGCGCCGCAACGAGCACTACAAGTGGGGCCCCAAGATGTTCAAGAACCCGGGGCCGGTGAAGTTCGACCGCATGTCGATCCGCATCATCCCCGAGGAATCCAGCCGCGTCGCCGCCATGATGTCCGGCCGCTTCGACCTCACCGGCGCCTTCCCCACCGCCTTCCTCACCCAGGCCAAGGCCTCGCCCAACCTCACCGTGCAGCGCGCCGAGCCGAACTTCCAGCTGCTCTACTACGGCTTCAAGATCACCCGCCCGATGGTGGCCGATGCCCGCGTGCGCGAGGCGATGAACATCGCCATCAACCGCGCCGAGATCGCCCGCGGCGTGCTGCTGGGCAACGCCGAGCCCGCCTACACCAATGTGGATCCGCTGGCGCTCGACTACGCGCCGAAGTCGCGCGAGTTCATCAAGGAAGACGTCGCGCGCGCCAACCGCCTGCTGGATGAGGCCGGCTGGCGCATGGGTGCCGACGGCATCCGCGAGAAGGACGGCATGAAGCTGGCGCCACGCGTCTATGTCAGCGCCAACACCAACTCCGCCAAGGTGGCCGAGGCGATCCAGGGCTACCTGCGCCGCATCGGCGTCGACTGGCGCATCCAGGCCTGGGACAGCACCATCGCGCCGATCAAGATGGGCGAGCAGGATTTCGAGATCTGGTCCGTCACCGTCCCGTACCTCACCGCGGGCGACCTGATGGCGCTGTATTTCGACAGCCGCAACATCCCCACGCCGAACCGCATGAACTGGAAGAACGACCAGACCGACGAGTGGCTGCGCCTGGGCAAGACCGCGCTCACGCCCGAGGCCCGCGCGCTCAACTTCGGCCTGGTGCAGGAGCAGGTGGCCCGCGAGCACCTGTGGATCCCGGTGTTGAACGTGGACATGTACATGGTCACCAACAAGCGCCTGAAGGGTGCGCGCCCGCACACCCTCTACCAGAACGTCTTCTACAAGGGACTCGACCTCAGCTTCTGAGCCAACGCCCGCACCGCCGGGCACCAAGGGGAGAAACGGACCATGCCTGACGTGAAGCGAAGCGCCGCGATGCGCCCTGCATGGTCCGCCTTCCTCGCCGCGGGGCTCGTCCTCGCGGCCCCGGCGGCAGGGGCGCAGACGCTGCGCATCATGCAGAACATCGATGCGCCGCATTTCGACGCGCAGCGCACCACCTGGGGGCCGGGCGGCAGCATCGGCAACATGACCCAGTCCACCCTGGTGGCCATGGACTGGGACGGCAAGAACGTCCACCCCTACCTCGCCAAGTCGTGGGACATCAGCCCCGACGGGAAGACCTACACCTTCCGCCTGCGCGACGATGTGTCGTTCTGCTCGGGCAAGAAGTTCACGGCAGAGGACGTGGTCTACACCTTCACCCGCCTCAAGGCGCCGGAAACCCGCGCCCCGTTCGGTTGGCGCGCCGGCGAGATCAAGTCGCTGCGCGCGCTCGATGCCCACACCGTCGCCTACGAGCTGAGCGAGCCCTATTCCGACCTGCTCCTGCAGCTCACGATGTTCACCAACAACATCATCAACAAGGACACGGTGGAGGAGCTGGGCCGCGACTACGGCACCAAGGGCGTCGACGGCACCGGCCCCTGGTGCCTCGTCTCCTGGCAGCCGCGCACCGAAACCGTGATGCGCCGCCACGACGCCTACAAGTGGGGCCCGAAGATGTTCCAGAATCCCGGCCCGGTGAAATACGAGCGGCTCTCGGTACGCATCATCCCCGAGGAATCCGCCCGCGTCGCGGCCATGATGTCCGGCCAGTTCGACTTCACCGCCACCTTCCCCGCCACCTTCATCGCCCAGGCCAAGGCCAACCCCAATCTGGTGGTGGAGAAGGTCGATGCGAACTTCCAGCTCCTCTACTACGGCTACAAGACCACCCGCCCGATGGTCGCCGATGCCCGCGTGCGCGAGGCGATGAACATCGCCATCAACCGCGCCGAGATCGTGCGCGGCGTGCTGCTCGGCAATGCCGATGCCTCCCTCACCTACGTCGCGCCCAACGCGCTCGACTACAGCCCGGCCACCGCCTCCATCATCAAGGAGGACATGGAGCGTGCCAAACGGCTGCTCGATGAGGCCGGCTGGGTCCCGGGGCCGGACGGCATCCGCGTGAAGGACGGCATCCGCCTCGCCCCGCTCGTCTATGTCACCGCCGGCGGCAACTCCGTGCGCGTGGGCGAGGCGATCCAGGGCTACCTGCGCCGCATCGGCGTCGACTGGCGCATCCAGGCCTGGGACAGCACCATCGCCCCGGTGAAGATGGGCGAGCAGGACTACGAGATCTGGTCCGTCACCGTCCCCTACATCTCCGCCGGCGACCTGATGGCGCTGTATTTCGACAGCCGCAACATCCCCACGCCGAACCGCATGAACTGGAAGGACGAGCGCACCGACCGCCTGCTGGCCGAGGCCAAGGGCGCGCTCACCGCCGCCGACCGCGCCCGCGCCTTCGGCCAGGTGCAGGAGCTGGTCACGCGCGAGCACCTGTGGATGCCGGTGGCCAACATCACCCTGTTCACCGTGCACAACAAGCGCGTCAAGAACGCCCGCGGCCACCCGCAATACGCCATCGGCTTCTACAAGGGCCTGGATTTCACCCCATGACCAATGACGCGCTGCTCGAGGTGCGCAACCTGCGCACCCACTTCAACACCGACCGCGGCCTGTTCCGGGCCGTGGACGGCATCAGCTTCGATGTCGCCCGCGGCCGCACCGTGGGCCTGGTGGGCGAATCCGGCTGCGGCAAGTCGGTCACCTCGCTGTCGATCATGGGCCTCGTCCCCTCCCCGCCCGGCCAGGTCAGCGCCGACGCGCTGCGCTTCGAGGGGCGCGACCTGCTGCAGATGGAGGCCGAGGAACGGCGCAAGCTGCGCGGCGGCAAGATGTCGATGATCTTCCAGGAGCCGATGACCTCGCTGAACCCGGTGCGCACCATCGGCCACCAGATCATCGAGGCCGTCCGCGCCCACACGGATCTCTCCCCCGCCGCCGCGCGCGACCGCGCCATCGAGGTGCTGGACCTCGTGCGCATCCCCTCGGCCAAGTCGCGCGTGGACGAATACCCCCACCGCCTGTCGGGCGGCATGCGCCAGCGCGTCATGATCGCCATGGCGCTGGCCTGCGACCCCGCCCTGCTGATCGCCGACGAGCCCACCACCGCGCTCGATGTCACCATCCAGGCGCAGATCCTGGATCTCCTCGGCGACCTCCAGGCCCGGCTCGGCATGGCCATCCTGATCATCACCCACGACCTCGGCGTGATCGCCGAGATCGCGGATGAGGTGATCGTGATGTACGCCGGCAAGATCGTGGAAAGCGCCCCGGTGAAGCAGATCTTCGCCGACCCGCAGCACCCCTACACGATCGGCCTGCTCGGCAGCATCCCGCGCCTGGGCGAATACCGCGAGCGCCTGGCCACGATCGAGGGCACCGTGCCCAGCCCCGCCAACCAGCCCAAGGGCTGCCGCTTCTCGCCGCGCTGCCCCTTCTCCGATGCCCGCTGCCGCGACGAGCCGCCCCCGCTGCGCGATGTCGGCGCCCCGGGCCACGCGGTGGCGTGCTGGAAGGCGCCCGTGGAACAGTTCGCAGAGGTGGCGGCATGAACGTGCTCGCGCAGGACCAGCTGGCCGCCGCCCCGGCGGCCGGGCCCGCAACCCCCGTGCTCCAGGTCGACCGCCTGGTGAAGCACTTCCCCGTCCGCCGCGGCGTGGTGTTCTCCCGCGTCGTCGGCGCCGTCCGCGCCGTGGACGATGTCAGCTTCGACATCGCGCGCGGCGAAACCCTCGCCCTGGTCGGCGAATCCGGCTGCGGCAAGTCCACCACCGGCCGCCTCATCCTGCGCCTGCTGGAGCCCACCAGCGGCTCCGTGCGCTTCCAGGGGCAGGAGATCGCCGGCCTCAGCAAGCAGGCCATGCGCCGCATGCGCCGCCACCTGCAGATCATCTTCCAGGACCCCTACGCCAGCCTCAACCCGCGCATGACCGTGGGCCAGATGCTCGCCGAGCCCATCATCCTGCACGGCCTGGCCGACAGCGAGGCGGCGATCGAGGCGCGCGTGCGCGAGCTGCTCTCGGTGGTCGGCCTGCTGCCCGAACACGCCCGCCGCTACCCGCACCAGTTCTCCGGCGGCCAGCGCCAGCGCCTCGGCATCGCCCGCGCCCTTGCCGTGAAGCCCGACCTGATCGTGTGCGACGAGCCGGTCTCCGCGCTCGACGTCTCGATCCAGGCCCAGGTGGTGAACCTGCTGCAGAACCTGCAGCGCCAGTTCGGCCTGTCGTACCTGTTCATCGCCCACGACCTCGCCGTGGTGAAGCACATCGCCGATCGCGTGGCGGTGATGTATCTCGGCAACCTCGTCGAGATCGCCGACAAGCGCCGCCTGTTCGCCATGCCGCGCCACCCGTACACCCAGGCCCTGCTCTCGGCGATCCCGAAGCCCGATCCCACCCTGGCCCGCGGCCGCATCCTGCTGCCCGGCGACGTGCCGAGCCCGCTCTCGCCCCCCACCGGCTGCCGCTTCCACACCCGCTGCCCGCACGCCCAGCCGCGCTGCAGCCAGGAAACCCCCGCCCTGCGCGACGCGGGGGAGGGCCAGAAGGTCGCCTGCCACTTCTTCGAGCAGATCCCGGTGCCGGCCAACATCACCGGCGAGGGCAACGCCGCCGCCGGCAAGTTCGCCGAGCGCCTGGCCCTGTTCGAGGCCGCCAAGCAGCGCAACGCCACCGCCGCCTGAAAGCCTGTCGGACCCTACAGGCCGCAGGAAAGGGAAGAGTCTCAACGCCAAGACGCCAAGGAAGCAAGGCAAGGGCCCCTGGCGCTTGGCGCCCTTGCCTCACCGCCCTTGGCGCCCTGGCGTTGAGACCCTTCCTGCCGCGCGCGCAGCCATGGCCATGACATGTCGGAACCGGCTCCGGGAATGCAGGCTGGCACGCTTGTTGCCTGCCCCCTTCCAGCTAAGATGCAAACGAACCGGAGACAGGGTGTTCACGGCCATGGGGCGGCGGCGCGGTGCTTAAGACGCAGGCATACAGCACGGGCAACGACACCGTCTGCTTCGACGAAATGCTGCGCGCCGATTTCAGCGCGCGCGACTGCTACCGCACCCTGCACGAATGGCTCCAGCGCCAAACCCCCGGCGGCATCCGCGCCAAGCAGGCCGAGGCCGATGCCATCTTCCGCCGCCTCGGCATCACCTTCGCCGTCTATGGCGCGGCCGAGGCCAACGAACGCCTGATCCCGTTCGACCTCATCCCCCGCGTCATCTCGGCCGCCGAATGGCGCTTCCTGGAACGCGGCATCGAGCAGCGCGTGCGCGCGCTCAACGCCTTCCTGCACGACATCTACCACCGCCAGGAAATCGTCCGCGCCGGCCGCATCCCGTCGGAGATGGTGAACGGCAACTCCGCCTTCCTGCCCCAGATGATGGGCTTCGACCCGCCGCGCGGCGTCTATTCCCACATCATCGGCACCGACATCGTGCGCACCGCCGAAGACGGGTTCTTCGTGCTGGAGGACAACCTCCGCACCCCGTCGGGCGTCTCGTACATGCTCGAGAACCGCGAGACGATGATGCACCTGTTCCCGGAGCTCTTCGCCGCGCACCGCGTGGCCCCGGTGGAACGCTACCCGGAGCTGCTGCGCCAAACCCTGCAAAGCGTCGCCCCCTCGGGCTGCGACGGCGAGCCAACCGTCGCCGTGCTCACCCCCGGCATCTACAACTCCGCCTATTTCGAGCACGCCTTCCTGGCCGACCAGATGGGCGTGGAGCTGGTGCAGGGCAGCGACCTGGTGGTGGAGGACGGCGCGCTGTGGATGCGCACCATCCGCGGCCGCGCCCGCGTCGATGTGCTCTACCGCCGCATCGACGACGCCTTCATCGACCCGCTGAACTTCCGCCCGGATTCCATGCTCGGCGTCCCCGGCCTGTTCGACCTCTACCGCGCCGGCCGCGTCACCCTGGTGAACGCCCCGGGCACCGGCATCGCGGATGACAAGGCCGTCTACGCCTACGTGCCGGATATCGTGGAGTTCTACACCGGCGAGAAGCCGATCCTGCGCAACGTGCAGACCTTCCGCTGCTCCATCGCCGAGGAACGCGGCCACGTGCTGGAGAACCTGGAGGAGCTGGTGGTGAAGGAGGTGCACGGCTCCGGCGGCTACGGCATGCTGATCGGCCCGCGCAGCACCAGGCAGCAGCGGGCGGAGTTCGCCGAGCGCATCCGCGCCAACCCCGGCAACTACATCGCCCAGCCCACCCTGGCCCTTTCCACCTGCCCCGCCTTCGCCGGCAGCGGCATCGGCCCGCGCCATGTGGACCTGCGCCCCTTCGTCCTGGTCGGCGACCGCGTCCGCGTCGTCCCCGGCGGCCTCACTCGCGTCGCGCTGAAAAAAGGCTCCCTCGTGGTCAACTCCAGCCAGGGAGGCGGCACCAAGGACACCTGGGTGCTGGAGGATTAGCGCCATGCTCGGCCGCACCGCCTCCAACCTCTGCTGGATGGCCCGCTACATGGAGCGGGCGGAGAACCTCGCCCGCCTCGCCCAGGTCGGCCACCGCGTGTCCATCACGCCAGACGGCATGGGCGGCTACCGCGAGGACTGGAAGGCCACCCTGGCCAGCGCCGGCTGCCTGCCCGCCTTCGAGGCGCGCGGCACCAAGCTCGCCGCCGCCCCGGCGCAAAACTTCCTGCTGTTCGACCGCGGCCACGCCAGCTCCATCCGCAACTGCCTCGAAGCCGCCCGCAACAACGGCCGCGCCGTGCGCACCGCCCTCACCCGCGAGATGTGGGAGGCGCTGAACTCCACCTGGATCGAATTCGCCGCCATCGACCCCGCCGAGGTCGGCCCCGGCCGCATGGTGGAGCTGCTGGACTGGGTGCGCCAGCGCAGCGGCCAGTTCCGCGGCGCCATGCTCGGCAGCCTGCTGCGCGACGAGGGCTTCCATTTCTGCCAGCTCGGCACCTTCATCGAGCGCGCCGACAACACCGCCCGCATCCTCGATGTGAAATACAACGTCCTCCTGCCGGTCAACGAGGCCCTGGCCGGCGAGCGCAACCAGCACCAGTGGGACACCATCCTGCGCTCCGTCTCCGCCGTCGGCGCCTACCGCTACTTCTACCGCGACCGCCTGCGCCCCCGGCAGGTGGCCGAGTTCCTCATGCTGCGCCCGGAAATGCCGCGCTCCCTGCGCTTCTGCTGCGACTTCATCGCCCCCTCGCTCGCCACCCTGGCCGGCCGCACCGGCGGCGGCGCCGACAGCCTGGCCCTCGGCGAGGCCCTGGCCACCGACCTGCGCACCGCCGATCTCGATGTCATCCTGCGCCAGGGCCTGCGCGAATTCCTGCAGGACTTCCTGCACCGCAACGCCGCGATCTCCCTGGCCGTCGCCGCCGACTACCACTTCGATTGAACCGCCATGCGCATCGCCGTCTCCCACACCACCAGCTACCGCAGCGACCCGCCATCCCGCGCCATCCAGGCCCTGCGCCTGGTGCCGCCCGGCCTGCGCAGCCAGAAGGTGCTGGCCTGGGAACTGCGCGTGGAAGGCGCCGAAGCCGGGCTGCGCTATACCGACGCCTTCGGCAACCAGGTGGCCCTCGCCGCCTCGCACGGCCCGGTCGCCGAGGTCATCATCACCGCCGAGGGCGTGGTGGAAACCCAGGACACCGCCGGCGTCCTAGGCTTCCCCGCCGAGGCGGTGGTACCCGCCGTGTGCCTGCGCGAAACCCCGCTCACCGCCCCCGATGCCGCCATCCGCGCCTTCGCCGTGTCCTGCCGGCGCGAGACCGCGCTGGCCACGCTGCACGCCCTGCTCGATGGGCTGCACGAAGCCGTCGCCTACCAGCCCGGCACCACCGCCAGCAGCACCACCGCGGCATCCGCCTTCGCCGCCCGCCAGGGCGTCTGCCAGGACCACGCCCACATCTTCATCGCCGCCGCCCGCACCCTCGGCCTGCCCGCCCGCTACGCCACCGGCTACCTGGTCACCGACCAGGCCCAGGCCCCCGCCCACCACGCCTGGGCCGAAGCCCTGGCCCCGGATATCGGCTGGATCGGCTTCGACCCCGCCAACGGCCAATGCCCCACCGAACGCTACATACGCCTGGCCGTCGGGCTCGACGCGCTGGAGGCCGCGCCGGTGCGGGGCGTGCGGCTCGGCGGGGCGGCGGAATGGCTGGATGTGCGGGTGGCGGTGCAGTCGCAGAGTCAGAAGTAAGGAGTCTTCTTTTTCTGAAGAAAAAGAAGCAAAAAGACTTTCCCCGTTTGATGCGGAGGGGCTGGGGCTATCCGCATCAAAGTCGAAAAAGTTTTTTGGTTCTTTTTTTCAAAAAAGAACCGCTTACTTCTCCGGCGGAAACCGCCGAAGAATGATCAACATCAGCACCATCGAAGGCGCGGCCGAGAACATCGCCACCGTATAGTGCAGCGTCCACCCCAGCCCCTGCGCCATGAACCCGGACAGCCCGCCCAGCGTGTGCGACGCCAGCGCCGCCACCGAGGACAGCAGCGCGTACTGCGTCGCCGTGAACCGCAGCGAGCACAAATGCGACAGGTAGGCGATGAAGGCCGCCATCGCCATCGCCTGCACGAAGGCCTCCGCCGCCACCGTGCCGTACAGCAGCGTCGTGTTGCCCGGGTTCAGCGTCAGGATCACGTACAAGGACATGAACGCCATCTGCGTGAACCCGGTGGCGATCAGCGCCCGCCCCATCCCCAGCCAGGCCACCAGCGTCCCCCCGGCGGCGTAGCCCAGCAGCGTGCAGGTGAGCGAGATCGGCCCCACCGCCAGCGCCACCGTGGCCCGGTCGAAGCCCAGCGAGCGGTACAGCGGCGCCAGCATTTTCCCGGCCAGCACCTCGTCCAGGTAGAACAGCGCCACATAGGCCAGGATCAGCCAGGCGCCGGGCCGCGCCAGGAAGTCGCGCAGCGGGTCGGTGATGGCGGCGGCCACCCGCGCCGAAAGCCCCGGCGGCGGCGGCGGCACTTCCGGCTGCGGCGGCTCCCCGGCCAGCAGCGTCACCCCCAGCCCCACCACGAACAGCGCCGCCACCCCCAGCAGCGCCCCGTGCCAGCCCAGCCATCCCACGCTGGCGATCACGCCGGCGCCGGAGGTGAGCATGGCCGCGCGATACCCCAGCACATAGGCGCCCAGCGCCGGCCCCTGGCTGTCCGGCGGGAAGGTCTCGATCCGCCAGGCGTCGATGGCGATGTCCTGGCTGGCCGAAAGGAACGCCACCAGCGCCGCCAGCAGGAAGGTCGGCAGCGGATGCACATGCGGGTTGGAAAGCGCCATCGCCGCGATCGCCAGCGCCAGCAGCGGCTGGATCGCCGCCAGCCAGCCCCGCCGCCGCCCCAGCCGCGCGAACGGCGCCCGCTGGTCCAGCAGCGGCGACCACAGGAACTTCAGCGTATAGGCCAGGCCAATGTTGGCCGTGAGCCCGATCGCCGCCAGCGAGATCCCGCCTTCCGCCAGCCACTGCGTCAGCGTGAACCCGGAAAGCGGCAGCGGCAGCCCGGCGAAGAAGCCGAACGCCGCCATGGTGAACAACCGGCGGTCCTGGAGAAAGGGCGGGAGCTTCATCCCCCCATCCTGCCCGCCCCTGCCGCGTCGGGGCCAGTGGGATTGACCCACCCGCGCCCGGCCGCGACGCTGCGCCGATGCTGATCGGCGAGGAATGGTGGCGGCCCCTGCCGCCCGGCCTGCCGCGGGATATCTCCCGCCTGCTGGCGGCCCGCGCCCTGCGTGCCTTCGCCGACGGCATGATGGCGGTGCTGCTGCCGCTCCACCTGCACGCGCAGGGCTTCACGCCACTGGCCATCGGCGCCCTGCTCACCGCCACGCTGGTCGGCTCCGCCCTGGCCACGCTCGCCGTCGGCTGGCTCTCCCGCCACGGCACCCGGCGCGGCTGGCTCGCGCTCGGCTGCGCGCTGATGGCCGCCACCGGCATCGGCTTCGCGGTTGCGCAGGACTACGCGCTGCTGCTGGCCGTTGCCTTCCTCGGCACGCTCAACCCCTCCAGCGGCGATGTCAGCCTGTTCCTGCCGCAGGAGCACACCGCCCTGGCCCAGGCCGCCCCGCCGGCGCGCCGCACCGCGGTCTTCGCGCGCTACAGCCTGGC
>CANHCJ010000057.1 GCA_947458025.1 Rhodospirillales bacterium | reverse complement strand
GGCCCGCTCTCGCGCGAGGACGTGCCGGAGGCGCTGCTGGCGGTCCAGGATGCAGCCCTGGGGCCGCGGCTTTCGGCAGCGCTGGGCCATGCACGGATGCTGGTGTTCCACCCGCGCGATGCCGGGCCCGACCATCTGGAGGCGCTGGTGCAGGCCCATTGGAGCACACCGGGCATCGTCACCCTGTCCCAGCTCGTCGCCTTCCTGTCGTTCCAGATCCGCGCCGCAGCCGGCTTCCGCGCCATGCAGGCGGCATGAGGGGTGCCATGACCGATACCGTCCACCGGCCGCACGGCCACGCCATCCCGAACGCCTTCACCACGGCCATGCTCGACTGGCTGCCCTGGCTGGAGCCGATGGCCGAGGCCGACCTCACGCCCCGGCACATGGAAGGGCTGGTGGATGCCGCCCGCGCCAAGTCCGCCTATTTCCGCCTGCTGGCGCACGACCCGGAGGTGCTGGGTGCCCGCACCCGCACCGACAAGGACATCTTCTACAACACCCAGGGCGGCCTGCCGCGGGCGGAGCGGGAACTGGCGGCCACCGCCGCCTCGCGCCTGAACGGCTGCATCTACTGCGCCTCCGTCCATGCCCGGCACGCCACCACCTACGGCAAGCGCGGCGAGGACGTGCAGCGCCTGCTGGACCAGGGCACCGGCGCCGATCTCGGCGAGCGCTGGAACGCGGTGGTCGCGGCCGCCGTGGCGCTGACCGAGCTGCCGATGACCTTCGGCCCCGCCCACGTCGCCCGGCTGCGTGCGGCTGGCATGGACGAGCTGGCGATCGCCGATGCGATCCAGGCGACGGCGTTCTTCAACTGGGCCAACCGGCTGATGCTGTCGCTCGGCGAGCCGACGCCGCCAGAGCAGAAGCCGACCTGACAGACGGTCGCCTTCTCCTCTAGATCTTTGTTTTCCCAAGATACTTTAGCCCATCAGACGCTTCCGCCTGATGAGATGTTGCATAAAAGTAACGGCACCAGGCCACGGCTCAGCCCGTTCGCCGGACATTCCACGGGTAGGAACCGGATCCGTCCAGGATGCCCGTGATGTCGCTGCGCCGCACGGTGTACACGCCATACTGGCCCAGCGGCAGCAGCGGCGGATCGTCGAACAGCGTGCGCTGCATGCGGTCGAACAGCGCGGTCTGGTCGGCATCCGTCGGGCTCGCCAGCCATTCCTGCGACATCGCCTCGATCTCCGGCTTGTCGTACCAGCCGGTCCAGCCCTTCTGGCCCTGGCCGCGGATGTAGCCGTTCAGCGCCGGGTTCACCATGGAAACCATGGAACCGGAAGTGTGGAACATGCTCCAGCCGCCGCGCTCCACCGGCTCGCGGCTGGCGGTGCGCGCGATCTGCGTGCCCCAGTCCACCGGCTGGAAATCCACGTTCATGCCCAGGCGCTTCATCAGGTCCGCCGTCACCTGGCCGAAGGCGCCGAGCTGCACATAGTCCATCGGCGCCAGCACCACCGCACGCTCGCCGTTGTAGCCGCTTTCGGCCACCAGCTTGCGCGCGGCATCGATCCTCAGCGCCGGCATGTCCGCCTTGCCCAGCTCGGTCACGTATTTCACGCCGCAGGGCATCATGGCGGCACAGCCGCGCCAGGTGCGCTGGTCGTCGCCGAAGGCCGCGCGCATGTAGTCTTCCTGGTGGATCGCGGCGAGCAGCGCTCGGCGCAGCTTCACGTTGTTGAACGGCGGATGCATCAGGTTGAAGCGCGCGATGCCGTACCAGTTGTACGGATCCTTCGGCTGCACCACCACGCCGCGCGCCTTTTCCATCATCGGCTGCAGGTCGGTCGGCACCGCCTCCCACCAGTCCATCTCGCCGGCCTGGATCGCCCCGGCCGCCGTCGCCGGGTCCGGCAGCGTGTACCAGGTGATGCGGTCGAAATGCGCCACCTTCCCACCAGCCGTGCGCTCCGCCTTCTCGTTGCGCGGCACGTATTTGGTGAACTTCTCATAGGCGGTGCGGCTGCCGGCGTTGAACTCGCTGGCGATCCACCGGTAGGGGCCGCTGCCCACCACCTCCTTGATCTGCGTGTAGGCATCCACGTTCGCGTGCCGCTCCGGCATCACGAAGCAGGTCAGCGCCCCCACGCGCGACAGCGCCACCAGCAGGTGCGGGAACGGGCGCTTCAGCTTCAGGCGGATCGTCCTGTCGTCCGCCGCCTCCAGCGACTCATGCGCCTCGGCCACCAGCTGGCCGAAGCTGTCGCGCCGCCACCAGCGCTTCATGGAGGCCACCGCATCCCGCGCCAGCACCGGCTCGCCGTCGTGGAACACCAGCCCGTCGCGCAGCTTGAACTCCCAGGTGCGGCCATCGTCCGAAACCGTATGCCCGGCGACCATCTGCGGCCGCGGCGACAGGTCCTGCCCGATGCCGTACAGCGTGTCGTACACCGCATAGGCATGGTTCAGCGTCACCAGCGAGGCGGTCCAGATCGGGTCCAGCACCGTCAGCCCCACCGAGGTGATGAAGCGCAGCTCTCGCGGGTCGCGGCGCTGGGCCAGGGCCGATTTCGCCCCCATCGCGGCGGCCGCACCCAACAGCGCGGGGGCCGCAAGCAGCGAACGGCGCGACAGCCCACCCGTGGCGACGGTTTCGTGCATGACATTTCCTCCATCTTTGCCCGGCACGCTAGCCGCAAGGCACCGCAAGTGCCAAGGGTGGCAGGAAGGAAGAAGTTCTTTTTTGAAAAAAAGAACCAAAAAACTTTTCCACCATTATGGCGGGAAAATCACGGCTATCCCGGGCGCAAAGAGGGAAAGTCTTTTTGCTTCTTTTTCTTCAGAAAAAGAAGACCTTCCTTCTCACGCAGCCCGCCTCTCCCCATTGCGCCAAGCCCGGCACGCCTCGCCGAACGCCCGGAACAGCGCCATGCTGTCTTCGTTCTCGGCAAACCGCCACTCCGGGTGCCACTGCACCCCGAACGCCCAGCCGGGCGCAGATGCCACCCGCACCGCCTCGATCGTCCCGTCCGGCGCCGTGGCCTCCACCACCAGCCCCGGCGCCAGCCGGTCGATCGCCTGGCCGTGCAGGGAGTTCACCTGCGTCGCCGTGCGGCCGAGCATGCGCGCAACCTGGCCGCTCAGCGCGATCCCGTGCTTCGGCGCATAGCGCTGGTCATGCGTGCCCGCCCCGGCGCGGTGGTCCATGCGGCCAGGCACCTTGTGCACCTCCTGGTGCAGCGTGCCGCCCAGGGCGACGTTCAACTCCTGGATGCCCCGGCAGATCGCCAGCACCGGCAGCCCACGGTCGAGTGCGGCACGGATCAGCGGCAGGGTGGTCGCATCGCGCGGCGGGTCGTGCATGTCGGGCGTGGCATCCTCGTCCACCCCATAGCAGGCCGGCGCCACATTGCTGGGCGAGCCCGACAGCAGCAGCCCGTCCAGCCGGTCCAGGATGTGCAGCAGCCCGTCCCCCACCGGCGGCAGCAGCACCGGCATCGCCCCCGCGCCGCCGATCACCGCATCGCCATAGCGCGAAGGGGTGGCGTGGTTGGCGTGCCCCGCCACCTCGCGGGAGCAGGCGGGAATGCCGACAATCAGGGACATGGGCGGGCCTTTCATTCCGTCCCTGCGTCATACCACCCCCGGCACCGCCCGCCCAGCCGCAGGGCTCAGCCCGGGATCGCCTCGCCGGCAAAGAAGCGCCGCGGGTTCTCGTCCAGCATCAGCGCGATGTCCGCATCGGTCACGCCGCGCGCATGCAGCATCGGGATGAAGTCGGTGAACATGTAGCTGTACGGCGGCGGCCACTTGCCCAGCGGCCGCAGCCGGTCCATCTCCGCCTGCTCCTCGGCCGAGACCTGGCGCTGGTACTTGCCGAGCCACCCGCAATGCCGGTCCTGGCTCATCATCACCTGCCTCGCGAACCCGTCGCGCACCAGCTTCGCCAGGTTGTCGGCGCGCGTCTCGTCCGGCATCAGGCGCAGGATGCCGATCCGGTCGAAGCCGATATAGCTGCCGCCATCCACCACGCGGCGGTGATACGCCGGGTCCGCATTGCCGCAGCAATGCCCGATCAGGCAGCGATGCGCCCCCACCCCGCCATCGGCGAACAGCCGCTGCTGCTCCGGCCCGCCCACGCCATCCTGCGTATGCGTGATGATCGGAACCCCGGTCGCCTTCTGCGCGATGCAGGCCGCGGCAAGGAACTTCCGCTCCAGCGCCGTGATCACCGGCGCCCCGGTGGCCACCTTGATCGCGCCGGCCTTGATCCCGGTGGCGCCGATGCCCTGGGTGATTTCGCGAACGTAAAGCTCCGCGATCTCATCCACCGTCCGCGCCCGCCAATACGGCGGCAGGCCCAGCTCCTCGAAATAGAACCCCGTGGTGCACACCACATGCACGCCGGATTTCTCGCTGATCTCCTTCATCATCGAAACATCCCGCCCCAGCTCGATCGGGCAGGGATCGACGAAGCTGCGCACCCCATGCACCTCGCGCAGCTCCACCAGCCGGCGCACCGCCTCCGCAATGAACGCCGGCCGGTCGAACACCGCCAGCGGGTCATACTCCGCACCATGGAACGCAATGAACAGATGCTCGTGCATCAGCGTACGCCCCAGCGCCGCGGCGGGAACCGGCCCCGTGACAGTGTTGACCATGGTCGCCATCGATACGTTCCTCCCCTGTGCACCCCCAGCCTGCCCGAGTTCGGCGCGGGCGGGAACGGGGCAGAGCCCTGGCCTTCCCTTCCTACCCCCCGATCAGCCGGCGCCGCACCCAGGCCGACAGGGTGTCGATCACGGCCACGGTGGCCAGGATCAGCAGGATGATGAACGCCACCTCGTCCCAGTACCGCACCCGGATCCGCTCCGCGATCTGCAGCCCGATCCCGCCCGCGCCCACAACGCCCAGGATGCTGGCGCTGCGGGTGTTGCTTTCGATCTGATACAGGTACTGCGCCAGCATCACCGGGAACACCTGCGGCAGCAGCCCGAAGCGAATCGCCAGGATGCGCCGCCCGCCCACCGCGCGCACCGCCTCCGTCTGCCGCGCATCGGCGTTCTCGATCGCCTCGGCGAACAGCTTGGCCAGCACCGCCACCTCCGCCGCCGCGATCGCCAGCACCCCCGCCAGCGGCCCCAGCCCCACCGCACGCACGAAGGCCAGCGCCCAGACCAGCTGGTCCATCCCCCGCCCAAGGTCGAACACCCGCCGGATGGAGAAATGCGCCAGCGCATTCACCACCACGTTGTTCGCCCCCAGGAACCCCAGCGGAAAGGCAATCAGCACCGCCAGCGTGGAGCCCAGGAACGCCATCGCCACGCTCTCGGCCAGGCCCTGCAGGATCGCATCCCAATGCTCCCCGGGGCTCGGCGGAACCATCTGCCGCACGATCACGCCAAGCTTGTCGAGCCCGTTCCAAAGCCGCCAGGGCGAGGCATCGAACCACCACAGCAGCGCCCCCAGCCAGGCCAGGAACGCCGCCGCCCCCAGCCAGCGCAACGCCCGCCCGCGCGGCGTGGGCCCGAAGGCACGCGGCACCCGCGCCTTCCACGCCGCCACATCCGCGCTCATCCCGCCCCCACCACGCGCCCGCGCAGCCGCTCGCTCGCCAGGTCGATCGCGGTCACGCACAGCACGATCAGCACGATGATCGCGCCCACCTCCTCGTGGTAGTTGCGCGCGATCACCGTATACAGCTCCTGCCCGATCCCGCCGGCGCCGACGAAGCCGATCACCGTGGCCCCGCGCACATTGATCTCGAATCGCAACAGAACATAGCTCAGGAAGTTCGGCGCCACCTGCGGCAGGATCGCATAGCGCACCGCCTGCACCCAGCTGCCGCCGGCCGCGCGCACCCCCTCCCACGGCCGCATGTCCGCGTTCTCCACCACCTCCGCGAACAGCTTGCCCAGGGAACCCACGCTGTGCAGCGCAATCGCCAGGATGCCCGCCAGCGGCCCCACCCCCAGCACCCACACCAGGATCAGCGCGTAAACGATGTCCGGCACCGTCCGGAACAGCTCCAGCCCACGCCGGCACAGCACATACACCGCCCGGTTCGGCGCCAGGTTCGCCGCCGCCGGAAAACACGCCAACCCCGCCAGCGCCGCCCCCATCAGCGTCGCCAACGCCGCAATCTGGCTCGTCTCGAACAACAGCCAGGCCCAGGCATCCAGCCGATACATCCAATAGGCCAGCGAACCCTCAACCCTGCTGCCGGCAAACAACACCTCCCAGCGCAAGGTCGGCAACAACTTGTGGAAATACTCGCCCGCCCTGGGCAACCCAGCCAGCAACGCCTCCGGCGACACCTCCGATACCCGCGCCGAAACCGCCAGCAACACCAGGAACACCACGCCATACCCCAGCGACGCCCCCAGCCGCACCCGCCGCCGCGCGCGATACGCCGCCTCGGCCGTGGCGGGTGTCATGGGGAAAGGAAGGCCAGGGGCTCTGCCCCTGGACCCCGCTGGGGCCTCAGGCCCCAGACCCGGGGACCTTTTCCGCCTTCGGCGGGGAGGGGCCGTCGAGGCGGTCGAGAGACCCGGGCGGCCCCTCCCCGCCGAAGGCGGAACAACTGATGCGGGTCCAGGGACCTCAGGTCCCTGGCGGGTCCAGGGCAGAGCCCTGGCCTTCCCTTCTCCCGTGCCGCGCTCACCGCCGGCGGCGGGCGTCGGCTTCGGCTTTGAGGATATCCACGAACACCTGGTAGTCGTCGTGGGTCACGGGCGTCCATCCGGCGCCGCTGCCCATGTCCACTGCCTGGTAGATCTGCGGGAAGTGCACCGGGATGGCGCGGTGCAGCGCGAGCATGTCGGCGCGGAACGCGTCCGGGGTATCCTTGCGCAGCACGAAGGGTCCGTTGGTGATCGGGCGCGACCGCCAGATGATCCGCAGGTCCTTCATGTCGATCATCTTCTTCTGCACCATGGTGGTCAGCACGCCGCGGCTGAACCCCAGGGCTTGGTCGCCCTGGCCGGAGGACCAGGCCACGCCCGCGTCGTATTGCCGCCCCAGCACGGCCACCACCGATTGTTCCGCCCCACCGGCGAAGCCGGTCCGCCCGAAATACTTGTCCGGGTCGATCCCGGCGGCGCGGAATTCGGCGCGCGGGATCAGGTATCCGCTGGCGCTGTTCGGGTCGGACCAGGCCATGGCCTTGCCCTTCATCCCCTCCACGGAGGTGATGCCGGAATCGGCCCGCACGTACATCACCGACACGTAGGACTTGGTCCCGTCCTTCTCCAGCGTGGTCAGGATCGGCACCACGTTGCCCTGGCTTTCCACCCAGGTGGCGGCATAGGCGGCCGGCGACATGTAGCTGGCATCCACCTGCCGGGCGGCGAAGGCCTGGATCACCCCGGCATAGTCGGCCGCCATCACCAGCCGCACCGGCACCTCGAACCACTCCTCCAGCAGCTTCTGGTAGCCGCCGTAGCGCACCAGCCGGTCGGCGTCGTTCTCGCCGCCGAGCATGCCGATGCGGATCTGCGGCAGCTGCGCGGCCCAGGGGCGCCGGCCCTTGGGCGGAAGCTCCTGGGCATGGGCCATCGGCGGGGCGGCAAGGGCGCTCGCGGCAAGGGCGAGGCCAAGGCGGCGCGTGAGCATGGGGCGGACCTCCGCGGGAATAACCCGCTCAGGGGGCTCCCTGTGTCACGAAGCTGTCAAGCCTCTGTCATGCAACAGCCAGCGAGCCCTGCGGCGCGGCATGGAACTCCTCCTCGCTCACGCCATAGACCTCGCGCACCCGTTCCGGCGTCAATGCAGCGGGCGGCCCGTCGAACACGAAGCGCCCCTCGCGCATCGCCACGATGCGGTCGCAGTAGGCCCGCGCGGTATCCAGGTGGTGCAGGTTGCACAGCACGGTCAGCCCGTCCTCCCGGTTGATCCGGCGCAGCGCGTCCATCACCACCTGGGCGTTGCGCGGGTCCAGGCTGGCGATCGGCTCGTCGGCCAGGACCAGGCGCGGGCGCTGCATCAGGGCGCGGCAGATCGCCACCCGCTGCTGCTGCCCGCCGCTGGCCTGGCCGGCCCGCATCAGCGCCGTCTCCAGCAGGTCGAACCGCTCCAGGATCGCCAGCGCCTCCGCCCGCTCCTCCTCGCTGAACAGCCCGAGCAGGCTGGAGAGCGTGCCGCGCCGGTTGAGCCGTCCCACCAGCACGTTGGTCAGCACATCCAGGCGCGGGATCAGGTTGAACTGCTGGAACACCATGGCGCAGCTCGCCCGCCAGTCGCGCAGCGCCCGGCCGCGCAGCGCCGTCACGTCGGTGCCGCCGAAGCGGATGGTGCCCGCGCTCGGCTCCAGCAGCCGGTTGACCATCCGCAGCAGCGTGGACTTCCCGGCGCCGGACCGCCCGATGATCCCCAGCATCTGCCCCGCCGGCACCTCCAGCGACACGTCGTCCACCGCCAGCGTCTCGCCGAAGCGCCGGGTCAGGCCGCGAAGGCTCAGCGTTGCATCCTGCATCGGCCCAGCATGCCCGCGCCGCCGCGCCACCGCTACCCGTTGCGGCCGCCCACCTCGTCCAGCACCGGCAGCAGGTAGTCGGCGAACAGCGCCGGGTTCTCCGCGAAGGGGAAGTGCCCGATCCCGTGCATCGGGATGAACCGCGCCCCCGGAATCTTCGCCGCCGTCGCCGCGGAGGCCTCCATGGTGCAGGAGTAGTCGTATTCGCCCGTCATCATGAACAGCGGGCAGCGCGCGGTATCGATCCGCGCCACCCGCTCGCGCGCATCCCATTCGCCGGAATAGAAGTGGATGTCGCCGAAGAACACGCCCGGCCCGCCCTGGGCGTAATGCCACAGCACCTCGGCGGCGCATTCCGCCGGCGAGTCGGGCGCCATCAGCCCATGGATCCACTCCGGCACGAACAGGCTCTGGTTCACCTGCGGATGGAACCCCCACGGCGTCTGCCGGCCCTGGATGTTGTCCGTCGCCTCGCAGGCGATGATGGCGCGGAACGCCTCCGGGTGCCGATACGCCAGCTCCAGGCAGATCTCGCCCGACATGGAGGCGCCGAGCACGATCGGGCGCCGCAGCCCCGCGGCCGCCACGAAGCCCATGATCGTCTCCACGTAGCGATCGGTGGTCATGCGCCAGCTGCCCGGCACCGCCCCGTCCGGCGGCATGGAGCGGCCATGCCAGGGCAGGTCGAACGGCACCAGCCGGTGCGTGCGCGTGATCCGTGCGTCGGCCATCAGCCGATGGAACTGCCGCCCGTCGCTGCCGGCGGTATGCAGGCACAGCACGTCCTGCCCCTCACCCGCCCATTCGTGGAAAATGTCGTGAAGCTGCCCGGCGATCTGCACCGACACATAGCCACCCTGCGGCAGGGCGCGCGGCGCGTTCACGGCCGGGCGCAGGCTGTCCGGCACCGGCAGCGCATGGCCCAGCGCCAGCCACTTGCCCACCTCCAGCACGCGCCGCACCAGGTGGCAGTGCTGCGCGAAGGCCAGCATGTCGCCGTCCAGCCGCGCCTCCGGCACCCGCGCCAGCATCGCCAGGATCACGTGGTGGTGCCGCGGCGGCACCGGCTGCAGGAACTTCGCCCACACCGCAGCCGGCGCGGCGAAGGTGAAGGCCGGCGCGCCCGCCTCGCCGATCCGCCCGTCGCGGAAGCCGAACCGCGCCTCATGCGCGTCGCAGCGAATGGCGAAATCCACCGCCCACGGCCCGGCCAGCGCGGCCAGCACCGCATCGCCCGCGCACGCCGCGCGCCACCGCGCCGCGAACCCGTCCCACTCGCCCAAGGGCCACATCGTAGCCTCGCTATCTCACCGTGTTGCGCATGCGCGGATCGAGCGCATCGCGCAGCCCGTCGCCCAGCAGGTTGAGCCCGAGCACGATCATCGCGATCGCCACCCCCGGCGAAAGCGCGATCCACGGCGCCTCGATCATCGTGTCGCGCCCGTCGGCGATGATGGCGCCCAGCGAGGGCCGCGGCGGCGGCGGCCCCACGCCGACGAAGCTCAGCACCGCCTCGGCCAGGATCGCCACGGCGAAAATGTAGGTCTGCTGCACCATCAGCGGCGCCATGGTGGCCGGCAGGATGTGCTTGCGCAGGATGCGCCCGGTCCGCACCCCCACCGCGCGCGCCGCCTCCACATAGTCCTGCGCGCGCGCCACCAGCACCGCCCCGCGCATCACGCGCGCGGTGCGCGGCGAATACGCCACCGTCAGCGCCACCACCGCGGTCATCTCCGAAGGCCCCAGCGTCACCGCCAGCGCGATCGCCAGCAGGATGCCCGGGAAGGCCATCAGCCCGTCCATGATCCGCATCAGCCAGCCGTCCACCTTCGGCCACCACCCGGCCGCCAGCCCCACCAGCCCGCCGATCACGCCGGAGGCCACAACCACCATCAGCCCGATGCGCAGCGAAACCCGCGCGCCGTACAGGATGCGGCTGAGCACGTCGCGCCCGAACCGGTCCGTGCCCAGCCAGTGCGCCTCGTTCGGCTCGCCCAGCCGGTAGCGGAAGTTGTTCTTCACCGGGTCGAACGGCGCCAGCAGGTCGGCGAACACGGCGCAGAACGCCACCGTCCCCACCAGGGCCAGCCCGATCGCGAACGACCGGCGCTTCAGCAGGGCAGGGACCTTCATCGCGATTCCCGAAGCCTGGGATCAACCCAGAGATAGAGCAGGTCCACGATCAGGTTCACCGCCACGAACACGAAGGCCGTCAGCAGCAGCCCGCCCTGGATCACCGGCCAGTCGCGCCGCAGCACCGCGCCGATCACCAGCCGCCCCACCCCGGGCAGGGAGAACACCTGCTCGATCACCAGCGCGCCGCCCAGCGCGATGCCGAAGGAAATGCCGGCCACGGTCAGGATCGGCACCGCCGCGGCGGTCAGCACGTGGCGGGCGAACACCCGCGGCTCGGCCAGCCCCTTGGCGCGCGCGGTGCGGATGAAGTCGCTGTTCGCCACCTCCAGCGCCGCCGAACGCGTCATGCGCGCCAGCGGCCCCATCTGGTTCAGCGCCAGAACGCCGGCCGGCATGGCGATGGAGCGCAGCCAGCCCACCGGGTCCTCGCTGAACGGAATCCAGCCGCCGCTGGGCAGCCACTGCAGCTTCACCGCCAGCACCCAGATCAGCAGCAGCCCCAGCCAGAAATCCGGCAGCGAGAGCCCCAGCAGCGCCCCGCCCATCGCCGTCTGGTCCTGCCACTTGTGCGCCTTGGCCGCCGCCAGCAGCCCCAGCGGCACGCCGACCAGCGTGGCCAGCAGCAGCGCGATCCCCGCCAGCGAAAGCGTCACCGGCAGCCGCTCCAGGATCGCCGAGCCGACGGACTGGTTGAGCAGGATGGAACGGCCCAGGTCGCCCTGCAGCAGCCCGCCATACCAATGCAGCATCCGCTCCAGCGGGGGCTGGTTCAGCCCCAGCTGGGTGCGGATCTGCTCCACCTCCGCCCGGTTGGCCGAGGGCCCGGCCATCTCGGCCGCGATGTCGCCGGGCACCAGCAGCGTCAGCCCGAAGCTGATCAGCGACACCACGAAAAGCACCGGCACGGCCGCCAGCAGGCGAACCACGATCAGTCGAAGCACGTCAGCCGTTCCTGTCCGTGGTGTGCGGGCGCGAAGCCGGGATCAGGCGAACCACACGTCCCACATGCGCGGAATGCGGTACGGCGCGAAGTTCACCACGTTGGCCCGCGTGGCCTGGATCCAGCCGGAATCGCCGATCTTCAGCGACAGCGCCTGGTCGTACATGCGGTCCTGGAACATCTTCACCGCCGCGATGCGGTCCTCCAGCTTCAGGCTGGTGGTCAGCTTCTTCTGCGCCTCCTCGATCACCGGGTCGGGCTTCATCATCGCGGGGGTCTGGCCGGCAAAGAAGCCCACCACGCCATAGGGCCCCTCGTACGGCTCGATCCCCATCAGCAGCGGCCACATGCACCAGCCCTCCGGCTTGGTGCGCGCGGTGAAGATGGTCGGCCAGTCCGTCACCGTCAGCTTCACGTTCACGCCCACGGCGCGCAGCTGCTCGCTCACCACGGTCGCGGTGTCGATATGCGGGCGGTTGGTGTTGTCGGCCATCATCGGGAACTCCTCGCCCCGATACCCGGCCTCGCGCAGCAGGGCGCGCGCCTTGGCCTGGTCCTGCTTCAGGTACTTGTCCAGCCCATCCGTGCCCGGATAGTGCTGCGTGCCCGGGTGCTGCCAGGCCGGCTGCATGCGGTACAGCCCGGAGGTGGAGATCGCCATGATCTCCTCCAGGTCCAGCGCCGCCTGGATCGCCCGCCGGAAGGAAAGGTTCTGCGTCTGCCCCCAGGCGGTGTTCATGATCAGCGTCTGGTACGCCCAGGGCATCATGGTGTAGCTGCGGATGTTCCGGTCGCTCTCCAGCCGCTTGGCCACCGGCGCATCCAGCGCCTCGATCACATGCAGCTCGCCCGTCTGCAGCCCGGCCGTGCGCGCGCCGCCCTCCGGCATGAAGCGGATGCGCACACTGTCGAAATACGCGGTCTTCTTGCCCGCGAAGCCGTCGCGCTCCTTGTAGTTCATGTTCTGCGAGTACTTGTCGAAGCGGTGCAGCATGATGTGGCTGTCGCTGCGGAACTCGCCCATCGTGAACGGCCCGGTGCCGATCCGCCCACCCTCGCCGGCCGGCTTCGCGCACTCCTCCTCCGGCATGATCGCGCAGGGTGCGCGCGGGGAGGACAGGTTCTCGATGAAGCCCGGGAACACGTTCTTCAGCTTCACCACCACGGTCCGGCTGTCCGGCGTCTCGATGGCGTCCACCGGCGCCATGAAGAACCGGCTCATGCCCACCCGCGCATAGCGCTCCAGGCTCGCCTTCACGTCGGCCGAGGTCATCACCTTGCCGTTGTGGAAGTTCACGCCGGAACGCAGCGTGAAGCGGTAGCTGAGCCCGTCGGCCGACATGTCCACGCCCTCGGCCAGGTCCGGCACCGGGTTGGCCTTCTCGTCGCGCGCGAACAGCGTCTCGTGCACATGCAGCGAGATGTTGCGGCTCGCCGCCGCCGAAGAGGTCTGCGCATCGATCGTCGGCGGCGGGGAGGACTGCGCCATCACCGCATCGCCGCCGCGCTTCTGCGCCACCGCCGGCAGCGGCAAGGTTGCGGCCGCCGTCCCGGCAAGCAGCCCGGCATTGAAGCTGCGGCGTCGGATCATCGGAGTACCCCCTTGTTCAACGATTATAGGAGCTGATGCTGGACCGGCTTCGCCACGCTTGGCAAGAACCTTCTGCCGCGCCGCTTGATCCCTCCCACGCGCTGCCGCGCCGCTTGATCCCTCCCACGCGCTGCCGCACGATACACCCAGCACCACAGGGGGTTGCCGATGTCCGCCATCGTGAAGTCGCTCTCCTCCTCCGCCGCCGAGGAGGCCGAACAGGCCCTGCGCGAGGACATGGCCGCCGTCTTCCGCGTCTCCGCCCGCCTCGGCTGGAACGAGCAGATCGGCAACCACAACTCCATCATGCTGCCGCAGCGCACCCCCGGGGAGGCACCGACCTTCCTCATCAACCCCCGCGGCTACCGCTTCGAGGAGCTCACCGCCTCCTCCCTCATCGTCTGCGACCTCGACGGCAACGTGCTCCGCGGCAAGGGCGAACTCCGCAAGGTCGCCTTCTTCATCCACGCCCGCATCCACGTGCAGAACCCCGCCGCCACCTGCGTCCTGCACGTGCATCCGCAATACCTCACGGCCCTGTCGCTGATCGCGGAACCGGAAGTGACGGTCTCCCACTTCAACGACCTGCTGCTGGCCGACCGCATGGCCTTCGACCTCGAAGCCCGCGCCGGCGCCGGCTCCATCGAGGAAGGCGACCGCCTGGCCGCCAAGCTGGGCGACAAGTCCATCCTGATCATGGGTAGCCATGGCGTGACGGTGGTCGGCCCCGATATCGCCAGCGCCTTCGACGAGCTGCACCAGGCCGAGCGCACCATGATGTACCACATGACCGCGCTCTCAACCGGGAGGAAGCTGGTGCGCCTGCCGGAGGAATCCCGCCGCCGCTACACCGGCCCCTGGGGCGACAAGATCGATGCCCGCATGCACCTCGATTCCTGGCGCCGCATCCTCGACAAGGAAGGCAGCGACTACGCCAGCTGAAGAAAAAAAGACTTCCCACCGTGCGCCCGGTTGGCGCCCCACCAAACGGATAAAAGTTTTTTGGTTCTTTTTTTCAAAAAAGAACCGCTTTCTTGCTCCAAAGGAACCCCCAGATGTCCGCCATCGTCAAGAACCTGACCAACAGCGAGGCCGAGGCCGAGGAGTGGCGCCTGCGCTGCGACATGGCCGCCGTCTTCCGCGTCTCCGCCCGCCTCGGCTGGAACGAGCAGATCGGCAACCACAACTCGCTGATGCTGCCGGGCAAGGAGCCGCAGTTCCTCATCAACCCGCGCGGCATGCGCTTCGAGGAGCTCACCGCCAGCTCCCTGATCGTCTGCGACCTCGACGGCAAGGTGCTCCGCGGCAAGGGCGAGCTGCGCAAGGTCGCCTTCCATATCCACGCCCGCATCCACCTGCTGAACCCCGCCGCCACCTGCGTCATGCACGTCCATCCGCAGTACCTCACGGCGATCTCCATGCTCGCCAACCCGCAGCTGATCCTGGCCCACCACAACTCCCTCATGCTGAACGACCGCGTGGTCTACGACCTCGAGGGCGACGAGCCCGTCGGCCACAACGAGGAAGGCGACCGCATCGCCCGCCTGCTCGGCGACAAGTCCATCATGGTCATGGCCAGCCACGGCGTCACGGTCGTCGGCCCCACGGTGGAGGAGGCGTTCGACGAGCTGCATTCGGCGGAGCGGACCACAATGTACCAGCTCACCGCCATGTCCTCCGGCCAGCCCCTGCGCCGCCTGCCGGAGAAGCTGCGCCGCCGCTACAACGGCCCCTGGGGCGCTAAGGTGGATGCCCGCATGCACCTCGATTCCTGGCGCCGCATCCTCGACAAGGAGGGCGATGACTACGCCACCTGAGCCCTGGCGCCGCCCGTCCCACCGCGGGGCGGGCGGATGAAGGCCCCCGCGCTGCGGCCCGCCCTGGTGCTGGCCGCCACCGCGGCGGCGCTGCTGCCCTACGTGCTGGCCATCGCCTTCACCGGCTTCGAGCTGTTCGACGACGAAGGCGCGCTCCTCGCCCCGTTCCGCGCCATGCAGGACGGCCACCGCCTCTACGACGACGTCTTCACCCTCTACGGCCCGTTCTACAACACGCTCTACGGCCTGCTCTACGGCCCGCTCGGCGTGCCGGTCTCGCACACCGCCGGCAGGCTGATGTTCGTGGTCCTCTACCTCGCCTGGAACGCCGCCTTCGCCTGGCTCTGCCTGCGCCTCACCGGCTCGCGCCTGGTCATGATCGCCGCGATGGCGCTCGGCGTGCTCTGGCTGCCTGACCTCGCCCATTCGCCCGGTCATCCCGAGGAGCTGTCCCTGCTCCTGCTGGCCGCCCTGCTGCTCCTGGTCGCCCGGTTCGAGGCGCATGGCCGCGGCATCGACCTCGCCCTGGCCGGCGCCGTGATCGGCGCGCTGCTGCTGGTCAAGATCAACCTCGGCGCCTTCGCCGGCCTCGCCGTCGCCCTCGCCCTGGCCACCCGGCTGCGGCCCGGGAAGCCGGCCGCCCTGGCCGTGGCGGCCCTGGCCGCGCTCGCGCTGCTGCTGCCCATC
>CANHCJ010000056.1 GCA_947458025.1 Rhodospirillales bacterium | reverse complement strand
GCGCGGTGGCGGAGCGCGGGCGGCGCGCGCCGGGGCGAGGGGCGTGGAGCGGGCGTGCGGAGCCATGCCGCGGTTGCGGCGCGCGCCGAGGAGATAGCGCAGGGAGGGAGGCAGAAACGCCATGGGGGAATGGCAGGTGGGGAGATCCGGCCAGTACTCCTCCGGCACGGTCTCCTCCTGGCGGGTGGCCGGATGCCAGGCGCGGGCGAGGCGTTCCAGCGGGGCGAGGAGGAGGGACAGGAGGGTGAGAAGCATCCCGTCGAGGGCGCCGCCGTGCGGACGCAGTTCTCCCGTCTGCGCTTGCAGCGCAGCACGCAGGCCCGCGAACAGCTCGGGCAGGGAGGAGGGAGGAGATGTCATGGAGGGGAATATATCTAACGTCTGTTGGGGAGAAAAAGGGCTTTCTTTACGTACGTACTCGAGGGCTTGAACCGCTTTGCGGCTCAAGCCCCCAAGGGGGAGCGAGAAGGAGAGGGGGAAGGGGAAGCGGGGAAGCGGATCAGCGAGGGAAGCCCTGGCCGCCGCTGACGCCGATGACCTGGGCGGTGATCCACATGGCGAGCGGGGAGGCGAGGAAGGCGACGACGCTGGCGACTTCCTCCGGGCGGCCGAGGCGGCCGGTGGGCATGGCGCCGAGGATCTGGGCGTAGAGGGCGGGGTTTTCCGTTTTGCTGCGGTCCCACAGGCCGCCGGGGAATTCAATGCTGCCGGGGGCGACGCAGTTGGCGCGGATGCCGTGCCTGGCGAGGGCTGCGGCCTGGGTGCGGGTGTAGTGGATCACCGCGGCCTTGGCGGCGCCGTAGGCCGGGGTGCGCACCGAGGGGTTGAGACCGGAGCCCGAGGAGATGTTGATGATGCTGGCACCGTAGCCCTGGCCGGCCAGGCCCTGTTCGCCGGAGGCGAGCAGGTGGGGCATGGCGGCGCGGCTGGCGCGCACGGCGGCGAGCAGGTCCACATCGAGGCTGGCTTCCCAGTCCGCCTCCGTGTCGCCCAGGCCGTAGCCGGTGGCGTTGTTGACCAGGATGTCGATGCCGCCGAGGGCCGCGGCGGCCTGGGCGATGTAGGCGTTGATCTGGTCCTCGCGCGAGAGGTCGCAGGAGGCGACGTGGATCTGGCCGCCGCTGGCCGCACGCACTTCCTCCAGCGCCGGCAGGCCGCGGGCGCAGGCGGAGACGCTGGCGCCGGCTTCGGCGAGGGCGAGGGCGATCCAGCGGCCGATGCCGCGGCTGCCGCCGCAGACGATGGCGCGGCGGCCGGTGAGGTCGATGTGCATGGCATGGCTCCCGTGGGTCGAGGGTGGGAGGATGCGCGGGGATGGGGCGGATGGAAAGCCGCGCAGCGTGGCGGAACCGCCTTCGGCGTTCCGCCCTACGCGAGGTGGTGGAGTGCGTGAGGGAAAAGTCTTTTTGCTTCTTTTTCTTCAGAAAAAGAAGAACGCTTACTTCCTTCCCATGATCGCCGCCCGCAGCCTTTCGGAGATGGCATCGATGACCGCCACGGTGACAAGCACCATGAGGATGATGGATGCCGCCTCGTTCCATTCCAGCACGCGGATCTGTTCGGAGAGCACGAGGCCGATGCCGCCGGCGCCGACGATGCCGATGATGGTGGCCGAGCGGGTGTTGCTTTCGAAGTAGTAGAGCACCTGGCTGGCGATCACGGGCAGCACCTGGGGGACGATGCCGAAGCGGATGGCTTCCAGCCGCGAGCCGCCGGCGGCGGTGACGCCTTCGACCGGGCGGCGGTCGGCGGTTTCGATCGCCTCGCTCATGAGCTTGCCGAAGCTGAAGATGTCCGCCGACATGATGGCGAGCGCGCCGGCGAAGGGGCCGAGGCCGACGACGTTGATCCAGATGAGGGCCCAGATCAGCGTGTCGATGCTGCGGCCGGCATCGAGCGTGCGGCGGGTAAGGAAGCGCAGGATGCGGCTGGCGGTGATGTTGCGCGCGGCGAGGAAGCCGAGCGGGATGGCGAGGATGGCGGCGCCCATGGTGCCGAGGAAGGCGATGGCGAGCGTTTGGCCGAGGGCGTGCAGGTAGATCTCGGCGCGGGTCCAGGTGCCGGGGATGGGCGGCATCATGAGGGCGACGATGTCGCCGAGGCGGTGCAGCCCGGCCAGGATGCGCGCGGGCGAGATGCCGAGCATGGCCAGCCCGCCGATGTAGAGCGCGATGGCGGCCGCGATGCCGCCGCCGACCATGAGGCGGGTGGAGATGGAGGGCCGCAGGATGGCGGCGTGGCGGGCGCCCAGGCCGGCCTGGTCGGCGAGGAAGATGTCGCGCATCAGCCGCGCTCCATGGCCAGCAGGCGGTGGCGGACGCGTTCGGAGACGAGGTCGATCACCACCACGCAGGCCATGATGAGCAGCAGGATGGCGCTGACATCGGCGTAGAAGAACTTGCGGATGGCGGTGATGAGCTCCTCGCCGATGCCGCCGGCGCCGACGAAGCCCATGACGGCGGCGCCGCGCACGTTGATCTCGAAGCGCAGCAGCGAGTAGCTGACGAAGTTGGAGAGCACCTGGGGCACGACGCCGAAGCGCACCTGGGCGAACCAGGTGCCGCCGCTGCTGCGCACGCCTTCGACGGGGTTGGGATCGATGTTGTCCACCACCTCGGCGAAGAGCTTGCCGAGCGCGCCGGTGGTGTGGATGGCGATGGCCAGCACGCCGGGCAGGGGGCCGAGGCCGAAGGCGACGACGAAGATGAGGGCGAAGACGATCTCCGGCACGGTGCGGCCGAATTCCAGCACGCGGCGCGTGGCGGCGCGCACCCAGGCCAGCGGCATGAGGCGCGGGGAGGAGAGGAAGCAGAGGCAGAAGGCGAGGAGCGCGCCGGTGGCGGTGCCGACATAGGCGATGAGCAGGGTTTCTCCGATGAGCAGCGACCATTTGCGCAGGCCCCAGAACCACTCGGCGGGGTCGGAGAGCACGGAGGCGCCGTTGTCGAGATGGGCGAGGCGGGAGAAGTAGGAGGTGAAGTTGCCGATCTTGGCCCAGAAGGTGGCCGGCTCCACCTCTGCGCCCACGACGGCCAGGGCGAGCGCGACGGCGAAGAGGGCGGCGCCGAGCATCAGCTGGCGGCGCTTGGCGGCCACGGCTTCGGCATAGACCCGCATGAGCGGGGCGAGCTGCGGATCGGGCAGGGTGGTGACGGTGCGGGGCGCCGTGGTCGTGGTCATTGCGGTTCCGGCGCTGGGGATGGAAGCGACCCCCACCCCGGCCCTCCCCACACGGGGGAGGGGGAAGAGGGGTGGGGGCGGGTGTTCAGGAGGAGCGGCGGCGCAGCTGGTCGACGAACTGGACCATCTTGATGGTGTCGTCGTAGGTGGCGTTGTCGGTTGCCTCCCAGGGGCGGGCCTTGCCGTCGGAGAGGCGCTTGAAGGCGGCCTCGTCCTTCACGTGGGCCTGGAGGAAGGCGTTGCGGATGGCGGTCTTCAGCTCCTCCGGCAGGTCGGACAGCATGGCGGTGGGCGAGTTCACGATCAGCGGCGAGCGCAGGACGATGCGGAAATCGTCGATCGTCATCGGCTTGCCGTCGGCATGCTTCAGCATGCCCTTGTTCAGCATGCGCATGAGGTTGCTGTCGTCCGCGGCGTTCCACCAGTTGGTGGCGACGTCCACGGTGCCCTGGGTGAGGGCGATGATGGCGTTCTCGTGGCTGCCGGTGTTCTGGACGCGGCCGAAGTAGCGCGCCGCGTCGGGGATGCCGATCTGGTTCAGGGTGAACATCGGCACGGCGTAGCCGGAGGCGGAGTTGGGGTCGACCATGCCGATGTTCTTGCCGCGCAGGTCCTCGATCTTCTGGAAGGGCGACTTCGCCATGACGTAGAAGACCGAGAAGTAGCCCTTGGTGCCGTCGCCGTTGACGTCGATGACGAAGGCGTCGGTCTTGACGCCGGTCATGCGGGCGCGGGCGAAGGAGGCGGGGCCATAGGCGGCGACATGGATGTGGCCGGAGCGCTGGCCCTCGATCACCGCGGCGTAGTCGTTGGCGATGCGCAGGGTGACCTTGGTGCCCAGCTCCCGCGAGAGGTAGTTCACGAACGGCCCGTAGCGCTCGGTGACGCCGGAGGCGTTCTCGGCGGGGACGATGGCGAAGACAATCTCGGGGTAGCGGGATTTCCAGGCCTGGGCGCGGGCGGCGGTGGCAAGGCCGGTGGAGGCGCCAAGGGCCACCAGGACGGTGCGGCGGTTCAGCATGGGGCTGTCCTTCGTCGGGGTGTGGGGGGGATCAGGCGGCCTGGGGGATGGCGGCGCCGGGCGTTTCGGCGTGGTCGATCACGTCCGCGGCCTCCATGCCGTAGAGGGCGCGGGCGACCTCCTGCGTGAGGGCGGCGGGGGCGTCGTCGAACACGATGCGGCCGGCGGCCATGCCGACCAGGCGGTCGCAATAGGTGCGGGCGAGGTCTAGCGAGTGCAGGTTGACCAGCACGGTGAGGCCGTGGTGGCGGTTGATGCGCTGCAGCGCGTCCATCACCACCTTGGCGTTGCGCGGGTCGAGCGAGGCGACGGGCTCGTCGGCCAGGATGATCTCGGGCTCCTGGAGCAGGGCGCGGCAGATGGCCACGCGCTGCTGCTGGCCACCGGAGAGGGTATCGGCCCGCTGGGCGGCCAGGGCGGCGATGTCCATCTGCTCCAGCGCGGACATGGCGAGCAGGCGGTCCTGGTGCGGCCACAGGCGGGTCATGGCGCGCCAGCCGGGGGTGTAGGCGAGGCGGCCGAGCAGGACGTTGTTCAGCACGTCGAGCCGGCCGACCAGGTTGAACTGCTGGAAGATCATGGCGCAGCTGCGGCGCCAGTCGCGCAGGGCGGCGCCGCGCAGCGCGGTGACCTCCGTGCCGTTCCAGGCGATGCGGCCGGCGGTGGGCTCGGCCAGGCGGTTCAGCATGCGCAGCAGGGTGGACTTGCCGGCGCCGGAGCGGCCGATGATGCCGACGAACTGGCCGCGCGGGATGGACAGCGAGGCGCCATCCACGGCGGTGACGGCGCCGAAGCGCTTGGTGAGGCCTTCCAGAACCAGCATCGCGAGTCCCCGCTGCGTCGACGGGCGGGTTATCGCCGCGGGCTGGCGACAGGGTGTTGAAGCTTCGGTGACGGAATCATGACGAATGGGGCGCGGCCCTGGCGGCGGCGGCGCGGGTGGGCCAGGGTGGTGGGGAGTGACGGGAGGGACGCATGGGCGAGGATATCGTGGCCGACATCGCGCGGCGGCTGGATGTGAACGGGCGGCACCGCTACGGGCTTTCGGACCTGAACCAGATCCAGCACGGGCTGCAGGCGGCGTGGCTGGCGGAGCGGGCGGGGGATCCGCCGAGCCTGATCGCGGCGGCGCTGCTGCACGATATCGGGCACATGCTGCACGAGCTGGGCGAGAACCCGGCCGAGGCGGGGATCGACGACCGGCACGAGGAGGTGGGCGATGCCTATCTGCGCGACCGGTTCGGGCCCGACGTATGCGAGCCGGTGCGGCTGCACGTGGCGGCCAAGCGCTATCTGTGCGGCAAGGAGCCGGACTACTTCGCCAAGCTGTCCAAGGATTCGGTGCTGAGCCTGTCGCTGCAGGGCGGGCCGATGGATGCGGACGAGATCGCGGCCTTCGAGCGCCTGCCGTTCTGGCAGGAGGCGGTGCGGCTGCGGCGCTACGACGAGGGGGCGAAGGTGAAGGGGCTGGAGACGCCGCCGCTGGCGCACTTCCTGCCGTATGTGGCGCAATCCCTGCGCCGGGACTGAGGCGCGGTTCAGGCCGGCTCGGTATCCAGCGCGTAGCCGGCGGCGCGGACGGTGCGGATGATGTCGGCCTCGCCGTCGCCGTTGATCGCCTTGCGCAGGCGGCGGATGTGGACGTCGACCGTGCGCGGCTCCACGTGGATGTCCGGGCCCCAGACGGCGTTCAGCAGCTCCTCGCGGGTGAAGACGCGGGTGGGGTGCTGCATGAAGAATTCCAGCAGGCGATACTCGGTGGGGCCGAGATGCACCGCGCGGCCGTTGCGCTGCACGCGGTGGGCGGCGAGATCCAGCGTGATGTCGGCGTATTCCAGGCGGCCCTTGGCGGGCATGGCGCCCGATCGGCGCAGCAGGGCGCGGATGCGGGCCATCAGCGCCTCGAGGGCGAAGGGCTTGGTGATGTAGTCGTCGGCGCCGGTGTTGAGCGCGCGCACCGCGTCCTGGTCCTCGGTGCGGGCGGTGAGCATGATCACGGGCAGGGTGCGGGTATCGGGCTGGCGGCGGATCTGGCGGCAGACCTCGATGCCGGACAGGACGGGCAGCATCCAATCGAGCAGCACGAGGTCGGGGCGTTCCTCGGCGATGCGGGCGATGGCTTCCTCGCCGTTGGCGGCCTCCTCCACGCGGAAGCCGTTCCGCTCGAGGTTGTAGCGCAGCATGGTGAGCAGGGCGGCCTCGTCCTCCACCACCAGCACCAGCGGGCGGTTGAGGGTGGAGGCGGTGTCGGCGACCTGGGGGACGGCGGTCTTGCGGTGCAGCATCGCTGCGCTCCCTATTCGCCGGCCGGGCGCACGACGACGAAGGGCGAGAGGTCGCCCTTGGGCCGTGCCTCGGTGAGCGGCGTGCCGGTGACCGCGTAGTAGACGGTCTCGGCGATGTTGGTGGCGTGGTCGCCGATGCGCTCCAGGTTCTTGGCGATGAACAGGAGGTGGGTGCACGGCGTGATGTTGCGCGGATCCTCCATCATGTAGGTGATGAGCTCGCGGAACAGGGCGTTGTAGATCTCGTCGATCGCCTCGTCGCTGCGCCAGACATGCATCGCCTTCTCGGGGTCGTCGGCGCCGACCGCGTCGATGACGCGCTTGAGGTTCTCCTGCACCAGGGCGGCCATGTGGGCGAGGCCGCTGGCCGCGGAGCGCAGGCTGAATTCCTGCAGCGCCAGGCTGCGCTTGGCCACGTTGGCGGCGTAGTCGCCGATGCGCTCGAGGTCGCCGGTGGACTTGAGGGCGGCAACGATGTGGCGCAGATCGCCGGCCATGGGCTGGCGCAGGGCGAGCATGCGGATGACGTACTGCTCGATCTCGTGCTCGCGGGCATCGACCTTGGGGTCGGCCTCCATCGCCTGGGCGGCGGCGGCGCGGTCGCGGTTGAGGATGGCGGCGCAGGCGAGCGCCACCTGGCTCTCGACCATGCCGCCCATTTCCACGATGAGGCCGCGCAGGCGCTTCAGCTCCTGCTCGTAGCTTTTGACGATGTGTTCGGCGCTTTCGGGCATGGTTCGGGTCCTCAGCTGAAGCGGCCGGTGATGTACTGCTGGGTGCGGAGTTCGCGCGGGGCGGTGAACATCTGCGCCGCGGTGCCGACCTCCACCATCTCGCCGAGGTAGAAGAAGGCGACGCGGTCGGCGCAGCGGGCGGCCTGCTGCATGTTGTGGGTGACGATGGCGATGGTGAAGTCCTGCTTCAGCTCGTCGATCAGCTCCTCCACCTTCAGCGTGCTGATCGGGTCGAGCGCGCTGGTGGGCTCGTCGAACAGGATCACCTCCGGGCGCACGGCGATGGAGCGGGCGATGCACAGGCGCTGCTGCTGGCCGCCGGAGAGGCCGCCGGCGGGGGTGGCGAGGCGGTCCTTCACCTCCTCCCACAGCGCGGCGCGGGAGAGGGACCATTCCACCCGCTCATCCATCTGCGCCTTGCTGAGCTTCTCGTGCAGCTTCACGCCGAAGGCGATGTTGTCGTAGATCGTCATCGGGAAGGGCGTGGGCTTCTGGAAGACCATGCCGATGCGGCTGCGCAGGGCGTTGAGGTCCACGCTGGGGTCGATGATGTTGACGCCGTCCATCATCGCCTCGCCGGTGGCGCGCTGGCCGGGGTAGAGATCGTACATGCGGTTGAGGCAGCGCAGCAGGGTGGACTTGCCGCAGCCGGAGGGGCCGATCATGCCGGTGACCTGGCGCTCCGGGAAGTCGAGGTTGATCGCCTTCAGGGCGCGGTTGTCGCCGTAGAAGAAATCGAGGTTGCGGATGGCGATCTTGGCCGCGGAGGCTTCCTGCGCGGGGCGGGTCTCCAGGGTGGGGGCCTGGATATGCGTTGCGGCGTCGGTGTCGTTGGGGCTTGTCATGGCGGGTTCCTTCCCGACGGTCAGCGCTGGCGCAGCGCGAAGCGCGCGATGATGTTGATGAAGAGCACGCCGACCGTGATCAGCAGCGCGCCGGTCCAGGCCAGGGCGATCCAGTCCGAATAGGGCGAGCCGGCATAGGCGTAGATGGTGACGGGCAGGCTCGACATCGCCTTGGTGAGGTCGGTGGACCAGTTGAGGTTGCCGAGCGAGGTGAACAGCAGCGGGGCGGTTTCGCCGGCGATGCGGGCCACGGCCAGCAGCACGCCGGTGATGAGGCCGGGGCGCACGGCGGGGTAGCAGACCAGCAGGATCATCTTCCACTTCGGCGCACCCAGCGCGAAGGTGGCCTCGCGCAGCGTGTTGGGGATGAGCTGGAGCATGTCCTCTGTGGTGCGGACCACGATCGGGATGACGATCACGGCCAGCGCCACCGCGCCGGCGATGCCGGAGAAGCCGCGGAAGGGCAGCACCAGCAGCTGGTAGACGAACAGGCCGATCAGGATCGAGGGCGCCGAGAGCAGGATGTCGGAGACGAAGCGCACGGCGTTGCCCAGCCGCGAGCCCTGGGCGTATTCGGCCAGGTAGGTGCCGACCAGCAGGCCGATCGGCGCGCCGATCAGCGTGCCGAGCGCGGTCTGGATCAGGGTGCCGACGATGGCGTTGGCCAGCCCGCCCTCCGAGCCCGGCGGGCGGGTGACGTCGGTGAAGACCTCCAGGCTCAGCGCCTGGGTGCCGCGCCAGAGCAGGGTGGCCAGGATCGAGACGAGGAAGGCCAGGCCGATGGCGGTGGCGGCCAGCGCCAGCCACAGCATGATCCGGTCGCGGCGCTTGCGGCGGCGGCCGAGGGCGAGCGACACGGCCATGTCCTTCGACGGGCCGGAGCGGGCGTGGCGGGCGGGGGCGTTCATGGTGGTGCTCATGCTCTGCGCTCCCTCAGTGGCTCTGCTTCGGGCGCAGCAGGAAGCGCGAGATCGCCAGCACGATGAAGGAGAGGACAAAGAGGATGAAGCCGAGCGCCAGAAGCGCCGAGAGCTTGAGGCTGCCCATCTCCGACTCGCCGAATTCCAGCGCCACCAGCGAGGCGATGGTGTTGCCGGGGCCGAAGATGGAGGTGGCGATGCGGTTGGCGTTGCCGATCACGAAGGTGACGGCCATGGTTTCGCCGAGCGCGCGGCCGAGGCCCAGCATGATGCCGCCGACGACGGACTTGCGGGTGTAGGGGATGACGATGTTCCACATCACCTCCCAGCGCGTGGCGCCGACGCCGTAGGCGCTTTCCTTGAACACCGGCGGCACGGTGAGGAACACGTCGCGCATGGTGGCGGCGATGAAGGGGATGACCATCACGGCCAGGATCAGGGCGGCGGTGAACAGGCCGGTGCCGAAGGGCGGGCCGGAGAACAGCCAGCCGATCACCGGCAGCTCGCCCACCGTGTCGATCACCAGGGGCTGCACGTGCTGGGCCATCAGCGGCACGATCACGAAGAAGCCCCACATGCCGTAGATGATGGAGGGCACCGCGGCCAGCAGCTCCACCGCGGTGCCGATCGGGCGGCGCAGGGACATCGGCGCGATCTCGGTGAGGAAGAAGGCGATGCCGAAGGCGATCGGCACGGCCATCATCAGCGCCAGGATGGAGGTGATGATGGTGCCGTAGATCGGCACCAGGGCGCCGAACTCCTCGGCCACCGGGTCCCAGTTGGCCCCCCAGACGAAGGGCACGCCGAAGGCGCGGAAGGCGGGCAGGGCGCCGATGAACAGCTCCACGATGATGGCGCCGAGCAGGATCAGCACGAAGATGCCGGCACCCTTGCAGAGGCCGGCGAAGATGCGGTCGCCGAGGGCGGACCGGGCGTCGCGCCGCGCTTGGGCGGAGGGGGCGGGCGAGAGGGCGGCGGACGACATGCGGTGGTTCCGGAACTGACGAGGCGGATGGAAACCCCGCCCTGCGGACCCCCCAGGGGGAGCGCGCGGGGCGGGGCGCCGGCTACTGGAGCACCGGCCTTCCGTCGGGGCCCTTCACCTGGGCGCGCCAGGCGGCACGGACGGCATCCTGCACCGCCTTGGGGATCGGGATGTATTCCAGCTCCTCGGCCAGCTTGTTGCCGTTGGTGTAGGCCCAGTCGAAGAAGCGGATCACGTTGGCGGCGCGGGCGGCGTCCTTCGGGTCGGTCGGCAGCAGGATGAAGGTGGGCGAGACGATCGGCCAGCTGGTGGCGCCGTGCGTGTCCACCAGGTTGGCGGCGAAGTTCGGCACCGACCAGTCGGCGTTGTTGGCGGCGGCGACGAAGGCGTCGTGGCTCGGCGAGACGAAGTTGCCGGCCTTGTTGCGCAGCTGGGTGGAGACCAGCTTGTTCTGCACGGCGTAGGCGTTCTCCACGTAGCCGATGGCGCCGCGGGTGTTGCGCACGGTGCCGGCCACGCCCTCGTTGCCGCGGGCGCCGGTGCCGGCGGGCCACTTCACGGAGGTGCCGATGCCGACCTTGTCCTTCCATTCCGGCGAGACGGCCGAGAGGTAGGAGACCCACACGAAGGTGGTGCCGGAGCCGTCGGCCCGATAGACCGGGGCGATGGCGAGGTTGGGCAGGTTCAGGCCGCGGTTCATCTCGACGATGCGCGGGTCGTTCCAGCGGGTGATCTTGCCCAGGTAGATGTCGGCCAGGACCTCGCCGGTCATCTTCATCTGGTTGTCGGCCACGCCGGGGACGTTCACGATGGCGACCAGCGAGCCCATGACGGTGGGGAACTGCAGCAGCTTGTGCTCGGCCAGCAGCTCGGTGCGCATCGGGGCGTCGGTGGCGCCGAAATCCACGGTGCGGTTGCGGATCTGCGTCTGGCCGGCGCCGGAGCCGACGGACTGGTAGTTCAGCTGGACGCCGATGGCCTGCTGCGCCGCCTCACCCCATTTCTGGTACACGGGGTTGGGGAAGGTGGCGCCCGCGCCGGTGATCTGCTGGGCCGATGCCGCGCCCGCAAGCAGCGCGAGGCTGGCGACGGCGGCTCCCAGAAGGGAGGTAAGGCGGTTCATGGGATCTCCTGACGGTTCGTGCTCGGTCATCCGGGACTCGAGGCCCCGGCTGGCGGCACCCTACGGAGGGACGGCGACTCGCCTATTGCAGTTCGATGACACTATCGTGACAACGTGCGCGGTGCACTGTCATGCGGATCAGCCGCGCAGTTGTCGGGGATGGGTGGCCGGGAGGCGGGCCCCCGGCCAGGCATGACTCTTTGCCTTGCGCGCGGCCGCCGGGCCGCCCGGGGCGCATCAGTTGCCGCTGGCGGTGCCCATCTTCTCCGCTAGGGTGGGCAGCGGGTGGGTGCGCTTGGGCAGCAGCAGGCGCTGCAGGCGCTCCAGGTACAGGTAGACCACCGGCGTGGTGTAGAGCGTGAGGATCTGGCTGACCGCCAGCCCGCCGACCATGGCAAAGCCCAGCGGGCGGCGCAGCTCGCTGCCCGGGCCCACGCCGAACATCAGCGGCAAGCCGGTGAGCAGGGCGGCCAGCGTGGTCATGACGATGGGGCGGAAGCGCAGCAGGCAGGCCTCGCGGATGGCATCGAACGGCGCCGCGCCGTCTTTTCGTTCGGCGGTGATGGCGAAATCGACCATCATGATGCCGTTCTTCTTCACGATGCCGATCAGCAGCAGCACGGCGATGATGGCGATGACCGAGAGGTCGTAGCCGAAGGCCATCAGCATCAGCAGCGCCCCCAGCCCGGCCGAGGGCAGGGTGGAGAGGATGGTGAGCGGCAGCACGTAGCTTTCGTAGAGGATGCCCAGGATGATGTAGACGGTGATGAGCGCGGCCGCGATCAGGTAGGGCTGGCTGGCCAGCGAGGACTGGAAGGCCTGCGCCGTGCCCTGGAAGGTGCCCTGCACGGAGATCGGCACGCCCATCTCGCGCACCGCGCGGTTCACCGCATCCACCGCCTGGCCGAGTGCCACGCCCTCGGCGAGGTTGAAGCTGAGGGTGACGGCGGGGAACTGCATCTGGTGGCCGATCGACAGCGGCGCGGTTTTCGTGGTGTCCACCTTCACGAAGGTGGAGAGCGGCACCGGCACGCCGGCGCTGGAGCGGACGAACAGCTTGTCCAGCACCGCGAGGTCGCCCTGCATCTCCGGCAGGACCTCCACGATCAGGCGGTAGGTATTGATCTGGGTGAAGTACTGCGCCACCTGGCGCTGGCCCAGCGCGCTGTAGAGCGTCTCGCCGATCACGGTGGGATTGATGCCGAAGCGCGAGGCCTGGTCGCGGTCGATGGTGAGCATCGCGATCGTGCCGCCGTTCTGCTGGTCGGAGGCGAGGTCGCGCAGCTCGGGGAGGGAGCGCAGGCGCTGCAGGATGCGCGGCGCCCAGGCGTAGAGCTCGGCGGTGTCCGGGCCCTGCAGGGTATACTGGTATTGGGTGCGCGAGATGCGGCCGCCGATGCGGATGTCCTGTCCGGCGGAGAGGAACATCTGCACGCCCTCCAGCCGCGCCATCTGCGGGCGCAGGCGGGCGATGACCTGCTGGGCCGTGATCTTGCGCTCCTCCCAGGGCTTGAGCGCGATGAAGAAGCGGGCGTCGTTGCTGGTCTGGCCGAACTGGCCGGCGCCGACCTGCATGGAATAGGCCTGGATGGCCGGGTCGGCGGCCAGCACGGCGCCGACCATCAGCGCGCGCTTCTGCATCTCCTCGAAGGAGATGTCCTGGCTGCCCTGGGCGATGCCCATCAGCATGCCGTTGTCCTGCTCCGGGAAGAAGCCCTTGGGGATGGTGATGAAGAGCCAGGCGGTGGCGGCGACGGTGGCGAAGAACACCATTAGCGTGGCGAACTGGAAGCGCAGCGCGATGTCGAGCGTGCGGCGGTAGCCGTTCTGCAGCGCATCCATGCAGCGCTCGATGCCGCGGTAGATCAGGTTGTGCCGGCCGGTGTGGTGGCTCAGGAAGCGCGAGCACATCATCGGCGTGAGGGTGAGGGAGACCACCATCGAGACCAGCACGGCGATCGTGACCGTCATGGCGAACTCGCGGAACAGGCGGCCGACGATGCCGCCCATCAGCAGCAGCGGGATGAAGACGGCGATCAGCGAGATGGAGATCGAGACGATGGTGAAGCCGATCTCGCCGGCGCCCTTCAGGGCCGCTTCCATCGGGCGCTCGCCGGCCTCGATGTGGCGGTAGATGTTCTCCAGCATCACGATGGCGTCGTCGACCACGAAGCCGATGGCGATGATCATCGCCATGAGGGTGAGGTTGTTGATGCTGTAGTCGAGCAGGTACATCACTGCGCAGGTGCCGATGAGCGCGATCGGCACGGTGAGGCTCGGGATGATGGTGGCCCAGAGGTTGCGCAGGAACAGGAAGATCACCATCACCACCAGCCCCACGGCCAGGGCGAGATGGAACTCCACCTCCTCCACGGAGTGCTTGATGGTGCCGGTGCGGTTCACCACCTCGCGCACCTCGATGGAGGGCGGGATGGAGGCCTGCAGGCGCGGCAGTTCGGCCTGGATGCGCGCGACCGTGTCAAGGATGTTGGCGTCGGCCAGCTTGAAGATGATCAGCTGCACGCCGCGGCGGCCGTTCTGGTAGGCGGCCACCCGCAGGTTGTCGGCCGCCTCCACCGCCTGGCCCACGTCGCGCACGCGGATCGGGGCGCCGTTGCGGTAGGCGATGATGTGGTTGTCGTATTCCTCCGGCTTCGTCATCTGGTCGTTGGCGTAGATGGTGAAGCTGCGCAGCGCGCCATCCACGGTGCCCTTGGGCACGTTGGCGGTGGAGGTGGCGAGCGACAGGCGGAGATCCTCCATGGTGATGCCCATGGCGGCCAGGCGGGTCGGGTCCACCTGCACGCGCACGCTGCGCTTCTGGGCGCCGCCGATGAACACGCGGCCGACGCCGGAGATGGTGGATATCTGCTGGGCGAGGATGTTGTCGGCGTATTCGTTCACCTCGATCATCGGCAGCTCGTCGGACTGCACCGAGAGGATCAGGATCGGGCTGTCGGCCGGATTGACCTTAAAAAAGGTGGGGGGGGCGGGAAGGTTGCGCGGCAGCTGGCCCTGGGCGGCGGTGATGCGGGACTGAATGTCGAGCGCGGCCTGGTCGATGTTGCGCTCCAGGTCGAACTGGATGGTGATCTGGGTCTGGCCCTGCACGGAGGTGGATGTCATCTGCGCCACGCCGGGGATCTGGGCGAACTGGCGTTCCAGCGGCTGGGCGACCGCGGTGGCCATGGTTTCCGGGCTGGCGCCGGGGAAGGTGGCGTTCACGTTGATGGTGGGGAATTCCACCTTGGGCAGCGGCGAGACAGGCAACAGCGGGAAGGCGGCGATCCCCAACAGCACGATGGCCGCCATCAGCAGCGAGGTGCCTACCGGGCGGCGGATGAAGGGGGTGGAGATGCTCATGCCTGGATGCCTGACGTGCGAAAGGAAAATTCCGGGACGCGAAGCGAAGGGCGAGCGAGGCTAGCCGGAGGGGCGCGGCGCGGCGGTGCCGGGGGCGGGGGCGCCGCCGGGCGGGCCAGGGGGAGCGGTACCCGGGGGGGCACTGATGATCACGCGCGCGCCGGCGCGAAGGCGGGAATGGCCGGCCACCACCACGCGGGTGCCGTCCTCCACGCCGCGGCGGATGATGGCGTGGCTGCCGTCGTCCTGCCCCACCTCCACGCGGGTGAACTCCACCGTGTTGTCGTCCTTCACGGTGTAGACGAACAGCCCCTGCGGGCCGCGCTGCACGGCGACCGAGGGCACGGTGACCACGCCGCGCTGGATTTCCAGTTGCAGCCGCACGTTCACAAACTGGCCGGGCCAGAGGCGGGTGGTCTCGTTGGGGAAGCGCGCCTTCATGCGGATCGTGCCGGTGGACTGGTCGATCACGCTCTCGGTGGTGATCAGCTCGCCCTGGCCGAGCGTGGTGCGCTCATCCGGCGACAGCGCGGTGACGGGCAGGGTGCCGCGGGCCATGGCGTCCTGGATGGCGGGCAGCGTGTCCTGCGGCAGGGCGAACACCACCACCACGGGGCGGATCTGGCTGATCGTCACGATCACCGCGTTGTCGTTGGCGAAGCGCACGACATTGCCGGGATCGACGCTGCGCAGGCCCAGCCGGCCGTCGAACGGGGCGGTGATGCTGGTGTAGTCGAGGTTCACCTGGGCGGCGGAGATGGCGGCGTCGTCCGCCTTCAGCTGCGCCTCCAGCTGGGCGACCTGGGCGGCGCGGGTATCCACGGCCTGGCGCGAGGCGAACTGGTTGCGGGCGAGGTCGGCGCTGCGGGCGAGGTCGAGCCGTGCATTGGCCAGGTTCGCCTCCGTGGCCGCGCGGCGGGCCAGGGCGAGATCCAGCACGGCCTGGTAGGGGCGGGGGTCGATGCGGGCGATGAGGTCGCCGCGCTTCACCTCCTGGCCCTCGGTGAAGAACACCTGCTCCAGCGTGCCATCGACGCGCGGGCGGATGGCCGCGGTCTGGCCGGCCTGCACGGCGCCGATGTTGCGCAGCAGGATCGGCACGTCCCGCTTCGCGGCTGCGGCGACGGTGACGGGCACCGGCGGCAG
>CANHCJ010000055.1 GCA_947458025.1 Rhodospirillales bacterium | reverse complement strand
GCCGCCCCCGCGCCCGCCCCGGCCGCCGCCCCCACCCTCTCCCTGCTGGATCTCATCCCGCGCGAGCCCGCCGGCCTGCCCATCGTCGCCTGGATCGGCATCGCCCTCTTCGTCCCCGTCGCCCTGATGCTGCTCAAGGGCTTCTTCTGATGCCCCATCCCCTGCCCGCCACCGTCGCCGACACCGCCGCCCTGCTCGAAGCCGGCGGCTACGTCGCCGACACCGCGCTGGCCACCACCGTCCACCTCGCCATGGCCATGGAACGCCCGCTCTTCCTGGAAGGCGAGCCCGGCACCGGCAAGACCGAGATCGCCAAGGTCCTGGCCGGCGGCCTCAACCGCCGCCTCGTCCGCCTGCAATGCTACGACGGGCTGGACCTCGCCGCGGCGGCCTATGAGTGGGACCACGCCCGCCAGCTCATGGCCATCCGCATCGCCGAGGCCACCGGCTCCGCCGACCGCCAGGCGCTGTCCAGCGACATCTACGCCCGCGAATTCCTCCAGGCCCGCCCCCTGCTCTCGGCGATCGACCCCGACCTGCCCCCCGCCGTCCTGCTGATCGACGAGCTGGACCGCGCGGACGAACCCTTCGAGGCCTTCCTGCTGGAACTCCTGGCCGACTTCCAGATCACCGTCCCGGAATACGGCACCATCCACGCCCAAACGAAGCCGGTGGTGGTCCTCACCTCCAACCGCACCCGCGAGGTCCACGACGCCATCCGCCGCCGCTGCCTCTACCACTGGGTGGACTACCCCGACGCCAGGCGCGAACGCGCCATCCTCGCCCGCAAGGCCCCGCACGTGCAGCCCAGGCTGGCCGCCGAAATCGTCGCCTTCGTGCAGAAGATCCGCGGCCAGGACCTGTTCAAGCAGCCCGGCGTCGCCGAAAGCATCGACTGGGCCGGCGCGCTCACCCACCTCAACCAGCTGGAACTCACCCCCGGCGCGGTGGACGAAACCCTGGGCGTTCTCCTGAAATACCAGGACGATATCGCCAAGATCAAAGGCGCGGAGGCAGCCCGGCTGGTGACCGAGGCCAAGGCCGCCGCGGCGGGCTGATGTCGGACTCCACCCTCACGGCCAAAGGCCTCCTCTCCCTCAACATCCTGAACTTCGCCCGCCTCCTGCGCCGCGCCGGCCTGCCGGTCGGCCCCGCCGACATGCTCGCCGCCCAGCAGGCCATGACCCTCATCGACATCGGCAGCCGCGCCCAGGTCCACACCGCGCTGCGCTCCTCCATGGTCCACCGCCACGAGCACCAGGACCTCTTCGACCAGGCCTTCAAGCTCTACTGGCGCGCGAAGGAGAACAACGAAGTCCTTGAGATCCTGGATAAGCTTGCCGGCCCCAAGCCCCCGCCGGAAAAGGCCCCGCCCGGCTCCCGCCGCCTCGCCGAGGCACTCGCCGCCAAGCAGGAGAAGCCCACGCCCCCGGAGGAAGCCCGCGAGGAGATCGACGCCGTCCTCACCGTCTCCGACCGCGAGCACCTGCAAACCATGGATTTCGAGGCGATGAGCGCCGCCGAGATCGAGAACGCCAAGCGCGAGATCGCCAGGCTCCACCTCCCGCTCGACGAAAAGCGCACCCGCCGCCGCCGCCCCGATCCCACCGGCCCGCGCATCGACCTGCGCGCCACCATCCGCGCCTCGCTGCGCACCGGCGGCGAGATCTTCGACCTCGCCCGCACCCGCAAGATCACCCGCCCCCCGCCACTGGTGGTGCTCTGCGACATCAGCGGCAGCATGGCCCGCTACGCCCAGATTCTATTGCACTTTCTCCACGCCGTCGCCAACGACCGCGACCGCGTCCACACCTTCCTCTTCGGCACCCGCCTCTCCAACATCTCCCGCCAGCTCCGCCACCGGGACCCCGAGGTCGCCTTCCAGCTCGTCTCCCAGATCGTGCCCGACTGGTCCGGCGGCACCCGCATCGGCGAGGCCCTGGCCGCCTTCAACCAGCAATGGTCCCGCCGCGTCCTCGGCCAGGGCGCCATGGTCCTGCTCGTCACCGATGGCCTGGATCGCGACGGCGCCGCCGGCCTGTCGGAGAACATGGAGCGCCTGCACAAATCCTGCTCCCGCCTGGTCTGGCTCAACCCCCTCTTGCGCTGGGACGGCTTCGAGCCGAAATCGCAGGGCATCCGCGCGATGCTGCCGCATGTCGACGAGTTCCGAACCGTGCATAATCTCGCCAGCCTGCGCGCCCTGGTCGCCTCGCTCTCCGCGCCGCCAGACCTGCGCGCCATGGACCGATGGAGGATCGCCGCATGACCGCCACCCCCGATTCCGACGACATCCTGTCCACCGCCGCCGCCTGGGTCGCCCAGGGCGAGCAGGTCGCGATTGCCACCGTCACGGAAACCTGGGGTTCCTCCCCCCGCCCCGCCGGCAGCCAGCTCGCCGTCACCAAGTCGGGCCGCATGGCCGGCTCGGTCAGCGGCGGCTGCATCGAGGGCGCGGTGGCCGAGATCGCCATGAAAACCATCGAAACCGGCACCCCCCAGCTGATGGATTTCGGCATCACGGATGAGCGCGCCTGGGAAGTGGGCCTGGCCTGCGGCGGCAAGCTCAAGGTCTTCGTGGAGAAGCTCTCGTGACCCCAGAAACCCTCAAGGCCCTCACGGAGGCCCGCGCCGCCAAGCGCCCCATCGTCGTCGCCACGAAACTGCCCAGCGGCGAACAGCTCCTCCTGCCCGACGCCTCGGCCCCCGCCGAACTCGCCGCCGCGGCCACCCGCGCGCTCGACCGCGACGAATCCGGCACCCAGGTCATCGGCAACGAGACCTGGTTCCTCCACGCCTACAACCCGCCGCTGCGCCTCATCATCGTCGGCGCCGTCCACATCGCCCAGGCCCTCGTCCCCATGGCCGCGCATCTCGGCCTCGCCGTGGTGGTGGTCGATCCCCGCCGCTCCTTCGCCACCGAGGAACGCTTCCCCAACGTCACCGTCAGCTCCGAATGGCCGGATGATGCGATGGACGAGCTGAAGCCCGATGTCCGCACCGCAATCGTCACCCTCACCCACGACCCCAAGCTGGACGACCCGGCGCTGGACCGCGCGCTGAAATCCCCGGCCTTCTACATCGGCGCGCTCGGCAGCCGCCGCACCCACGCCCGCCGCGTCGCCCGCCTCAAGGAGCTGGGCCACACGGACGAGGCGATCGCCCGCATCAAGGGGCCGGTCGGCCTCGATCTCGGCGCCATCACCGCCCCGGAAATCGCGGTGTCCATCCTCGCCGAATTCGTCGCCGCCCGCCGCAACGGCGCCCTCGCCCCCAAGCCCGCCGAAAAGCAGGCCGCGTGATCTTCGCCAGCTTTCCGCTCGGCGAGGCGGAAGGCGCCGTCCTCGCCCACTCCCACCGCACCCCCAACCGCGTCCTCAAGAAGGGCACGGTGCTGGACCAGGCTGCCATCGCCGCCCTGCAGGCCGCCGGCAAAACCGAGGTCATCGCCGCCCGCTTCGAACCCGGCGACATCCCGGAGAACGAGGCCGCCGCCCGCCTCGCCGCCGCGGTGGCCGCCCCGCGCATCTCCGCCGGCCGCGCCAACACCGGCCGCGCCAATCTGCACGCCGACAGCGCCGGCCTGTTCCTCGTCGACGCCCCCCACCTCGCCCGCCTCAACCGGCTCGACGAGTCGCTCACCCTCGCCACCCTGCCCGACAACAGCGTGGTCGCCCCCGGCGACATGCTCGCCACCATCAAGGTGATCCCCTTCGCCGTCCCCGGCGCCGTGCTCGACCAGGCCGAGGCGCTGGCCCGCGCCGAAGGCCCCCCCTTCGCGCTGCATCCCTTCCGCAAGCTCAAGGTCGGCCTGGTCCTCAGCGAACTCCCCGGCCTCAAGGAATCGGTGCTGGCCGGCACCATCGAGGCGACGGAAGCCCGCATCCACGCCCTCGGCGGCACCATGCTCCCCGCCCGCCGCTGCCCCCACACCACCGCAGCCATCGCCGCCAGCCTGCGCGAGATGCTCGAAGAAGGCGCCGACCTCCTGCTCGTCGCCGGCGCCTCCGCCACGGTCGACCGTCGCGATGTCGGCCCCGCCGGCGTCGTCGCCGCGGGCGGCCGCATCGTCCATTTCGGCATGCCGGTCGACCCCGGCAACCTCATCTGCACCTGCGACCTCGAAGGCCGCCCCGCCCTGGTCCTCCCCGGCTGCGCCCGCTCGCCCAAGCTGAACGGCATCGACTGGGTGCTGCGCCGCCTCTTCGCCGGCCTGCCGGTCGACCGCGACGCGCTGGCCGCCATGGGCCTCGGCGGCCTGCTGAAGGACACGGATGCCCGCCCCCTCCCCCGGGCGAAAGCCGCCGGCAAGCCCGAAGCCCCCCCATCCACCATCGCCGCCGTGGTGCTCGCCGCCGGCAAGTCCACCCGCATGGCGCCCTACAACAAGCTCCTGGTCACCGACCGCGCCGGCAAGCCGATGATCGCCCGCACGGTGGACAACGTGCTCTCCTCCGGCGCCCGCCCCGTCATCGTCGTCACCGGCCACCACGCCGACGAGATCAAGGCCGCCCTCGCCGGCCGCCCCGTCACCTACGTCCCGAGCCCGAACTACGAAGCCGGCCTCTCCGAAAGCCTCAAATCCGGCATCGCCGCCGTCCCCCCGGAATGCCGCGCCGCCATCGTCTGCCTGGCCGACATGCCGCTCGTCACCGGCCGCATCATCGACCGCCTTCTGGCCGCCCACGACACGGATGAAGGCCGCCTCATCGCCGTGCCCACCCACCAGGGCCAGCTCGGCAACCCCATCCTCTGGGACCGCAGCTTCTTCCCCGCCCTCCTGGCCATGACCGGCGACGGCGGCGGCGGCCGCCGCATCATCCGCGAGCACGCCGAGCAGGTCGCCGAAGTCGAAGTCAACGACGACGCCGTCCTGCGCGACTTCGACACCCGCGAAAGCCTCGCCACCCTCCCCCCACGCCTCAGGCCCGCCGATGTCGCCTGATCGCCCCGCAGCACGCAAAAGCCCTCTCCCCTTGGGGGAGAGGGTTGGGTGAGGGGTCAAGCATCAAGCTGGCGCCCCATGGCGCCGTCCGACCTCGCCGAGGTCGAACGCCTCGGCAACGCCATCCACCAGGCCCACCCCGAGCGCCCGGAGGTCTTCGCCGAGCGCCTGGCCCTCTGCCCCGAAGGCTGCCACGCCCTCTCCGCCCCCGGCGTCCCGCTGGACGGCTACATCATCAGCCACCCCTGGACCCTCGGCAGCCCGCCCCCGCTCGATACGCTCCTCGGCGCCCTGCCCGCCCGGCCCGACACCTGGTACATCCACGACCTCGCCCTGCACGAACGCGCCCGCGGCACCGGCGCCGCCCAGACGATCGTCGCCCACCTCGCCGCCCTGGCCGCCGCGCGCTCCCTGACCACCCTCTCCCTCATCGCCGTCGGCCGCTCCCCTGCCTTCTGGACCCGCCAGGGCTTCACCCCCGCCCCCCTCCCCCCCGCCAAGCTCGCCACCTATGGCGACGGCGCCGCCCACATGGTTCGCACTCTCCCCTAGCCCGGACTTGACAGAGGCGACATCGTTATGTTCCGATATTTGAACAATAACGATCGGGGACTGTCCACATGCACTCGCTCACCACCTGGCTGCCGCGCGCGGCGCTCGCCGTCCTCCCCCTCCTGGCCGGCTGCAGCGAGGCCTACTGGACCGCGAATGTGCGCTCCTCGGCCAGCTTCCCGACGAACTCGGTGCTGATGACCAACGCCGACATCCGCACCATCAACCGGATCGAGGGGTACGAGCGGATCCTGCAGAAGGCCCGTAACCCCGACGGAACCTTTGCGAATCATAGCGAAATCCGGTTCCAACCCCGTGTGTTCGTCTGCGCTGAGCCAAGCCCGGACGTCGCCCGTGTCGTCCAGGCCGCCCTCTCCGCCGCCGCCGCGGGCTCCGCCGATGTCGCCAATCCCGTCGCCGCCGGCCTCACCGGCGCCAGCACCTTGCAGGCCTCCCTCTCCGGTCGCATCGATGCCAGCCGCAGCGAGGCCATCAGCCAGCTCACTCGCCGCATCGCCACCATCCAGCTCCTCCGCGACGGCATGTACCGCGCCTGCGAGGCCTATGCCAACGGCGCCATCGGCCAGGAGATCTACACCGCGATCGTCTCGCGCTACGACAAGATCATGGTCACCATGCTCCTGGGCGAGATGGCCAGCGGCAACCTCCCTGGCATGGCCTCGGCCAGCGGCACCGCCAGTGCGGGCCAAAGCGCGGGGACCCTGCTCGCGCTGACCGACAAGCTGACCGAGGTCCGCAAGGCCACGGACACCGCCGACACCAAGCTCAAGGCCGCGATCACCGACGTCGCGACCAAGGAGAAGGATGTCGCGGAAAAGACCAAGCTGCTGAAGGATGCCAAGGAGGCTGACATCTCCAGCGCCCGGGCCGCGCTGGACAAGGCGAACACGGATCTGGAGGCAGCACGAAAGGCCCAGGCCATCGACGCCAAGGCGGCCGACAAGGCCAAGGACGACGTGGCCGCCGTCGAACGTGCAATCGGTCTCGTCTCTGGCCAGGCCGCCGCCGGTGCCCAGGCCGGACACAAGGGCGCCTCTACCTCCCCGGCCGCCGAAGTGGCCGAAACGCTCTACAAGATGCTGCGCGAGTACCTGAACGACTCCCAACTCGGCACGCAGGTCCTCATCTGCGCCGCCGAAGCCGCCCAGGCCGACCGCATGGGCGGCATCCAGCAACGATTCTGCGATCGCATCTTCGACACGGCATTCCCCCGGAGCGGAGGCACCCCATCCACCGAGCGTGCGCGTCAGGTCCAGCTTGCCGAACTCCGCAACCAGGGCATCGCGCGCGTCATGGCCACGCTGCCCCCCAACGCCACCGCGTCGCAACGGCAGGAGGCACTGCGCGCCGCGCAGGCGCTCTTCCCGCCGCCTCGCTGACCGACCGCCAGAATGCAAACGGGCCCCGCAAGGGGCCCGTACCGCTTCAGCCGCGCATCCGGCCTCAAGCCCTCAAGGGCACTCGCAACCCGGCGCAGGACCACTCGCGGCCTTCACTACATGATGGTCGATCCACTCCGCCACCAGCCGCCGCGCCTCGTTCACCGAGGCCTCGGGATGATGAATGCGGTACAGCGTCGTGCAGGCCCGGAATGCCGAGGGGTCGTCATTCCCCAGCGCCGTCAGGTCGCGATACGCCGTCACGACGGCACGCTCGCAATTGCGCGCGATATGGCTGAAATCCCGGCCCATGCCTCACCCCTAATTGCGAATCACTCGCAACACCGGAAGTATAGGCCCATCACCCCCTCCGGGGCAACGGGCCTTCGGCGAAGCTCAGCCCGCCGCCACGATCTCCGCGATCGCCTTGCCCACTTCCACCGTGCCGGCCTGCCCGCCCATGTCGCGCGTCCGCGGCCCGCCCTCGCGCAGCAGCGTCTCGATCGCCGCCACGATCGCATCCGCCGCCGCCTTCTCGCCCAGGTGCTCCAGCATCATGGCGCCGGACCAGATCTGCCCGATCGGGTTGCAGATCCACCGCCCCGCGATATCCGGCGCGGAGCCATGCACCGGCTCGAACATGGAGGGATGCTTGCGCTCCGGGTTGATGTTCGCCGAGGGCGCGATCCCGATCGAGCCCGCCACCGCCGGCCCCAGGTCCGAAAGAATGTCCCCGAACAGGTTGCTGCCCACCACCACGTCGAACCAGTCGGGGTGCTGCACGAAATGCGCGCACAGGATGTCGATATGGTACTGGTCCGTCGCCACCCCGGGATAGTTCTTCGCCATCAGCGCGAAGCGCTCATCCCAGTACGGCATGGTATGGATGATGCCGTTCGATTTGGTGGCCGAGGTCACCTTCCGCCGCGGCCGCGTCATCGCCAGCTCGAAGGCGTATTTCAGGATCCGGTCCACCCCCGTGCGCGTCATGATCGTCAGCTGGCTGGCGAACTCGCGCTCCGTCCCCTCGAAATGCCGCCCGCCGCTGCTGGAATACTCGCCCTCGGTGTTCTCCCGCACCACGTAGAAGTCGATATCCTTCTCGGTCCGCCCCGCCAGCGGCGTCACCGCCCCGGGCATCAGCCGGCACGGCCGCAGGTTCACATACTGGTCGAACGACCGCCGGAACGGGATCAGCAACCCCCACAGCGAGATATGGTCCGGCACGCCGGGCCAGCCCACCGCGCCCAGGAAGATCGAATCCGCCTCGCGCACCATGTCCAGCCCATCGGGCGGCATCATCGCCCCGGTCTGCTTGTACGTCTCGCAAGACCAGTCGTAGTGGTCCAGCTTCAGCTGGAACCCGAACCGCCGCGCCGCCGCATCCAGCACCCGCAGCCCCTCGGGCGTCGTCTCCTTGCCGATCCCGTCCCCCGGAATCACGGCCAGCCGATAGGTCTTGCTCATGGTGCTTCCTCGCCTCGCGCGAAAGCCCTTATGGCCCAGGATCAACGCGGCGCAAACCACTGCTCCGTACACGGCGCGTGCGGAGCCTGCCCGAGAACTCGCTCTGGCGAGTCAGAGGGGCCCGCTTGGGCCCCGCCCGGAGGTGGTTTGCGAGCACCGGAGCGGAGCGGCCTGGAGGCCGTGAGCACCGGAGCGCAGCAAAGCGCCGCCGGATGACCGCCAGAGTAGAGTTATCGGGCAGGCTCCTACTCCAGCGCAAACCGGCGGCGAATCTCCGCCGCCACCCGCCCCGCCTCGTCCAGCGGCGGCCGCGGCCAGCGCGCGATGGAACTCCCCAGCGCCCGCGCATGCCCCGCCTGGTACAGCGTCTGCGCGAACCGGTGGTGCCGCGGCCCCGCCAGCTCCGGGCACGCCACATACACCGCCGCCTGGCTCGCGCACGCCTCGGAGATCATCGAGATCGAATCCGCCGTCACCACCACCGCATCGGCACTGGCCAGGAACCCGTGATACGGGTTCTCCCCCGGCTCCCCCCAGCGGTAGATCAGGTGCAACGCCGGCGACAGCCCCGCCGAAAGCGCCTCCGTCGCCTCCTTGCCCGTGCGGCGCGACGTCGTCGCCAGCACCGCCCCGCCGCGCGCCGCCACCAGCCGCGCCACGTGCTGCCCCAGCGCATGCGCCATCGCCGGCGGCATGTCCGTCCCGCGCACCGGCCCGCCCAGCAACAGCGCCACCCGCGGCTTCGGCAGATGCGCCAGCCGCTCCTGCCACGCCCCCCGCGCCTGCTCCAGGATCAGCGGCGAAACCCGGTGCGGCGCCCCCAGCACCGGAAACACGTTCGACGCCGGCTGCGGCCGGTCATGCTCCGGGATCACCAGCAGGTCGAACATCGAATGCCGCAACAGCCCGCCCAGCCCCGGGTTCATGCAATGCACCAGCCGGCAGCCGAACTGGCGCTTCATCCACAGCGCCACCGCGCCCGACCGCCGCCCCGCCGAAATCACCACATCCGGCCGCGGCGGCGGCTCCCCCCCCCCGTCCGCCGGCCGCCCCAGCGAGGCGGACGGAGGCAGCGAAACCCCCGCCGTGCTGCGCGCCAGTTCCGCCGCAATCCGCCGCGCCGGCTGCCGCAACCCCGCCAAAGACCCCCCCGGCACCAGCCCCGCCAGATGCGCCGTCCAGGGGTTCCACATCATCGGCACCCGCCGGAACGGCACCCCCAGCCGCTCGGCAATCCCCAGCGCCTGGTTCGCCGTCCCCGTCCGCGGGTCGTCCAGCACCCACACCCGCGCCTGCGGCCCCTGCGCGCCCCCCTCCGCCGCCGCCTCCGCCGCGCGCCGCACCTCAGCCATGCGCGCCTCCCCGCAATGGACGAACCGGCAGGGGGCGGCTAGGAACGCCCGGATTGGCGTGACGCATGGGGAGACCCCGGATGGAAAAGCTGCACATGACAGACTGGGACCGCGACGCCGCCCTGACCACGGCACGCATACTGCTTGAGATCAAGGCGGTGAACTTCCGACCGGAGGAGCCCTATACGCTGACATCGGGCTGGAAATCGCCCGTCTACATCGATTGCCGTCGTATCATCTACTTCCCCCGCGCGCGCGCCAAGATTTGTGAACTCGGCGTCGAGAAGATCGGCCGCCACATCGGCTTCGAATCCATCGAGGCCGTCGCGGGCGGCGAAACGGCCGGCATCCCCTTCGCCGCCTGGATCGCCGACCGCATGTCCGCCCCCATGGCCTATGTCCGCAAGAAGCCCAAGGGCTTCGGCCGCAACGCCCTGATCGAGGGCGACGTTCCCGAAGGCCGCAACACCCTGCTGGTGGAGGACCTCACCACCGATGGCGGCAGCAAGATCCAGTTCTGCCAGGCCCTGCGCGACGCCGGCGCCATCTGCAATCACACCTTCGTCGTCTTCTTCTACGGCGTCTTCCCCGGCGGCTTCGAGACGCTGAAGAAGATGAACATCCAGCTCCACCACCTCGCCACCTGGTGGGACGTGCTGGAAGCCTGCAAGGACCGCCCCTACTTCTCCGACAGCGCCCTCGCCGAAGTCCGCCGCTTCCTCGAAAACCCCGTCGCCTGGTCGGCCGCCCATGGCGGGGTGGCCAGTCAGGAAGAGGCGATGGCGCGCAAGGGGCTCAAGACGGAGTAAGCAAGCGCGTTCTTTTTTGAAAAAAAAGAACCAAAAAACTTTTCCCCGTTTGATGCGGAGAGACGCGCCTTTCCGCATCAAACGGGGAAAGTCTTTTTGCTTCTTTTTCTTCAGAAAAAGAAGAACCCTTCCTTACTTCCCCACCACCTGCAACGCCATCCGCTCGATCGCCGGATCCACCTTGTACATGTGCCGGTACTGCAGCACCTGCTTGGCGATCAGCCTCAGCCGCGCCCCGAAATCATGGAACGCCAGCGGCGGCAGCAGCGGCTGGTTCATCGGCGCCACATCCGCCCGCTGGAACTCGAACGCCATCGAAACCCGGCTCTCCCCGCCCCGCGGCGAGGTCCGGCTCCCCCAGTGCACCAGCGCCTGGTTCCACATGAACACGTCGCCCGCCTCCGCCGGCAGCGCCCGGATCGAGGCATGCTCGAACCGCCAGGTCTTCTCGTCCGGCGTGTTGTAGGTCGGGTCCAGGTTCGCCGGCACCAGGTACATGCACCCGTTCAGCGGCGTCGCCCGGCTCAGCGGAATCCACGTCGTGATCGATTTCGGCATCCCGTCCGGCAGCAGGGAATTGCGGTCCTTGTCCCGATGCGGCCGCCACCCGGCATCCCCGCGCGCCGGGTCCACGTTCCACACCCAGAAATCCGGCAGCGCCATGTACTCCCCCAGCAGCCCCTGGTAGATCGGGTGCAGCCGGTAGAACGGCAGCCAGAACTCGTCGTACAGAAACGCGAACACCGGGCTCAGCCCCGCCCGGTCCAGCGCCCGCACCGTATTCGCCATCAGCGCGATATCCATCCCCCAGCCCACCGAGCTGGCATGGAAATACCCCTCCTCGCGCACCATCGCCCGGATCGCCGCCATGTCGGCCTCCCCCGGCGCGATCGCGCTCAGCCCCTGCACCGTGGCGGGATCGCCCACATGCAGCCCGGGCGCGAACTCCTGCCAGAAGCGCGGGTCGCCCAGGTCGCGCACCCCGGTTGCGGTCACCGTCGCGGGCGCCGCCGGCGTCGTCAGGCTGATGGACATGGCCTACCTCTCGCAGACCCCTTGAAGCTAGGCGGTGCCGCTCCCGTCTTCAACGCCTACACGCGCTCGCTGGCCGCAATCGCCACGCGGCACCCCGCCTTGATCGCCGCCGAGAGCAGCCGATACGCCGGCGCCTGCTCCGCCTCGTGCGCCAGCCCGATGTCGCGGTGCTCCAGCTCCTCCTCCCGGAACCGCTCGATCACCCCGCGCAGCTCCGCCTCCTCCTCGCCCAGCGAGGCCGCCTGCGCCGCGTAATGCGCGTCGATCGCCTCCTCCACCGCCACCGTGCAGGCCATCGCCGCCCGCTCGCCCAGCAGCGCGGTGGCCGCCCCCAGCGCGAACCCGGCCACGTGCCACAGCGGCAGCAGCGCCGTCGGCCGCACCCGCCGCTTCGCCACCATGGCGGAGAACGTGTCCAGGTGCGCCTGCTCCTGCGCCTGCATGTGCCGGATCAGGTCCCCCTTCGGCCCCCGCCCCAGCACCGCCAGCTGGCCCTGGTAGATGCGCTTGGCGCCGTATTCCCCGGCATGGTCCACGCGGATCATCCGCGCCACCGCCGCCCGCCGCGCCCGGTCCCCCGGCAATCCCGCCGCATCGGCCATCAAACCCTCCCGTTGCGCAACCGCGCCATCGCCCACGCCACCCCGCCCGCCGCCGCCAGCGAGAACAGCAGGCTCATCGCCGCCATCGAAACCGGCAGGCCAGGCACCAGGTACGCCGGCTCGTCACATGGCTTCGAAGGCCGCTCCGGCAACCCCGCCACCCCGGTCCCGGGCACGAAGCGCGCCGTGCATTCCGGCAGCGGGCTCGGCCACCACCTGGCCTCCACCCCCACATGCACCCCTGCGATCGCCACGCTGCCCAGCAGCGCCGCCACCATCCCGCCCGCGCACAGCATCTTCAGCCGGTCCGGCACCACCAGCCCCAGCAGCCCGAACCCCAGCGCCACCCGGTACGGCCAGCGCCCCAGCAGGCACAACGGGCACGGCACCAGCCCGCCCCACCACTCGCTCGCCCGCGCCGCCAGCAGCGCCGCGCCCACCATCGCGGCGGCCACCCCAAGGGCGCGACAAAGGTTCATCTTAGGCATGCCCCCCTATGCGCCGGCCCCCGCCCCGCATCAAGCCTCCCGTTGCCCGGATTCGGTGCGGTGCCTAAACTCCAGGCACCAAGGGAGAGACCGCCATGCTGAAACTCTGGGGCCGCACCACCTCCAGCAACGTCATGAAGGTCCTCTGGCTGCTGGAGGAGCTGCGCCTGCCCTACCAGCGCATCGACGCCGGCGGCCCCTTCGGCGGCACCGCCACGCCGGAATACCGCGCCATGAACCCCCTCGGCCTGGTCCCCAGCCTGGAGGACGGCGAAACCCGACTGTTCGAGAGCAACGCCATCCTGCGCTACCTCTGCAACGCCTACGCGCCGAACACGCCGCTCTACCCCGTCGCCCCCGCCGCCCGCGCCCGCGTCGAATCGTGGATGGACTTCCAGCAGACCGCGCAGTCCCGCCCGGCCAGCACCATCTTTCTCGGCCTCATCCGCACCCCCGCGGAGCAGCGCGACACCGCCGCCATCGCCGCCGCGGTGGCCGAGCTGGCCCGCGTCTGGGCCCTCTGCGCCGCCCAGGCCCAGGCCAGCGGCGGCTTCCTCTGCGGCCCCGGCCTCACCCTGGCCGACATCGCCTTCGCGCCCCACCTGCACCGCTGGTTCCACATGCCGATCGAGAACCGCCCCGACGTGCCGCACCTGCGCGCCTGGTACGACCGCATGCAGCCCCACGAAGGCTTCCGCCAACACGTCGCCGTCAAGGTCGAATAACCCCCGGACCGTCCGTAGGGCGCACTTCAGTGCGCCATCGCCATCCCCATCACCCCCCAAGGCAAGCAAGTCCTTCTTTTTCTGAAGAAAAAGAAGAAAAAAGACTTTTCCCATAGATGCGGAGAGACCGTATCTCTCCGCATCAAACGGACAAAAGTTTTTTGGTTCTTTTTTTCAAAAAAGAACCGCTTGCTTCCTTCAATAAACCGCCTTCAAAGCCGACGACATCGTCGCACAGAACCCCGCGAACACCCCGGAGATCTGTCCGGTCGTCGGCGCCACCATCGCCACCCCGGTCCCCCCGGTCAGCTGCGCCAGCTGCGCCGCATAGGCCGCCCGCTGGCTCGAATGCGTGTTGCCGGAATAGTAGATCGTGCTGATCGAGATGCCCTCACTTCGCGCCAGCGTCGCCTGGTTCAGCGTCGCCGTCCAAAGGTTGGCATCGGTGCAGTTGTTGCTGCAGATCCCCGTCGTCGCGCTGTCGGTCAGGAACACCCCGTCCGCCTTGGTATAGGTCCGGTTGGTCGCGTTCGGCACGCCGTCGGTGATGATCACGATGTTCTTGCGCGTCCCGTTGAAGGCCGTCGCCTTGAACTGCTGCCGCGCCGAATAGAGCGCGGAAGCCACGTTCGATCCGGTGCACGGCGGCGCCCCGCTGTTCCCGCAGGAGCGCAGCGTGTCGATCCTGGCCGACAGCGTCGCGAAGTTCGCCGAGGCTTGGCTCAGCGGCTGGAAGATCGCCGAAACGCCGGTATGCGTCGTGATGCCGAACTGGCTCGCGCTGCCCGCCGCGGTGCGCACGCAGTTCAGGATCGCCTTGTCCGCCGCCCGCTGGTTGCCGATCGCCGAGGAGAAGGAGCCGGAAAGGTCGTTGGTGATGATGGTGTTCCAGGTCTGCCCGGTGCCGTAGCTGGCGATCGCCACGGTCTGGTAGTCGCGCGTGGCATTGCCGACCAGCCCCGGCATCAGCCCGGCGATCGGGTTGCCGTTCGCCACGGTGGCCAGCCCGGTCACCCGCACCGCGTCCGGGCTGGTGTTGCCGGCCGACAGCGGCGTGAACACGCCGGTGGTGCCGTTCCAGTTGCCCAGCACCACGTTGGCGGCCGGCACGATGGTGCCGTAGGTCGCCGTGGGCATGTTGGCGGTGGCGATGGTCTGCGCCGCCGAAACGATCGCCGCGGACGAATTGGTGCCGGAGGCATAGTAGGTCGAAAGCTTCGCCGCCCCCGCCAGCGCCGCCGCCTGGGTGGTCTGGCGCTGCAGCAGCCCGCGGTGGTGCAGCGTCGCCTGGTTCAGCGCCAGGCCGCCGATCCCCACCAGCGCGGCCATCATCATCGCCGCCATCACCCCCACGCTGCCGCGCCGCCCGCCCGGCCGCGCGCACCGCCCGGCTGCGGCGCTCATGTGCAGGTCCCTTCCTTCATCATCACCACGCTCGCCGTCATGGTCTTGCCCAGCAGCACGCCATAGCGGTCGCCGGTCGCGGTGCCGTTGAACCCGGTCGCCTGGATGCGCACCGTCACGCTCGGCACCGCGCAGTTCTGCGTGGCGGTCACGGTATAGGTGGCCCAGGTCGGCAGGCCCTGGCAGGCATGGAACTCCACCGTCGTGTTGGCCAGGCTGCCGCTGCACGTGGTGGTGGCCGTGGCGGTGGCGCCGGCGATCGGGCCGGTGGCGAAGTTCTTCACCTGGCCGGTGGCCATCATGCGCGCGGCCAGCTGGGCGGTGTTCTGCATGGCGGATCGCGTGAACATCGCCGCGTTCACGCCAATGAAGCCGAAGCACAATACCAGGAAGGGCGGCACGACCAGGGCGAATTCCAGCCCCACGCTGCCCCGGCGGCTGCGGCGCATCCTGGCGGCAACTGCCAGCGCCGCCCCGATCTTGTTTACAAAACTCCACATATGTCGTTAATTTCCCATCAATTGCAAAATGTAACCTACTAAATACGCGCCGGGACCTTTCAAAAAGTTTCAATCTTTACGAACCCTTGCCATCCCGCCGCCCGCCCCCGAGTACGTACGTAAACAATTCCCTCTTGCATCTCTAACTAACGTTAGTTATATTCCCACCCATGCACACCATCCCGCAACACACCGAGGCGCCCGCCCTCGACCAGGCCTTCAAGGTCCTGGCAGGAGACATGCGCGCGCATGCCGGCGCCCTCGTGCGGGAATGGGCCATCACGGCCCTGTTCCAGGCCCTCATCCTGCTCACCCTCGCCCGCATCCTGGACACGCTGGAGGCGAT
>CANHCJ010000054.1 GCA_947458025.1 Rhodospirillales bacterium | reverse complement strand
CGGGCACCGGGCCGCTTTCCGGCCTGCGGGTGGTGGAGTTCACCACCGCCTGGGCCGGGCCGATGGCCGGGCGCATCCTGGCCTGGCTGGGGGCGGAGGTGATCCATGTGGAATCCGCCAGCCGCACCGACAGCTGGCGCATGGTGGGCCAGGTGTTCAACCCCACGCGCTTCCCCGCCGACGGCGCCGGGGAGCGGCCCTGGGACCGCTGCGCGCTGTTCAACTCGCAGAACGCCAACAAGCTCTCCTTGAGCCTGGAGCTGAAGCAGCCCGAGGCGAAGGCGGCGATGCTGCGCATCCTGGCGCAGACCGACGTGGTGCTGTGCAACTTCACCGCCGGCACGCTGGACCGGATGGGGTTCGGGCATGCCGCCCTGAAGGCGCTGCGGCCCGACATCATCGTGGCGGAGATGCCGGCCTTCGGGAGCACGGGGCCGCTTTCGCATGCCACGGCCATCGGGCCTTCGATGGAGATGGCGGCGGGGATGGCGGGGATGATCGGCTATCCCGGCGGGAAGCCGACCGTGACCGGGCCGACCTACCCGGACCCGATCGGGGCGCTGCACGGGGCGGGCGCGGTGCTGACGGCGCTGCTGCACCGGCAGGAAACCGGGGCGGGCCAGCATATCGAGGTGCCGCAGGTGGAAGGCGCCATGCACTACATCGGCGAGCACATCCTGGCGGCGCTGGCGACCGGCGAGAACCCGGTGCCGCGCGGCAACCGGGTGGACTGGGCGGTGCCGCACGATGCCTTCCCGGCCCGGGGCGAGGACCAGTGGATCGCGATCGCGGCAACCACGGATGCGGCCTGGCAGGCGCTGTGCGGGGCGATGGGGCGGGCAGACCTGGCACGCCTGGCCACGCTGGCGGAGCGGCAGGCGCATGAGGACGACATCTGCGCCGCCGTGGCGGGCTGGGCGGCGACGCGCGACAAGCACGAGGCGGCGGCGCTGCTGCAATCGCTCGGCGTGGCGGCGGCGGCGGTGCATGATGGCGGGGACGGGGCGCGCAGCCCGTATCTGGCGGCGCGCGGCTGGTTCACCGAGCTGGTGCACGGGGATATCGGCCCGACGGTGCAGGAGGGACTGCCGATGGCGCTCTCCCGCACGCCGGGGCGCAACCGGTTCGCCGCGCCGTGCCTGGGGGCGCACACGCATGCGATCCTGCGGGAGCTGGCGGGGCTGGACGAGGCGGCGATTGCGGCGCTGGATGCCTCGGGGGCGACGAAGGCGGTGCCGGGGTGAAGGAAGCAAGCATGTTCTTTTTTGAAAAAAAGAACCAAAAAACTTTTCCCTCCTTTGCGCAAACGGATAAAGTTTTTTTGCTTCTTTTTGTTCACAAAAAGAAGAATCTTGCTTTCTTGCTTGGAGCCCAATGATGTACCGCACGGTTCTCTACGAGGTATCCGAAGGCATCGCGCGCATCACGCTCAACCGCCCGCAGCAGCGCAACGCGCAGAGCACGGAGCTGCTGCACGAGCTGGACCATGCGATCCTGGCCGCGGGCGCCGACCCGGCGGTGCGGGTGATCGTGCTGGCGGGGGCCGGGGACCATTTCTCCGCCGGGCATGATCTCGGCACCGCGGACGAGCAGGCGTATCGCGCGGCCAACCCGATGGAGCCGGGCATCCGCGGGTTCTACGACCGCACCTGGCAGCTTTACGTGGACATGCATCTGCGCTGGCGCAACGTGGGCACGCCGATGATCGCGGCCGTGCAGGGGTATTGCATCTTCGGCGGCTGGATGATCGCCAGCACGGCGGATGTGGTGTTCGCCGGGGACGACGCGATGTTCCTGGCCTCGCTGTTTCAGTATTTCTCGGTGCCGTGGGATGTGCATCCGCGCCGGGCGAAGGAGATCCTGTTCCAGGGCCGCTTCGTGGATGCGGGCCAGGCCAAGGAGCTGGGGCTGGTGAACCGGGTGGTGCCGCGGGCGGGGCTGATGCAGGCGGTGCTGGACTACGCCGCCGACGTGGCCGCCAACGACCCGCAGCAGATGCGCATGGTGAAGCGCGCGGTGAACGCGGCGCAGGACACGATGGGCTTCACCGCCGCGATCACCGGCGCGCACAGCCACTACATGCTGACCTGGGCGACCGAGAAGGACCCGGGCTTCACCCTGGCCGTGCCGGGCCAGCCGCGCCGGCCGATGGTGCAGGTGGCGCTGGACAGGTACCATCGCGACCAGGCGCGCCGGCGGACGCCGCCCGCGCCTGGGAGCGAAGACCAGGGCGGCCAGGGCCCCGGCTGAGCCGCCTCCGCTACCGTTTCGACTGCGCATCTCTCGAGGAACGTCGCCCATGCCCATTTCGCGCCTGCTGATCGCCAACCGCGGCGAGATCGCCATCCGCATCGCGCGCAGCGCCGCGGAGCTGGGCATCGCCACCGTGGCGGTGCATTCGGCCGACGACGCGCAGAGCCTGCATGTGCGCGCGGCGGATGAGGCGCGGGCGCTGCAGGGCTCCGGCCCCGCAGCGTACCTGGATGCGGCCCAGATCGTGGCGGTGGCGCGCGAGGCCGGGTGCGATGCGATCCATCCCGGCTATGGCTTCATCAGCGAGAACGCAGCCTTCGCCCGGCTGTGCGCGGAGGCGGGCATCGCCTTCGTCGGCCCGCAGCCGGAGGTGCTGGACCTGTTCGGCGACAAGGCCCAGGCGCGGCGCTTCGCGGCGGCGAACGGGGTGGACATCGTGGCCGGCACGGATGGGCCGACCACGCTGGAACAGGCGCAGGCGTTCCTGGCCGAGCTTGGGCCGGGCGGGGCGATCATGGTGAAGGCGCTGGCCGGCGGCGGCGGGCGCGGCATGCGGCCGGTGACCGATGCGGCGCAGCTTGCGTCGGCCTTCGAGCGCTGCCGGGCGGAGGCGCTGGGTGCCTTCGGCAATGGCGACCTGTATGTGGAACGGTTGTTCGTGCATCCGCGCCATGTGGAGGTGCAGGTGCTGGGCGACGGCACCGGGGCGGTGGCGCATCTGTGGGAGCGCGAATGCTCCATCCAGCGCGAGCGGCAGAAGATCATCGAGATCGCGCCGGCGCCGTTCCTGCGCCCGGCGGTGCGCGACCGGCTGCTGGAAGCGGCGGTGAAGCTCGCCTCGGCGGCCAGGTATCGCGGGGCGGGCACGTTCGAGTTCCTGGTTGATGCCGCCGTGGACGGCGACGGCGCGGCGATCGCCTTCATCGAGGCCAATGCGCGGCTGCAGGTGGAGCACACGGTGACGGAGGAGGTGACCGGGGTGGACCTGGTGGCGGCCCAGCTCGGCATCGCCGGGGGCGGCACGCTGGCAGCACTCGGGCTGACCCAGGCGGAGATTCCGGCGCCGCGCGGCATGGCGCTGCAGGCGCGGGTGAACCTGGAGACGATGCAGCCGGATGGCAGCGTGAAGGCGGCCGGCGGGGTGCTGAGCGCCTATGATCCGCCGAGCGGGCCGGGGGTGCGGGTGGATGGCTATGGCTATGCCGGCTACCGCACCAACCCGCGCTTCGATTCGCTGCTGGCCAAGGTGATCGTGCATGGGCGCGGGGGCTTCGCGCAGCTGGCGGGCAAGGCGGTGCGGGCGCTGGCGGAGTTCCGGCTGGCGGGGGCGGCTTCCAACATCGGGTTCCTGCAGGCGTTGCTGGGGCATCCGGCGCTGCTGGGCGGGAAGCTGCACACGAATTTCGTCGCCGAGCACATCGCCGCGCTGACAGCTGCCGAGACGGGGCCGGCCAGGTTCTTCGCGGCCCCGGGCGGAGCGGCGGCGGCACCGAAGCGGGCGGGCGCGCGGCTGGAGAGCCGCGATCCGCTGGCCATCGTGGACTACGGCAAGCAGGCCGCCGAGCAGGAGGAGGAGGCGCAGGCGGCGGAAGCGGAAGGGCCGGACGGCACCATCGCGCTGCGCGCGCCGATGCAGGGCACGATCGTGTCGCTGACGGTGGCCGATGGCGCCACCGTGCTGCCGGGGCAGGAGGTGATGGTGATGGAGGCGATGAAGATGCAGCACAGCATCGCCGCCGCCGCGCCGGGCATCGTGCGCGGCTTCGCCGTGGAGGCGGGCGAGACGGTGTTCGAGGGCGCGCCGCTGGCCTTCATCGAGGAACGTCCGGAGCTGGGCGGCGCGGTGCGCGAGGAGAAGAAGATCGACCTGGACTACATCCGCCCGGACCTCGCCGAGGTGCTGGAGCGGCACCGCCTGACGCAGGACGCGGCGCGGCCCAAGGCGGTGGCGCGGCGGCGGGCCACGGGGCAGCGCACGGCGCGGGAGAACATCTCCGACCTGGTGGACCCCGGCAGCTTCATCGAGTACGGCGCGCTGACCCTGGCGGCGCGGCGGCGCACCACGCCGATGGACCAGCTGATCGAGCAGTCCCCGGCGGATGGGATCATCCTGGGGCTGGGCACGATCAACGGGGAACTGTTCCCGGAGGAGAAGGGTCGCGCCGCCGTGGCCAGCTACGACTACACCGTGCTGGCCGGCACGCAGGGGCGCAACGGGCACCGCAAGCAGGACCGGTTCTACGAGCTGGCGCACGACCTGCGCATTCCGCTGGTGCTGTTCGCCGAGGGCGGCGGCGGGCGCGGATCGGATTCGGACAGCATCGGCGGGTCGGAGACCGATACGTTCTACCGCTTCGCCGCCCTTTCGGGCGGGGCGCCGCTGATCGGCATCGCCTCTGGCCGGTGCTTCGCGGGCAACGCGGTGCTGCTGGGCTGCTGCGACGTGATCATCGCCACCGAGAACGCGAATATCGGCATGGCCGGCCCGGCGATGATCGAGGGCGGCGGGCTCGGCGTGTACAAGCCCGAGGAGATCGGGCCGATGAAGGTGCAGGTGGCCAGCGGCGTGGTGGACATCGCCGTGCGCGACGAGCCGGAGGCGGTGCGCGTGGCCAAGCAGTACCTCTCCTACTTCCAGGGCAGCGTGAAGGCGTGGTCGGCGGCGGACCAGCGGCACCTGCGCCATGTGGTGCCGGAGAACCGGCTGCGCGGCTACGACATGCGCGCGCTGATCGCCACGCTGGCCGACGAGGGCAGCATGCTGGAGATCCGGCGCGGCTGGGGCCACGGCATGATCACGGCGCTGATCCGCATCGAGGGCAAGCCGATGGGGGTGATCGCCAACAACCCGATGCACCTGGGCGGCGCGGTGGACAGCGATGCGGCGGACAAGGCCGCGCGCTTCATGCAGATGTGCGATGCGCACGAGTTGCCGATCCTGTCCTTGAACGACAACCCCGGCAACATGGTGGGGCCGGAGGCGGAGAAGACCGCGCTGGTGCGGCATTGCTGCCGCAGCTACCTGATCGGCGCCAACATCGACGTGCCGCTGTTCTTCGTGATCATCCGCAAGGCGATCGGGCTGGGCAAGCTGGCGATGACCGGCGGCGGCATGCGCAAGGGCGTGTTCGCCGTGTCCTGGCCCACCGGGGAGTTCGCCGGCATGGGCATCGAGGGCCAGGTGAAGCTTGGCAGGCGCAAGGACCTGGCGGCGATCGAGGACACCGCCGAGCGCATTGCCGCGTATGAGCGTTTCGTGGCCGAGCTTTACGACATCGGAAAGGCGCTCAACACCGGCAGCCACTTCCAGGTGGACGACGTGATCGACCCGGCGGAGACGCGGCGCTGGATCGTGGCCGGGCTGCGCTCCGTGCCGCCGCGGCCGGCGCGGCACGGCAAGAAGCGCGCCTGGGTGGATGGCTGGTAACGGCGCAGTACCATTTCTCTTGCATATCCGGCCAGGAATTTGCCACATCCCGTCGCGTGCGGCCGTGGTGCCGCGCCGGCCTGGCAGGCCAGCAACAACAACGGGGAGTGACTTCGAAGTGGATCGACGCAAGTTCATCCGGCGCGCCAGCGTCGGCACCGCCGCCGCCGCCGCCACCACGCTGGCGGCGCCCGCCATCGCCCAGTCGATGCCGGAAGTGCGCTGGCGCATGACCTCCAGCTTCACCAAGTCGCTGGACACGCTGTATGGCGGCACCGAGCTGTTCGCCAAGATGATCGCCGAGATGTCGGACAACCGCTTCCAGATCCGCACCTTCGCGGCCGGCGAGATCGTGCCGGCGCTGCAGGTGCTGGATGCGGTGCAGAACGGCACGGTGGAGGCGGGGCAGACCGCGGCCTACTACTATTTCGGCAAGGACCCGACCTTCGTCTATGAGACCGGGCTGCCGTTCAGCATGAACCAGCGCCAGTACAGCTCCTGGCTGAAGTTCGGCGGCGGCAACGAGCTGGTCCAGGATTTCTACAAGGCCTACAACATCCGCAGCTTCCAGTTCGGCGGCACCGGGTGCCAGATGGGTGGGTGGTTCCGCAAGGAGATCAACACCGTCGACGACCTGAAGGGCCTCAAGTTCCGCGTCGGCGGCTTCGCCGGCGAGATCCTGATCCGCCTGGGCGTGGTGCCGCAGCAGATCGGCGCGGGCGACATCTACCCGGCGCTGGAGAAGGGCACGATCGACGCCGCCGAGTGGGTGGGCCCGTACGACGACGAGAAGCTGGGCTTCAACAAGGTGGCGCGCTTCTACCACTACCCCGGCTGGTGGGAAGGCGCCTCGGTGGGCTCGCTGTATATCGGCCAGCGCCACTGGGATGCGCTGCCGAAGGCCTACCAGTCGATGGTGGAGACGGCGGCGGGCCTCGTTTCGTCCTGGATGGTGCCGAAGTACGACGCGGTGAACCCGGCGGCGCTGAAGCGGCTGGTGGCCAGCGGCACGGTGCTGAAGCCGTTCTCGCGGCCGGTGCTGGAGGCCTGCTACACCACGGCCTGGGCGTATTACGACGAGGTCGCGGCCCGCAACCCGGCCTTCAAGAAGCACCTGGACAGCATCAAGGCCTTCCGCGGCGACGAGATCACCTGGTTCCGCGTGGCCGAAGGCACGTTCGACAGCTTCCTCAACGCGATGAACGCCGCCGGGCGCTGACGCGCACGCCCCCCGGGGCAGCCGAAACGGAGCGGGCGGCGGGAGGGATCCCGCCGCCCGTTTCGCGTTTCAGGGGGCGTGGCCGCCGGGCGGCGGCTACTGCCGGGTCGGCGGCGGGCCGAAGACCGGCGGCGAGCTGTCGTCGTCGTCGGCCGGGGGCGGCGCGATCTCGATCTTCACCGTGCTCGGGTCCACGCCCGAGGGCTTGTCGAGGAACACCGTCACCAGGCTGGGGAAGGCGACCACCAGCGCCACCATGATCAGCTGCAGCACCACCCAGGGCACCGCGCCCCAGTAGATGTCGGAGCTCTTGACCTCCTTGGGCACCACGCTGCGCAGGTAGAACAGCGCGAAGCCGAAGGGCGGATGCATGAAGCTGGTCTGCATGTTCACGCACAGCATCACGCCGAACCAGATCAGCGCCGCATCCGCGCCCACCACGGGAGCGAGGATCTTCTGCGCCACCGGGGCCAGCATCGGGATGATGATGAACGCGATCTCGAAGAAGTCGAGGAAGAAGGCGAGGAAGAACACGAAGAGGTTCACCACCGCCAGGAAGCCCCACACCCCGCCCGGCAGGTCGGTGAGCAGGTGCTCCACCCACAGGTTGCCGTCCACGCCCGCGAAGGTGATGGAGAAGCAGGTGGCGCCCACCAGGATGAAGGCCACCATGGAGGTGATGCGCATGGTGGACTGGAAGGCCTGCACGATCAGGTCGTGCAGCTCCTTGGTGCGCCAGGCGCGCCAGCACAGCCACACGATGGCGGCGAACATCACCGTGAAGGCGATGCGGAACGGCACCGACTTGAAGCCGACCAGCGCGGTGGCGGCGGTGCCGGCCAGCGCGGCCCCGATGCCGCCGATGAACGCCGCCTGGTCGAACCGCGTCAGGCGCACGTTGCGCACCACCGCCAGCACGATGGCGCCGATGGCCCCCATGGCGCCGGCCTCGGTGGGCGTGGCCAGGCCCAGCATGATGGTGCCGAGCACCAGGAAGATCAGCACGGCGGCGGGGATGATGCCCCACATGCACTTCACGAACAGCGGCCAGCCGAACAGCGTGCGCGGCACCGGCGGCACGTAGTGCGGGCGCACCAGTGTCAGCAGGAAGGTGTAGGCGGCGAACAGGGCGATCTGCAGCAGCGAGGGGCCCCAGGCGCCGAGATACATGTCGCCCACCGAGCGGCCGAGCTGGTCGGCCAGCACCACCAGCACCAGCGAGGGCGGCACCAGCTGGGTGATGGTGCCCGATGCGGCCAGCACGCCGGTGGCGTAGCGGATGTTGTAGCCGTAGCGCATCATCACCGGCATGGTGATCAGCGCCATGGCGATCACCTGGGCGGCCACGGTGCCGGTGATGGCGCCGAGGATGAAGCCCACGATGATCACGGAATAGCCGAGCCCGCCGCGGATCGGGCCGAAGAGCTGGCCCATGCTTTCCAGCATGTCCTCAGCCAGGCCGCATTTTTCCAGGATCGCGCCCATGAAGGTGAAGAACGGGATCGCCAGCAGCAGCTCGTTGGCCAGGATGCTGCCGAACACGCGCCCCGGGATCGCCTGGAGGAACGGCATGGTGAAGTAGCCGTGCTCGATGGCGATGAAGCCGAAGAACAGCCCCACCCCGGCGAGGGAGAACGCCACCGGGAAGCCGAACAGCATGAACACCACGAGGCCGCAGAACATCAGCGGCGGCATCCACTCCAACGGGATCATTGGACAGGCCTCTCGTAATGCGCCTCAAGGTCGGGGATGTCGTGCCCCCGCAGCGCCGCGACGCGCTTGATCAGCTCCGAGATGCCCTGCAGCGCCACCAGCCCGAAGCCCAGCGGCAGCAGGAACTTCACCGGCCAGCGCAGCAGCCCGCCGGCGTTGTTGGAATGCTCGTTGACGTTGAAGCTCTGCATGAAGAACGGCCAGGAGAGCCAGCCCAGCAGGATGCAGGCCGGCAGCAGGAACAGCACGATGCCGGTGATGTCCACCCAGATCTGGCCGCGGCGGCTGAGGGTCATGTACCAGATGTCCACCCGCACATGCTCGTTCTTCTTCAGCGTGTAGCTGGCGCCGAGCATGACGATGACGGCGAACATGTACCACTGCAGCTCCAGCCAGGCGTTGGAGCTGATGTCGTACGCGTATCGGACCATGGCATTGGCGGCGCTGACCACGCAGGCCAACAGCACCAGCCAGTCACATACCTTGCCGAGGGACTGGTTCACCCAGTCCACCCCACGGCTGAACACGAGGAGAGGCCCCACGGCTGCGCCACCCTTCCCTGCAGGTTGTTGTCGCCCGCCCGGGCCGGACGGGGGGCAGCGCGGTTCTTGTGCGTCCCACCAATTGGCGTCTTTACCGACTGTTCCGCAAAAGGGAAGAGGGGAAACGCGGCCGCCCCCCCTTGCCGGCGCCCGCCCCCGGCCCGATCCTGCACCCGTTGCCGCCGGGGAGGGCAGGATGGACGCGGACTACATCGTGGTGGGCGCCGGCTCGGCCGGCTGCGTGGTGGCGGCCAGGCTGGTCGAGTCGGGGGCCAAGGTGGTGCTGCTGGAGGCCGGGCCGCAGGACCGGCTGCCCTGGATCCACATCCCCGCCGGCGTGCTGAAGCTGCTGCACAATCCGAAGGTGAATTGGATGTTCGCCTCGGAGCCGGAGCCGGGCACGGCCGGGCGCGCGATCCACTGGCCGCGCGGGCGGGTGCTGGGCGGCTCCTCCTCGATCAACGGCATGCTCTATGTGCGCGGCCACGCGGCGGATTTCGACGGCTGGGCGCAGATGGGCTGCCGCGGCTGGAGCTATGACGACGTGCTGCCCTATTTCCGCAAGTCGGAGAACTACATCCAGGGCCAGGGGGACCACCGCGGCAAGGAAGGCCCGCTGCAGGTGGAGGACTACCGCACGATCCTTCCGCTCACGCACCGCTTCGTGGAGGCCGCCCAGCAGGCCGGCCACGCCTTCCGCCCCGACCTCAACGACGGCGAGCAGACCGGCGTCGGCTATTCGCAGAACACCCGCCTCGGCCGCTGGCGCGGCTCCACCGCGCAAACCTTCCTCGCCTCCGTGCGCGGCTACCCGAACCTGCGGGTGGAGACGGAGGCGCAGGCCGGGCGGTTGATCTTCGAGGGAAAGCGTTGCGTCGGCGTCAGCTTCCGCCAGCGCGGCGCGATGCGGGAGCTGCGGGCGCGGCGCGAGGTGATCGTGTGCGGCGGCGCGGTGAACTCGCCGCACCTGCTGCATGTCTCCGGCATCGGCCCGGCGGAGCACCTGCAGTCAATCGGCGTGGAGGTGCTGCACCACCTGCCCGGCGTGGGCATGAACCTGCAGGACCATTATGTCGCCCGCGTCTCCCACCGCGTCACCGGCAGCATCTCCACCAACCAGCTTGCCACCGGGCTGCGCCTGCTGGGCGAGGCGGCGCGCTTCGCCTTCACCGGCCGCGGCGCGCTCACCTTCGGCGTCACCACCGCGCAGGTGTTCTGCGCCTCGCGCGAGGGGCTGGCCGCGCCCGACCTGCAGCTGCTGTTCACGCCGGCCAGCTACGACCCGGTGCGCTTCGGCAAGCTGGAGCGCGAGGGCGGCATGACGGTGGCGGTCTGCCCGGTGCGGCCGGACAGCCGCGGCACCATCATGGCCACCTCGGCCGACCCCTTCGCCCGCCCGCGCATCCAGCCCAACTACCTCTCCGCCGTGTCGGACCAGCAGGTGCTGGGCGCCGGCATCCGCCTCACCCGGCAGATCTTCGCCGCCCCCGCGCTGGCCAGGCACAGCGTGATGGAAACGCTGCCAGGCCCCGACGTGCAGACCGACGAGCAGCTGCTCGACTACATGCGCCGCTTCGGCAACACGCTCTACCACCCCGTCGGCACCTGCCGCATGGGCGAGGGGCCGGGCGCGGTGGTGGACAGCCGGCTGCGCGTGCACGGCATCGCCGGCCTGCGCGTGGCCGACGCCTCGATCATGCCGGCGCTCACCTCCGGCAACACCAATGCGCCGACCATCATGATCGGCGAGAAATGCGCCGCCATGGCGCTGGAGGACGCGCGCGCCGCCTGAGCCCTTCCCCGCCGCCGCGCCGCCGCGTATGGATGGCGCCAGCTTGATCCATGAGGGCCCATGTCCCCGGCACGGCGGCTGCCGCTGGGCGCGCTGCGCATCTTCGAGGCGGCGGCCCGGCTCGAAAGCTTCAAGGATGCCGCGGCGGAGCTGGGCGTCAGCGCCACCACCGTCAGCAACCAGATCCGCGCGCTGGAGCGCAGCTGGGGCTGCCGGCTGTTCGAGCGCCGCACCCGCCAGGTGGTGCTGACCGACACCGGCCTGTCGCTCAGCCGCGTCATCCGCCAGTCCTTCGATGCGATCGCGCGCGAGATCGACATGCACGTGGCCGGCTCGCGCCTGGCCGTCTCGCTCGCGGTCGGCCCGGTATTCGGCGCGCAGTGGATGGCCCCGCGCCTCTCGGCGTTCCGCCGCGCCCTGCCGCGCATCGACCTCGCGCTGCTGCACCACGCCCGCATCACCGGCCCGGCCACCATGCCCACCCCGATCGCGGTCGATTGGGGCACCGGGGACTGGCCGGGGCTGGAGGCGGAGTTCCTGTTCCGCGTGCGCTACGCCCCGGTGCTGAGCCCCGCCCTGGCGCAGGAGGCCGGGCCGCTGGCATCGCCGCGCGACCTCGCCCGCGTGCCGGTGCTCTACCAGCACGACCGCTCCGAATGGGCCGCCTGGCTCGATCTCGCCGGCGCGCCCGGGCTGCGCTTCGCTGCCGAGACGATCATCGACGACACCAACATCGTGATGCAGGCGGCCATCGCCGGCCAGGGCGTGGCGCTGGGCACCCTGCCCTTCGCCCAGGCGGACATCGATGCCGGGCGGCTGGTGAAGCCCTTCTCGCAGGAGCTGTCGCCGCTGCGCTCCTACTACCTGCTGGTGCGCCCCGGCGCGCGCCGCCGGCCGGAGGTGGCCGCGGTGTGCGACTGGCTGGCGCGCGAGGCCGCGCTGCACCGCCAGGAGGAGCGTGAAGCCGCCCCCCATGCATGAAGCCGGCTTCATGCATACGCCTGCGTCTTTTGGTTTGTCACCGTCCCGCCCCGCCAGCATCTTGCCCGGCCAATGTCGCGCCGCGGCACGCCTCACGGGGGAAGGACACATCGCCATGAAAACCGCGCGCGCGCTCGCCGCCACGCTTGCCGCCCTGCTCCCGCTGGCCGCCGCCCCGGCCCAGGCCCAGACGGTGTTCCGCCAGGCGCATGAGGTCGGCTTCGGCCAGGCCTCCAGCCTCGACCCCGCCTCGCGCGGCCGCGTCTTCCAGGTGACCGAGAAGATCATGAGCCGGCTGATCCGCCCGGGGCTGGATGGCAAGCCGGCGCCCGACCTCGCCGAAAGCTGGAGCGCCAACGCCGACGCCACCGAATGGACGCTGAAGCTGCGCCAGGGCGTGAAGTTCCACGACGGACGGCCCTTCACCGCGGAGGACGCGGTCTGGTCGCTCACCCGCGTGATGGACCCCAAGACCGATTCGCCGGCCCGCGCCCTGCTCGCCGTGATCAAGTCGGTGGAGGCGCCGGATGCTACCACGCTGAAGCTCACCCTCACCGGCCCCTTCGCCGACCTGCCGCTGGTGCTCACCGACTACCGCCTGATGATGCTGCCCAAGGACAGCGGCGAGACCATCGGCCGCACCGGCATGGGCACCGGCCCGTTCCGCGTGGAGCGCTTCGACGCCGCCGGCACCACCACGCTGGCCGCCAACCCCGACTACTTCGAGGGCCGCCCCGGCGTCGCCCGCATGGAGGTGATCGGCATCCCCGACGCCCAGGCCCGCTTCCAGGCCCTGCTCGGCGGCCAGATCGACATGCTGCCCGGCCTCGGCCGGCAGGAGCGCGCGCTGGTGGAGCGCAGCCCGCGCCATCGCCTGCAGGAAGTGCCCACCGGCAACTGGCGCGGCATCGTCTTCCGCGCCGACCAGAAGCCGTTCGACGATGTGCGCGTGCGCAAGGCGCTCCGCCTCGCCGTTGACCGGAAGGCGATGCGCGACCTCGCCGTGGGCCCCGATGGCGGCATCACCGGCTGCGACACGCCGATCAGCCCCACCGACCAGTACCGCGCCGAGGGCGAATGCGCGCAGGACATCGCCGGGGCCAGGCGGCTGCTGGCCGAGGCCGGCTACCCCAACGGCATCGACATCGAGCTGTCCGTCTCCACCGTGGAGGCGGTGTGGCCGGTGATCGGCGAGATCTACCAGCAGCAGGTCGTCGCCGCCGGCATCCGCGTGAAGCTCGTGCAGGAGCCTGCCGACGGCTACTGGAACCGGGTGTGGATGAAGAAGCCCGCGGTGATGACGCGCTGGAACGAACGCCCGGCGGACGCGATGCTGAACGAGATCTGGCGCTCCACCTCGCGCTGGAACGAGAGCGGTTTCAACGACCCCGCCTTCGATGCGCTGCTGGACAGCGCACGGCGCGAGATCGACTTCGCCAAGCCCGCGCCCTCTACATCCAGGCGCAGCAATACCTGACGGAGAACAGCGCCACGCTGGTCGCCTTCCACGTGAAGCTCAATGTCGGCCTCAGCGCCCGGGTAAAGGACCTCGACGCCGCCGACAACTTCGCCATCCGCTGGCACCGGGTGAAGGTCGACTAGCACGGTGCTTGCCTACGCGCTGCGCCGCATCGTCCTGGGGCTGCTGACCGTCCTGCTGGTCTCGGCGATGATCTTCTTCGCCGTGGAGGCCCTGCCCGGCGATGCCTGCACCGCCGTGCTGCAGCGCGACGCGCACGGCCAGCGGCTGGAGAATTGCCGGCGCGAGATGGGGCTCGATCGCCCTGCCGTCGCCCGCTACCTCGATTGGATCGGCGGCGCCATCCGCGGCGACCTCGACGCCTCGGCCGGCAGCGGCAAGCCGATCACGGAGCTGGTGGGCGCAAGGCTGGCCAACACGCTGCTGCTGGCCGGGCTGTCCATGGCCGTGGGCGTGCCGCTGGCCCTGCTGCTCGGCGTGGTCACGGCGCTGGCGCGCGACCGCGCGGCCGACCTCGCGCTGTCCACCGCGGCGATCCTGGCGATGACGATTCCGGAATTCGTCACCGCCACGCTGCTGATCTTCACCTTCAGCGTCTGGCTCGGCTGGGTGCCCGGCATCGTGCTCGCCTCCGCCGACGCGCCCGTCTCCGCCCTGTTCCCCACCATCTGGCTGCCGGTGGCGGTGCTGACCATGGTGATGACCGCCCACATCCTGCGCACCGTGCGCTCCAGCATGATCGACGTGATGGAAGGCGAGTTCGTGCAGATGGCCCGCCTCAAGGGCGTGCCGGCCTGGCGCGTGGTGTGGCGCCACGCGCTGCCCAGCGCGTTGCTGCCGGCGATCAACGTGGTGGCGCTCACGGTGGCCTGGCTGCTCGGCGGCGTGGTGGTGGTGGAGAAGGTGTTCAACTACCCCGGCCTCGGCCGCTTCATGGTGGACAGCATCACCGAGCGCGACCTGCCGGTGGTGCAGGGCCTCGCCCTGGTGGTGGCCTCCGCCTATGTCGGCGTGAACCTGGCCGCGGACCTGCTGGCCCTGCTGCTCGATCCCCGCCTGCGCACCGCCCGGCTGCGCGCATGAAGAGCCTGCGGGCATGAAGGCCCTGCTCCGCCGCCCCTCCGGCGCCATCGGCCTCGCCCTGGTGGCGCTGCATGTGGCCATCGCCCTGGCCGCGCCCTGGATCGTGCCGCACGACGCCCGCGCCATCAGCGCCGCGCTGATGTTCAGCCCGCCCGATGCCGCGCACTGGCTGGGCACCGACCATCTGGGCCGCGACATCCTCACCCGCACCATGCTCGGCGGGCGCCAAGCGCTGCTGGTCACCGCCATCGCCACCCCGCTGGCCGTCGCCTGGGGCGGGATGCTCGGCATGTATCTGGGCCTCGCCGGCGGGCGGCGCGACGACGTGGCGATGCGCCTGGTGGATGCGCTGCTCTCGCTGCCCTGGATCCTGAAGATGCTGCTGATGATCGTCACCTTCGGCGCCGCCCCCCAGGTGCTGGTGCCGGTGCTGGCCTTCTTCTACGGCGTGCCGGTGATCCGCATCGCCCGCGCCGCCACCCAGGGCGTGGTGGCGCGAGACTACGTGCTGGCCGCCCGCGCCCGCGGCCACGGAAGGCTTTCGATCATCCTGCGCGAGGTGCTGCCCAACGTGCGCGACGCGCTGATGGTGGAAGGCGCCATGCGCTGGTCCTGGATGCTGCTCGCCTTCTCCTCGCTGTCCTTCCTCGGCTTCGGCGTCGCCCCGCCCACGCCGGACTGGGGGCTGATGATCGCCGACAGCCGCAGCTTCCTCGCCATCGCCCCCTGGGCCGCGCTCGCCCCGGTGGCCGCGCTGTCCTCGCTCATCATCGGCATCAACCTCACCGCCGACGCGCTGGCCAAGGCCCTGGGCCTGGACCGCGCCCACTCTGCCCCGCAATGACCGCGCCGCTGATCGACATCGCCGGGCTGGAAGTCGGCTTCACCGGCCGCAGCGGCGCCACGCTGCCGATCCTGCGCGGCGTCGACCTGCGGCTGCAGCCGGGCGAGACGCTGGGCCTCGTCGGCGAAAGCGGCTCCGGCAAGAGCACGCTGGCGCTCGCCGCCCTCGGGCACCTGCGCCACGGGCTGCGCGTGCTGGCGGGCCAGGTGCGCTTCCGCGGGCAGGACGTGTTCGCCCTGCCGCCGCACCGCCTCTCCGCCCTGCGCGGCGGCAGCCTCGCGCTGATCCCGCAGAACGCCGGCCAGGCCCTCACCCCCACCATGCGCGT
>CANHCJ010000053.1 GCA_947458025.1 Rhodospirillales bacterium | reverse complement strand
GGGGGAAAAGTTTTTTGGTTCTTTTTTTCAAAAAAGAACATCCTTCCTTCCTCCATTGCCCCCCCGCCCACCCCGGGTCTAGGCTCCCGCTCAAAGCGACAGGGAGTTCGGGCATGCTGCGGTATCTGCTTCTTTCGTGCGTGGCGCTGGCATTCGCCGGCCCGGCCCTGGCCCAATCCTCCAGCGTGTTGCGGGTGGGGCAGCAGGATGAGCCGGATGCGCTCGACCCCGCGCGCAGCGGCACGTTTGCCGGGCGGCTGACCTTCATGGCGCTGTGCGACAAGCTGTGGGATTTGCAGCCGGACCTCAGCTTCAAGCCGCAGCTGGCGACGGACTGGAAGTGGTCGGAGGACAGCCGGGCGCTGACGATCACGCTGCGCGAGGGCGTGGTGCTGCACGACGGCACGCCGATGACGGCCGAGGTGGTGCGCGCCAACATCGAGCGCTACCGCAACGCGCCGGAGAGCAACCGCAAGGGCGAGCTGCGCTCCATCTCCGCGGTGGAGGTGGTGGATGCCCGCACGCTGCGCCTGGTGCTGAGCCAGCCCTTCGCGCCGCTGGTGGCCGCGCTGTCGGACCGGGCGGGGATGATCGCCTCGCCGGCGGTGTTCCAGCGCCTGGGGGCGGATTTCTTCCGCGAGCCGGTGTGCTCCGGCCCGTTCCGCTTCGTGGAGCGGGTGGCGCAGGACCGGATCGTGGTGGAGAAGTTCCCCGGCTACTGGGATGCCGGCAACATCCGCATCGACCGCATCGTGTTCCGCATGATCCCGGATACCACGGTGCGGCTGGTGAACCTGCAATCGGGCCAGCTGGACATGCTGCAGGATCTGGCGCCGGCCGATGCGGGCAAGGTGCGGGCGGACAACCGGCTGCGGCTGGTGACCACGCCGGGGCTGGGCTACGCCACCATCGCGTTCAACCTCGCCAACGGCCCGGCCTCCGACAACCCGATGGGGCGCAATGCGAAGGTGCGCGCGGCGTTCGAGGCGGCGATCGACCGCACCGTGATCAACCAGGTGGCGCTGGAAGGCCTGTTCGTGCCGAACAACCAGACGGAGCTGCCGAGCTCGCCGTTCAACAACAAGGCGCTTCCGGTGCCGGCGCGCGACGTGGCCAAGGCGCGCGCGCTGCTGCGCGAGGCCGGGGTGGAGCGGCCGGTGTTCGAGCTGATGGTGGTGAACACCCCGCGCGACCGCCAGGTGGCCGAGATCGTGCAGGCGATGGCCAACGAGGCCGGGTTCGACGTGCGGGTGCGCGCGGGCGAGGTGAATTCCAACATCGCGGCCATGGGGCGCGGCGAGTACCAGGGGCACATCAACAACTGGTCCGGCCGGGCGGACCCCGACCTCAACATCGGCATCTTCCTCGGCGCGGACAGTTTCCAGAACTGGGGCAAGTACAACTCCCCGGCCTTCGAGGCGGCGATGGGCAAGGCGCGGGCGGAGACCGATCCGGTGAAGCGCGCCGCGGCGTACCAGGAGGTGACCAGGATCTACCTGGAGGACCGGCCGATGCTGACGCTGTACAACCTGACCTGGCTGTTCGCGCATTCGTCGCGGGTGAGCGGGTTCGTGCCGGTGCCCGACGGGCTGATCCGGTTCCAGGGCATGAAGCTGGATTGAAGGAGAGATCGACATGATCCGCACCATCACCGCGGCGCTGGCCGCCTGCGTCCTGGCCCTGCCCGTGGCCGCCCAACCCGCCAGCGTGCTGCGCATCGGCCAGCAGGAGGAGCCGGACCAGCTGGACCCCGCTCGCGGCGGTACGTTCGGCGGGCGCTTCGCCTTCACCGCTATGTGCGACAAGCTGTGGGACCTGCAGCCGGATCTTTCGTTCCGCCCGCAGCTGGCCACGGCCTGGAGCTGGTCGGCCGACAACCGGGCGCTGACCATCACGCTGCGCGAGGGCGTGACGCTGCACGACGGCACGCCGATGACGGCCGAGGTGGTGCGGGCCAATCTGGAACGCTATCGCAACGCACCGGAGAGCAACCGCAAGGGCGAGCTGCGCAGCGTGACCGCCATCGAGGTGGTGGATGCGCGCACGGTGCGCATGGTGCTGAGCCAGCCCTTCGCGCCGCTGCTGGCGGCGTTGTCGGATCGCGCGGGGATGATCGCCTCGCCGGCGGTGTTCCAGCGGCTGGGGGCGGATTTCTTCACCCAGCCGGTGTGCTCCGGCCCGTTCCGCTTCGTGGAGCGGGTGGCGCAGGACCGGATCGTGATGGAGAAGTTCCCGGGCTACTGGGATGCCGGCCGGGTGCATGTGGACCGCGTGGTGTTCCGCATGATCCCGGACAGCACGGTGCGGCTGGTGAACCTGCAGGCGGGGCAGCTGGACATGCTGCAGGACCTCGCCCCGTCCGACGCGGCCAAGGTGCGCGGCGATGCGCGGCTGCGGCTGGTGACCACGCCGGGGCTGGGATACGCCGCGATCGGGATCAACACCGCGCACGGCGCGCGGGCGGAGACGCCGTTCGGGCGTGACCGGCGGGTGCGCGCGGCGTTCGAGGCGGCGATCGACCGGGCGGTGATCAACCAGGTGGCGCTGGAAGGGCTGTTCGTGCCGAACAACCAGACGGAGCTGCCGACCTCGCCGTTCTTCAACCGCAAGCTGCCGGTGCCCGGCCGCGACGTGGCGCGCGCGCGGGCGCTGCTGCGCGAGGCGGGGCTGGAGCGGGTGGAGGTGGAGCTGCAGGTGGCCAACACGCCGCGCGACCGGCAGGTGGCGGAGATCATCCAGGCCATGACCGCCGAGGCCGGGTTCGACGTGCGGGTGCGCAGCGGCGAAAGTGTCTCCAACATCCAGGCGATGACGCGCGGTGAGTACCAGGCCGGCATCCACAACTGGTCCGGCCGGGCGGACCCCGACCTCAACATCTCGATCTACATCGCCGCGGACAGCTTCCAGAACTGGGGCAAATACAACAGCCCGGCCTTCGAAGCGGCGCTGGGCCGCGCGCGGGCGGAGACCGATCCGGCGCGGCGCGCGGCGGCGTATGAGGAGGTGACGACGATCTACACCACCGACAAGCCGATCATCCCGCTGTACAACACCACCTGGCTGTTCGCGTTGTCCGCGCGCGTCTCGGGTTTCGTGCCGGTGCCGGACGGGCTGATCCGCATCCAGGGCATGAAGATCGACTGATGGCGACCTTCAGGCTGGGGCTGGCCGGCGGCGGGCGGATGGGGCGGTTCCACATGGAATCGCTTCTCGCCGGCGGGCAGGTGCGAGTGGTTTCGGTGGCGGAACCCTCCGCGGCGGCGCGGGCGGAGATCGAAGGGCCGGGCGTGGCGGTGCATGCCACGATCGGCGCGATGCTGGATGCCGGGGGGATCGACGGCGTGCTGGTGGCGGTGCCGAGCCCGCTGCATGTGGGCGTGGTGCGCGAGATCGCCGATCGGGGCCTGCCGATCCTGTGCGAGAAGCCCTGCGGCGTGACGGCCTCCATGGCGCGCGAGGCGCTGGGCATCGCCGAGGCGGCCGGGGTGGTGCTGCAGATCGCCTATTGGCGGCGCTTCGTGCCTTCCCTGCAGGCACTGCGGGCGAAGATCGCTTCGGGGGCGCTGGGCGGGCTGTACCACCTGGATGCGCAGCAATGGGACGGCGAGCCGCCGGCGGCCGGGTTCCGCGCGACCTCGGGCGGCATCTACGTGGACATGATGGTGCACGAGCTGGACCAGATCCGCTGGCTCTCCGGCCAGGACTACGCCGAGGTGCGCGCACTGGCCTCGCACGTGGAGGAGGAGCCCGTGGCGGCGGATGCGGAATGCGCCACCGCCCTGTTCCGGCTTTCCGGCGGCACCACAGCGGTGGCGACGGCGGGGCGGCGCTATCCCGGCGGGGATGCGATCCGGGTGATGGCCTATGGCACGCGCGATGCTGCCGACCTGCTGGTGCACCGGCCGAGCGAGGGGATCGACGTGATCCCGGAGGCGCTGCGGCGCCAGGCGGCGGGGTTCGCGGCGCGGGTGGGCGGCGCCGAGGGCACGGGCGGGGCGACGGCTTCGGATGCGGTGGCGGCCTTGGCGGCGGCGGAAGCGGCCACGCCCGCGTTGATGGGATGATCTCGATGACGCCTGGCGTGGTGCGGATCGGGATCAACCCGATCACCTGGACCAACGACGACATGCCGGAGCTGGGCGGGGACATCCCGCTCGACACCTGCCTCGCCGAGACGAAGCAGGCCGGCTATGCCGGCACGGAGATGGGCGGGCGCTTCCCGAAGACCGCGGCGGAGCTGCGGCCGGTGCTGGAGGGCCATGGGCTGGACCTGGTCTCCAGCTGGTTCGACGGGCGCATCCTGGAACGGGAGCCGGAGGCGGAGTGGGAGGCGATCCTGCCGCATTTGACCCTGCTGCGCGACATGGACTGCCGGCACGTGGTCTATGCCGACGTCACCGGCGGCAGGCACGGCGACCCCGCCCGCACGCTCTCCAACCGCCCGAAGCTGGCCGCGGAGGACTGGGCCGGCTATGGGCGCAAGGTGACGGCGCTGGCGGAGCGCATGGCCGCGTTCGGCGTGGGGATGGCGTTCCACCACCACATGGGCACGATCGTGCAGACCGGACCCGAGATCGACGCGCTGATGCGGAACACGGGCGAGGCCGCGGGGCTGCTGTTCGACAGCGGGCATTGCCTGTTCGCCGGCGCCGATCCGCTTTCCGTGCTGCAGCGCCACGTGGCGCGGGTGGTGCACGTGCACTGCAAGGATGTGCGCCCGGCGGTGATGGACAAGGCGCTGGGCTTCGACTGGAGCTTCATGCACGCGGTGCTGAAGGGCGTCTACACCGTGCCCGGCGACGGCTGCATCGAGTTCATGCCGCTGCTGGAGACGCTGCGCGCGGCGGAGTACGGCGGCTGGCTGGTGGTGGAGGCGGAGCAGGACCCACGCATCGCCCACCCGCTGACCTATGCGCGGATGGGGTTCGGGTATCTGGCCTCGGCGGCGGAGGAGGCGGGGTTCGAGGTGGTTGAATAGGGGGCGCTGGTAGCTCCATATGGTCGGGAGGGCATTCGGGCAGATGGCCATGGCTGTGGATGAACAACTGACCGTGACCGTGCCGGCCGAACTGGCACGCACCATTCGCGCCGCCGTCGCGCATGGCGACTACGCCTCCAGCAGCGAGGTGGTGCGTGACGCGCTGGCCGAATGGGCACGCAACCGCGACACCCAGGCGCAGGAACATGCCGCGTTGAAGGCCGACATCGACCGGGGCCTGGACGATCTGGCGGCCGGTCGTGTGGTGGAGTTCGATGCCGAGCGGATCGCGGCGCGCGGGAGGCAGGTATCGCAGCGCCGCTCCCGCTGAGGCTGACGGAGAGCGCCGAGAACGACCTCGCGGAGATCTGGGCCTACCTGGCGCAGGAGGCCTCGGAGGAGATTGCGGGCCGGTACGTCGCGGCGCTTTGGGAAAGCCTGGCGCCGCTCCGGCGGTTTCCGGAGGCGGGCGCGCCGCGGCCGACACTGGGAACGGGGCTGCGCGTCGCGTTTCACGAGCGTCATGCCGTGTACTACCGGCCGATGCCGACCGAGGTGGTGGTGATCCGGGTGCTCCACGGCGCGCGGGATGCGCGCGCCGTGGCCGAACGGGGCGGGTTCGAAGGCTGAGCTACAGCCCCAGCCGGTAGAACCGGTTCGCGGCCCCGAAGAACAGGTCGTGCTTCTCGGCCGCGCTGGCGCCCTTCGCCAGGATTTTGCAGGCGTTCCAGAACACCTGGTACGAGTAGCTGCCCTTGTCCACCGGGAAGTTGCTTTCGAACATCGAACGCGACGGCCCGAAGGCCTCGATGCAGGTGTCCATCCACGGCTTCCAGGCGGCGGCGAGGGTTTCGCTGCTGGGAGGCTCCGCCTTCTCATGGAAGTCGTAGCCGTTGATGCGCATGCCGATGCCGCCGACCTTCACCATCACGTTCGGGCACTTGGCCAGTTCGCGGATGTTGGCGGCCCAGCCGGGGAAGATCTCGTCGCGCTTGCCGGCCCAGCGGCCGATGCCCAGCGGGCCGCCGCAGTGGTTCAGCACGATGGCGGTGCCGGGGAAGGCGCGGGCGAGGTCGATGATCTCCGGCAGCTGCGGGTGATACATCCAGGCCTCGAAGCTGAGGCCGGCGGGGGCGAGTTTCGCGAAGCCCTCGCGAAACTTCGCGTCCATCAGCATGTGCGGCGGCGCGGGGTTGCCGGGGTTGTTCAGCAGCGGGTCGTCGTCGAACGCGACGATGTGGCGGATGCCGCGGAAGCGGCCGTTGCCGGCGCGGATATGGGCTTCCAGCACGTCCTGCACCGCGGCGCCCAGGGCAAGGTTGGCGTGGCTCACGATGCCGGCATTCACCTGCGTGCGGTCGCCGTACACGCCGCTGGCGGACATGGACGCAACGCCGTTGGCGAACTCCGTCTCGCCGATCGGCTTCATCGCCTCCGGCCCGCCGGCGCGGTGGAAGGCGCGGCACTGCACGAAGACGGTGGCCTTCACGTTGTGGCCGGAGTTCGTGTCCGCCAGCAGGTCGGCCAGCATGTACTGCCAGCCCGGCCGGTCCCACAAATGGTGGTGCGGGTCGATGATCGGCAGGTCGGGCTCCAGGATCGCTTCCTGGCGGCGGGCGAGCCAGTCGGCGCGCGGCATCAGGTAGGCGGCGTTCTGCGCGGCGGTGGGGGTGGGGGTGGCGGACATGGCTCTCTCCCGAACATTGGGGTGGCCTGCTTTCCGCGACACCCGTCCGAAGCCGGACGGATTTCGCGGGCAGGACACCGCTTTCAGGGAGTTTCGGGAACCAGGCGCTCCCATGCAAGCTCGCGGTGAATCTCGCGCCCGTCGATGATGCGCGGCGGCGGGCGCAGGAACATCCGCCCGCCCTCGAAACGGGCCGCGCGGATCTGGTTGGTGCCCAGCCAGTCCGGCGTATCCGCGCCATCCACCACGGTGTGCAGCGTGGCGCCGTCGAAGCTGTAGGCGCCCATGTAGGAGCGGTAGGCGCGCACCGTGCCCGGCGGCAGCTCCGGCCTGCCGTCGCACAGCACCGCCAGCATGCGTCCCTCGGCGGTGAGGGTGACGATGCCGAGCGAGACGGGGCCGTAGGTTTCCGCAACCTCGGTGCCATCGGCCGTCCAGGCGCGGGTGGAGACCAGGCGCCAGTGGCCGACGATGCGCATGTCCTGCGGCGCGGGCATCAGAGTGCCGCCACCGCGTCGGCGATGTCCTGCATCCATTCGCCGCGCGCGCCGCGGCGGTTCACTGTGCCGGAGAAATAGAAGCCGCTTTGTGGATCGTAGAGCATCTTGGCCCCCCATGCGCCGGAATGTCCGAACAGCCAGCGCCCGCCCGGCGAGCGGAAGCCGAGCAGGCCGTGGCCCACGGCGGCGTAGTTCTTCAGCCCCTGCGGCACGGTGAAGCGCGCCATCTCCGCCAGCGTGGCGCGGTGGCGGAACAGCCGGCCATCCATCAGCCCGATCATGAAACGGTTGAGGTCGGACGCCGGGGAGATCACGCCGCCGCCACCCCAGTCGTTGGAAAGGCTCATGCCCATGCTCACCAGCGGATACTTTCCGTTCCAGACATCGGCGAGGTCGCGCTGCCACGGGGTCTGGTCGAAGTCGCTGTCGGCGTCGAACCAGCTCGCCGTCATGCCGCAGGGCTCGTAGATGCGGTGCAGCAGCAGGCGGGCGAAGCTTGCGCCGTGCAGCCGCTCGGCCAGCAGGGCGAGGATGGTGAAGGCGGTGTCGGAATAGTGGAAGCCGTGGCCCGGGCGGAACAGGGCGTTCCGCCCCGCGGTATGGGCGGAGAGGTAGAAGTTCAGCACGCCGGCATCGGGGTCCTCCGGCCTTGCGGGGTCCCAGGGCTTCCACTGCATCGTGGTGCGCAGGCCGGCGGGGATGGGGCGGCCCTCGCGCCAGGCCTGGTAGTGCGGCTCCAGGTCCGGGAAGCGCCGGCCGGAGAGCGAGTTGGGGGCGGCACGGCCGAAATACCCGCCGGCGAGGTACTCGCCGTCATCGCCCTGGCCGTCGCGCAGGCCGGAGGTGTGGGTGAGCATCTGGCGCAGGGTGATCGCCTCGCCCCAGCTGCGGCCCCGGATGTTGTGCAGGGCGCGCACGATGTGCGGCGGCAGCACGCCGGTGTCGACCAGCTTCGTGTCGATCCCGGCGCTGCCCAGCTTGCCCTCCTCCGCGGCCTGGAAGATCAGCGCCGCGGTCATGGGCTTCACCACGCTGGCGATGTGGAACTGGGTGTCCACGGCCATCGGCTTGTCGCTGTCCTCGCGCATCCGGCCCGCCGCCGCGGCGGCGCGCAGGCCGAGGGTGGGGTTCTCCACCACGGCCACGGCGTTGTGGATGGCGTCTTCCCCCGTGGTCAGCAGGCCTGGGACGAGGCGGTCGAGGAGGGATTGCAGGGCGGCTTGGGTGGGCATCGGGGGCTCCAAGGAAGCAGTTCTTTTTTGAAAAAAAGAACCAAAAAACTTTTATCCGTTAAGCAAGCAGGGAAAGTCTTTTTGCTTCTTTTTCTTCAGAAAAAGAAGGCCTTACTTCCTTCCCCACGTCCCGTCCGCGACGATCCGATCATAAAGCCGCCCCGGCGCCCTTGCCACCTCCTGCGCCATCGCCGGCTCCATCGAGGAATGCCCCCCGCCCGGCACCACCACAAGGTTGGCACGCGGCAGCCGGGCGGCGAGGTCGAAGGAATTGTCCGGCGTGCAGCAGCAATCATAGCGGCCGACCACCATCTCCACCGGCAGGTGGGCGATGCGGTGCGCCTCGTCCAGCAATTGCGTGTCGGCCACGAAGAAGTTGTTGATGGCGTAGTGCGCGAAGATGCGGCCATAGCGGGCGCCGCGTTCCGCCGTGGCCTCGGCCAGCGGGCTGTCGAAGGCCATGAAGCCGTTCTCGTACACGTGCATCTGGTGGGCGAAGCGGTCGGCCTCGGCCTGGTCGTTGTTCTCCAGGATGCGCCGGGCATAGGCGCGGCGCAGGTCCGCCCGCTCCTCCGGCGGCACCAGCGCAGCGAAGGCCTCCCACAGCTCCGGGAACATGGTGCGCACGCCCTGGAACCACCAGTTTATGTCCTGCGCGCGCACCAGCCAGGTGCAGGTGAGGTTCACGCCCAGGCAGCGCTCCGGATGCGCCTCGGCATAGGCGGTGGCGACCACGCTGCCCCAGGAACCGCCGGCGACGATCCACTTCTCGATGCCGAGGTGCGCGCGGATCGCCTCCATGTCGGCGATGGTGGCCTGCAGCGAGTTGCCGGGCAGCAGCCCGGTGGGGGTGGACTGGCCGCAGCCGCGCTGGTCGAACTGCACCACGCGAAACTTCGCGGGATCGTAGAAGCGCCGGCGGCTGGGGGCGCCATAGCCGCCGGGGCCGCCATGGCAGGCGATCACCGGCATCAGCGCCGGGTCGCCGGCATCCTCCCAGTGGATGGTGTGGCCGCCATCGCGTTCCAGCATGCCGCTGGCGCGGGCGGGCAGCACGGGGTGGAACGGGTCATCGAGACGTTTCGGCAACGGGTGCACGCGGGGCTCCGGCGGCTGGGGGCGAAGGGGGGTCGGCGCGGGAGTCACCCCGGCCAAACTGCGGCACGGGTCAACTCCGCCGGCGCAGCGAACGGGTGAAGCGCAGCCCGGCCCGGGCAAAGCCGGTGGCCTCGCAGAACCCGGCCATGTCCGGGGCATCGTCCGGCACGGCCAGTTCCATGTCGTTGCACCCGGCGGCCCGGGCGGCCTGCGCCGCGGCCTTCACCAGCATCCGCCCCACGCCGCGGCGCCGATCCTGCTCGGCCACCAGCAGCGTGGTGATCTGCGCGATCGGCCTGGGGGAGAACAGGCCGGGATACCAGTGCAGCACCACCAGCCCGCTGGGCGGCCCCCATTGCCACGCCATCAGCGCAGCGGCCGGCGCCTGCCGCAGCGCGCCCAGGCGCACCGCCAGGTCCTGCGCATCGACCGGATGGCCCGCCTCCGCCAGCAGCACGGCAAGGCCGGGCGCCTCGGCGGAAGTGGCGGCGCGGATTTCCATGCCGTAGCGCTGGGTCACGGTATGCTCCCGCCACGGGCCGCCGGCTGGCGCAATGGGGCGCCGGCCTGGCGCCCCATCCGGTCGGCTTCTGCACTAGGCGCGCATCAGCGGGCCGCGGGTGGTGCAGAAGGCATCCACGGCCTGGGCGAAGCGCTCGCACTCGGCCTCGCCCACCGGCAGGCTCATCGCCACCATGCCGCGGCGGGCGAGGTAGATGCCGGCCTGCAGCAGGTCGAAGAAGAACAGCTCCAGCAGGCCTTCCTCGGTGGCGGTGGTGGTGTAGCGGCGCATGATCTCGCCGGTGCGGAAATGCGCCTGGATCATGCTGCCCAGCCCGGTGAACTGCAGCGTGACCTTGTGCTTCTGCGCGATCTCATTAAGGCGGTTGCGCAGCTTCTCGCCCTTCTCGAAATGCGCCTCCGCCGCCGCGCTGTCGAAGATCTCGCCCAGCGCCACCACGCCGCCGGCCATGCTCAGCACGTTGTTGTTGAACGTGCCGCTGTGCACCAGCGCGCCGGGCTGGGTGGCGTCGAACGCATCCATGATCTTGGCGCGCCCGCCGAAGGCACCGATGTTCATGCCGCCGGCGAGGTACTTGCCCAGCGCGGTGAGATCCGGGTGCACGCCGGTGAGCTTCTGCAGCCCGCCGGAGGAATGGCGGCTGGTCATCACCTCGTCATAGATCAGCACCATGCCCAGCTCGTCGCAGGTGGCGCGGATCGCCTTCAGGAACGGCACGCTGGCCGGGATGCAGCCGCCGGAGCCCTGCATCGGCTCCAGGATCACGGTGCCGATGCGGTCCTTGTGCTCGCGCATCAGGGCCACGGTGCCGTCGATGTCGTTGTAGTCGGCCATGACGAAATCCAGCGGCGCGGTCATCGCGTTCGGCCCGCCGCCGGTGAAGGTCAGCACGCTGCCGTGGTAGCCGCCGCGGAACACCAGGATGCCGTCGCGCTTGGTGTGGTGGCGGGCGAGCGTGATCGCCATCATGTTCGCTTCGGTGCCGGAATTGGTGAAGCGCACCTTCTCGATCGAGGGGAAGCGGGCGCAGACCAGCTCGGCGAACTTCGGCTCGTTCTCGCCGACGGAGGCCAGGCCGATGCCGCGGCCGATGGCGGCCTGCACCTTCTCCAGGATGCGGGTTTCGGAATGGCCGAACAGCCCGGCGGTGTACTCGCCGCAGAGGTCCAGGTAGGTGTTGCCGTCGATGTCGGTCACCTGGCAGCCCTGGCCGCCGGCCATCGCGGTGGGGAAGGGCGAGTAGTACAGGTTGGAGCGCGTGTTGCCGCCGGGCATCACCGCCTTGGCCTTCTGGTGCAGGGCGGCGCTTTTGGGCCGGGCGGCGGCGTAGCGCTCATGCGCCTCGGCGATGGCGGTGTCGAGGTCGCTGTTGCGGGGGGCGGCGACGGTGGTCGCGGACATGTCTGTCTCCCTGGTGCCTGGCGGGGCGATGGCGGTTCGGCGCCGCGGGATGCGGCGGTCGCGCCGGTCTGGGATAAGTCTAGCGAAGGCCGCGCCGGTGCAAAGCCCGGTTCGTGCCCCCGGATTTGTTATAACAGATTCAGGGCGTCGCCAAGGGGCCCAGCACGGGGCGATACCCGGCGCGCAGGACGCTCACGGTGCTGCGCGGGGTCAGCACGGTCACGATGCGCTCCGGCTCGGCCCGCACCGGCGCAAGGTAGCCCCCGGGCGCGAAGGGGTGCAGGCGCCCGTGCCACACCAGCGCGGGCTGCTCGCCGTGCAGGATGAAGGTGCCGTCGGGCAACTGGCCCAGAAGCGCCTCATGCCGGCGCTGGCGGCGGCCGGGGCCCACCCGGTCGGCGTGCATGCGGCGGTTCATCGCCGGCGCGGTCGCGGGCTCGCCATGGGCGCGGCGCCAGGCGCGCTGGAACAGGCGGAAGGCCTCGCGCCGGCACTCGTAGCAAGGGCGATGGCCGGCCGCGAGCGCCACCGCCTCGTCGTGGAAGAACAGCTCGGTGTAGCTGTTGCCCCACACGCTGCGCTGGCGTCCGCGAAAGCAGGTGAGGCAGACGAGCCAGGCGTGCAGCGACCAGCGCGCGGCCCCCAGCGTGCGGTCCGGCCGGTGGATGCGGCCGCGATTGCCCATGAACATCCCGCGCGCCGGATGGGCCACGATCTCCCCGGTGGGCAGCACGCGGTTCTGCAGCGGCATCGTCCCCTCCCCTGCCCCGCATGTTGCCATCGGGCGCCCGGCGTGCGGCAATCGTTGCCTCATTCGGGGAGGATGCCAAATGGACTTCACAGGCAAGGTCGCGCTGGTCACGGGCGGCGGCGGCGGGATCGGGATCGCCACCTGCCTCGGCTTCGCCAAGCGCGGGGCGAAGGTGGTGGTGGTGGACTACGACGCGGCGATCGGCCAGACGGCCGCGGCACAGGTGAAGGCCGCCGGCGGGGACGCGATCTTCGTGCGCGCCGATGTCTCCAAGTCCGCCGACGTGCAGGCCTATGTGAAGGCGGCGATGGAGGCCTATGGGCGCATCGACTGCTTCTTCAACAACGCCGGCATCGAAGGCAAGGTGACCCCGATCACCGAATACGAGGAGGAGACCTGGAACGCGGTGATCGGGGTGAACCTCACCGGCGTGTTCCTCGGCCTGAAATACGTGCTGCCGGTGATGCTGAAGCAGGAGAGCGGCACGGTGGTGAACACCGCCTCCACCGCCGCGCTGTTCGGCGGGCCGGGAATGGCGGCCTATGTCGCCTCCAAGCACGGCGTGGCCGGGCTGACCAAGGTGGCCTCGTCGGACGTCGCCCGCTACGGTGTGCGGGTGAACGCGATCTGCCCGGGGCCGGTGGAGACGCGGATGATGCGCTCGCTGGAATCGCAGCGGAACCCGACGGACCCGGAATCGGTGCACGCCGCCAACGCCGCGGGCATGCCGACGGGGCGGTATACCTACCCGGACGAGGTGGCGAACGCGGTGATGTACCTGTGCTCCGACCTGTCCTCCAACATCACCGGCACGCAGCTGGTGATCGATAGCGGGCGGTCGGCTTCGGGCGGGTCGACGATTGCGCCGCGGAGGAATCAGTAAGCGGTTCTTTTTTGAAAAAAAGAACCAAAAAACTTTTGCCCGTTTGATGCGGGCCCATCCGCATCAAACGGGCAAAGTCTTTTTGCTTCTTTTTCTTCAGAAAAAGAAGACCCTTCCTTACTCCAAAATCCGCACGATGCCGGACCCGCCATCCACATGGATGCGCGCCCCATCCGGGATCGCCCTGGTGCCGATCATGGTGCCGGCGACGCAGGGCAGGCCGTATTCGCGTGCCACGATGGCGCAATGGGACAGCGCGCCGCCGGTATCGGCCACCACGCCGCCGGCCTGGGCGAACAGCGGCGTCCAGGCGGGCATGGTCATCTGGCAGACCAGGATGTCCCCGGGTGTCAGCTTCTCCGCCTGGTCCAGCGAGCGGATCACGCGGGCGGTGCCCGTCACGCTGCCGGGCGAGGCGGCGTGGCCGACGATCACCTTGGGGTCCTCCGAGGGGCGGATGCCCAGGCCGAAGAACTTGGCGGCCAGCGGGTCGATCGGCTGGTCGGCCGGCGGCGGGGTGCCGATGAAGGGCGGCGGCTGCATGCGCACCTGGGCCGCGCGGTCGCGCCGGCGCGCGGCGGTGGCGGCACGCAGGCCCCCGGCGCCGCTTCCCTCGGCCAGGGCGGCGACTTCGTCGAGTGTGAGGTAGAATACGTCTTCGGCGTCCGACAGGCTGCCCTCGGCGGCGAGGCGGCGGCCGAGATGCTGGAAGGCCTCGCGGGTGACGACCGTGAACTTCTGGTCAATGGTGAAGTTGTGGTCCTCCGACACCGGCAGGTACTGCTGGGCCAGCGGCAGCAGGGCGTGGAAAACAGGGCGGGCGGGCTCCGGCAGGCGGGCTTCGAACGCGCGCTGCAGGGCTTCGCGGCGGGTGCGTTCCTCCGCCTGGCGGGCGGCGGGGCTCATGGTCGGGTTGGCGAGGAAGCCCTTCAGCTGGGTGAGCGCGGTGGAGGGGTCCTCGCGCCAGGAGGGGTGGCCGTACTCAGCGAACACGTCGGAGCGCCAGCCCCAGAAGGCCAGGAAGTCGGCCAGGCGCGCGGTGAATTCGGCGGCCTGGGGGTGCGGCGGCAGCACCACGCGGCCGGAGCGCACGGTGGCGGACTGCACGGCTTCGGCCAGGCCTGGCTGGGCGCGGACCCACTCGGCCAGCTCCCACAGCGCCTGGCCGAGGGCGGAGGACTTGTTCTCGAAGCCCTGCAGCAGGGCGCGGGTGTCGGGCAGGGCCGCCTCGCCCAGCGTGTGCTGGATCATCTCCTCCAGGCCGAACACGGCGTTCATGGTAGGGATGTTCACGCGCATGTGGATGTCCCACACCTCCACGGTGCGGTCGTAGAGGTTGGCGAGGTGGCGGGCGATGGCGGCGGTGGGGGCGCCGGCGAAATCGAAGCCGGCGGTCTCGGCCGCGATGGCGAGCACGCGGGGCTCGAAGGTGTCGTACCAGTCCTGCAGGTTGGTGGCGCCGAGTTCCATGGTCAGGCGCTGCATCTCGGCGAAGCGGGCCCGGGTGGCGGCTTCGTCGCCCTGGAAGGGCACGGGGTTCATGTAGACGTAGCCGTGGTGCACGCCGATGGTCAGGCCGGTGACGGGCATCGACAGGCGGGCGATCGCCGCGCTGGCGCCGCGGGTGAAGGCGGGCTGGAAGAAGGTGGCGTTCAGCGGCGTGACCGGGGCCGGGAAGTGCATCGCGTCGCGGAACCAGAAGGAGTCCGCGTGCGCGGGGTCCTGCCATTGCGGCGCGAAGCCGCCGGTTGCTGCCGACATCGTGGTGTCTCCCCGTTCTGGAATGTGACGGTTTTATGAAAGCGGGCGCGCCGAGGCGAGGGGTTAAGTGTTTCGCTTCATGTCAGGCCTTCGCGCCCGCGCGGCCCGGCAGGGCGAAGGAGGCGGCGACGGACAGCACGCTGCCGGCCAGCGCCACGGCGAAGAGTTCGGCGAAGCCGTCCAGCCCCTCGCTGCCGGCCAGCAGGCGGGCGAGCACGATGGAGCCGGCGAAGCTGCCGATGTAGCGGCAGGTGGAGAACAGGCCGGAGGCGACGCCGGCATGTTCGGCGGAGACCGATTCCACGGCCGAGGTCTGCAACCCCGCCGAGCCGAGGCCCAGCCCGGCGCCGGCCAGCGCCAGGCACGCCACCAGGGCCAGCGGCGGCAGGGCGGGGTCGAAGGCGAGCGGCGCGATGCCCAGCGCGAGCATGGCGTGGCCGGCCACCGTGGGCACGCGGCGGCCAAGCCGGTCCGCCAGCTGGCCACCGGCGAAGGCGAACACCACCATCGGCGCCGATTGCACCGCCAGCACCAGGCCGATGGCGATGCTGCTCCAGCCGCTCTGGCGGGCGAGCAGGATCGGCACGGCGAGCATCACCGTGTAGGAGCCGAGATTGGCGGCGGCGACGCCGAACGTGGCGGCGGCGAAACCGCGCCGGGCGAAGAAGCGCGGCTGCACCAGCGGATCGGGATGCGCGGCCTCCCGCCACAGGAAGGCGGCGAGGAGGACGCACAGCCCGAGGGCGAGCGCAGCCGGCAGCAGCAGCCCCGCGGCGTGGCGGGATTCGATGGCCACCAGCGCGAGGCCCAGCAGCAGGGCCGGGAACATCAGCGCGCCGGCGGCATCGAAGGG
>CANHCJ010000052.1 GCA_947458025.1 Rhodospirillales bacterium | reverse complement strand
CTGGCGGCGACGCCGGCCTGGGCGCTCGGGCACGGCAGCGGGCGCTTCGAGGTGCCGGAGGAGGTGGGGGCGACCGCCGATCCGGTGCCGGTGTGGTTCCACCGCCCGGCGGAGTGGCGGCCGGAGGGGCGGGTGGTGGTGGTGATGCACGGCCAGCCGCGCAACGCCCGGGAGTTCCGCGACGAATGGCGCGACCTGGCCGAGGCCGGGCGCTTCCTGCTGCTGGCGCCGGAGTTCAGCCAGGCCAAGTTTCCCGGCGCGCACTGGTATGCCTTCGCCAATGCGGTGGATGCCAACGGGCGCAAGCTGCCGCGTGCCGGCTGGTCGTTCTTTGTGCTGAACCGGGTGGTGCAGGCGGCGATGCGCGAGGCGGGCGCGGTGCGGCGGACCTTCTCGCTGTACGGCCATTCCTCCGGCGCGGCGTTCGTGCATCGCTACCTGCTGATGACCGGCGCGCCGCTGGCCGAGACGCTGGTGATCGCCAATGCCGGTGCCTACACGCTGCCGCGCTCCGACCGGCTGTTCCCGGAGGGGCTGGGCGGGCTCGACGTGGGGCCGGAGGTGCGCGGGGCGGTGTTCCGGCGCCATGTGGTGGTGCTGCTGGGCGAGGCCGACACCGACCCCAACCACCCGACCCTGCCGCGCGAGCCCTGGGCGATGGCGCAGGGCACGCACCGTTTCGCGCGCGGCTGGTTCTTCTTCGACACGATGCGCCTGGCGGCCGAGGCACAGGGGGCGCTGTTCACCTGGCGCGTTGCCACGGTGCCCGGGGTGGGGCATTCCAGCACGGAGATGGCGCGCTACGCCGCGGAGCAGCTGTTCACCCCCGCGCCGTAGCCGGCGCCGCGCGCGGAGGGTTCGGATGCGCCTGCTGCTGCTTCTGCTGCTGCTTGCCGGCGGCCCGGTGCTCGCCCAGCCCGCGATCGGGCCCGGGAGCGGGCGCATCGAGGTGCCGGAGGATGGCGGGGCCACGGCCGAGCCGATGCCGGTGTGGTACCACCGCCCTGCCGCCTGGGCGCCGGAGGGGCGCGTGGTGGTGGTGATGCATGGCGTGCAGCGCGACGGCGACCGCTACCGCGACGAGTGGCGTGACCTGGCCGAGGCGAACGGCTTCCTGCTGCTGGTGCCGGAGTTCTCGGCGGCGAAGTTCCCCGGCACGCGCTGGTACAATTTCGGCAACATCGTGGACGAGCAGGGCCGTGCGGTGCCGGCGCGGGACTGGACCTACCCGGCCTTCGACCGCGCCGTGCTGGCGGCGATGCGCGCGGCCGGGGCGACGCGGCCGGGCTTCGCGCTGTACGGCCATTCCGCCGGCGCGCAGTTCGTGCACCGCTACCTGCTGCTGACCGGCGCGCCGCTTGCCGAGAGCGTGGTGATCGCCAATGCCGGCAGCTACACCCTGCCCTTCCTGGACCGGCCGTTCCCGGAGGGGCTCGGCGGCACGGCGGCGGACGCGGCCACGCTGCGCGCGGTGTTCGCCCGGCCGGTGGTGCTGCAGCTGGGCGAGGCGGATACCGACCCCCGGCACCGCTCCCTGCCCAGCCAGCCCTGGGCGGTGGCGCAGGGCGACCACCGGTTCGCGCGCGGCTGGTTCTTCTTCGACACGATGCGCCGCGCGGCGGAGGCGCAGGGGGCGCCGTTTGCCTGGCGCGTGGCCACGGTGCGCGGCGTGGGGCATTCCAACGGCGAGATGGCCGCCCATGCGGCGCGGCTGCTGTTCGGGAGATAGGCGATGCGGATCACCGCCCTCTATGCCGCGCTGCTGGCGCCGCTGTTCGTGGTGCTGGCGATCCGGGTGATCGCGATCCGCCGCAGCGCCCGCGTGGTGGTGGGCGATGGCGGGGACGCGGAGCTGCGCCGGCGCATGCGGGTGCAGGCGAATTTCGCCGAATACGTGCCCTTCGCCCTGCTGCTGCTGGCGCTGGCCGAAGGGCTGGGCGGGCCGGGCTGGGCGATCCATGCGCTGGGGCTTGCGCTGCTGGGCGGGCGGGTTTCGCATGCCTGGGGCATGTCCCAGCCACGCGAGGTGTTCGGCTTTCGCGTGGCCGGCATGGTGGCGACGTTCAGCGTGATCCTGCTGGCGGCGCTGCTGTGCCTGTGGGGGGCGCTGGGGGGGTAGCTATGCGCCCCGTACCGGCGTGCGCCATGCCTCGCGCCCGTGGGCCTGCCAGTAGAGATCCTTCATCCGGCGCGACATCGGGCCGGGGCTGTCGTTGTTCATGATGCGGCCGTTGACCCGGCTGATCGGCATCACGCCGCCGGCGGTGCTGGTGATGAATACCTCGTCCGCCTCCTCCAGCTCCGCGCGGGTGATCGGGCCGACGCGCGGGGCGAGGCCGAGTTCCGGCGCCAGTTCCAGCACGCTGCGGCGGGTGATGCCCTCCAGCACGCCGTGGCCGGAGGTGGACAGCGTGTCGCCCTTCACCACGAAGACGTTGAAGCCGGGGCCTTCGGTGACCAGGCCCGCGGCGTCGCACAGCACGGTGGTGTCGAAGCCGTGGTCCTGCGCTTCCATCAGGCCCTGGTTGAAGTCCATCCAGTTGTAGTTCTTGGCGGTGGGATCGAGGCTTTCATCGGGGATGCGCGGGGTGCCGGCGATCCACAGATGGCCGCCGCGGGCCTGGACCTCGGGCGAGAGCACGTCGATCCAGGGGATGGCGTAGGCGACGAAGTGGTTCTCGCAATTGGCGATCAGCCGCGGCAGCCCGGGCTTCGGCCGGCCGCGCACCGCAATCATGGCGACGTAGGCGTCGGACAGGCCGGTGAGCCAGGTGATGCGGTGCAGGATCGCCTCGATCATCGAAAGCCCCTCCGGCGGGGCGAGGCGGCGCTTCTGCATCGAGGCGGCGAAGCGCGCCATGTGGACATCGAGGCGGAAGAAGGCGCCGTCCTTCACGTGCACCACGTCGTAGGCGGAATCGGAGCGGGTGAAGCCGAAATCCAGCACCGAGATGCTGGCCTCGCCGACCGGCATGTAGCGGCCCTGGCTGTAGGCGACGCCGCCGGCGAAGCGCGGGTCGATGGTGCGGGCGGGGGGTGCAAGCTGGTTCACGGCGGGGCCTCCTGCGGTGCGGGGGGCAGCATGAGGCGGGCGGGTGGGCGGCGGCAAGCGGGCCCGGCTTGGGTTCGGCGCCAAGACAGGCCATGATCGCCGCCGGGGGCAGCCCCCGGGGACAGAATACGGAGCCGCGCGTGGTCGATCAGAAAGCCTACCGGGATGCCATGGCCCGCCTGGGGGCGGCGGTGAACATCATCACCACCGACGGCCCGGGCGGAAAGCGCGGCTTCACCGCCAGCGCGGTGTGTTCCGTGACCGATTCGCCGCCCACGCTGCTGGTGTGCCTCAACCGCAGCAGCGATTCGAACGAGGCGCTGAAGCTGAACAAGGCGGCCTGCGTGAACGTGCTGGCCGCGCCGCAGCAGCACCTGTCGCCGATCTTCGCGGGGATGGGCGAGGGCGACTACGAGGCGCGCTTCGGCAATGCCGGATGGACCACGCTGGCCAATGGCGCCTATGCGCTGCAGGGCGCGCTGGTGAGCTTCGAGTGCCGCGTGGCGCAGGTGAGCGAGGTGGGCACGCACAGCGTGTTCTTCCTGGAGGTGGAATCGGTGCATGCCGGGGATCCCGGCCAGGCGCTGGTGTATTACGCCCGCAAGTACCACGCGCTGGCGCCGGGCTAGGCCCAAGCTTGCCCGTTTGCCCCCCCGGGGGCTAAGACCCCCGCGCGTGGAGGAGCTTGCATGGCATCGATCGCCGAGGTGAACGCCGACAATCCGGCCCTCAAGGCCCAGGCCGAGATTCTGGCCCGGCCGATGACGCCCGAGCGGCGGATGGCCGATGCCATCCGGGCGCTGGCGATCGACGCGGTGGAGGCGGCGAAATCCGGCCATCCCGGCATGCCGATGGGCATGGCGGACGTGGCCACCGTGCTCTGGACCCGCTTCCTGAAATACGACGCCGCCGACCCGCGCTGGCCGGACCGCGACCGGTTCATCCTGTCGGCCGGCCATGGCTCCATGCTGCTGTATTCGCTGCTGCACCTCACTGGCCACGAGGGCATGGGGATCGAGGAGCTGAAGCGCTTCCGCCAGCTGCATTCGCCCGCCGCCGGGCATCCGGAATTCGGCGAGCACCCGGGGATCGAGACCACCACCGGGCCGCTCGGCCAGGGGCTGGCGACCGCCGTGGGGTTCGCGCTGGCCGAGCGCATGCTGGCCGCGCGCTTCGGCAAGAGCCTGGTGGACCACCGCACCTGGGTGGTGGCCGGCGATGGCTGCCTGATGGAGGGCATCAGCCAGGAGGCGATCGGCCTCGCCGGGCACCTCAAGCTGGAGAAGCTCTGCGTGCTGTGGGACGACAATGCCATCAGCATCGACGGCGGCACGGAGCTTTCCACCTCCGAGGACCAGCTGAAGCGCTTCGCCGCCGCCGGCTGGGCGGTGAAGCGGCTGGATGGGCATGATCCGGCGCAGATCGCCGCGGGCCTGTCCTGGGCGATGCGCTCCAAGAAGCCCACGCTGCTGGCCTGCAAGACCATCATCGGCTTCGGCGCGCCCACCAAGGCCGGCACCGCCGGCAGCCATGGCGCGCCGCTGGGCAAGGACGAGGCCGCCGCCGCCAAGGCCGCGCTGGGCTGGCAGGCCGCGCCGTTCGAGGTGCCGGAGCCGATCGGGGCCGCCTGGCGTGCCGCCGGTGCCCGCGGTGCCACGCCGCGCCGTGGTTGGCTGAAGCGCCTCGCCCGCCACGCCCAGCGCGGCGAGTTCGAGCGTGCGCTCTCCGGCAAGCTGCCGGACAGCTTCCATGAGGCGGTGGCCGAGCTGAAGGCCGGGATCGCCGAGACGCGGCCGAAGCTGGCCACCCGGCAATCCAGCCAGAAGGCGCTGGAAGCGCTGGTGCCGGCGCTGCCGGAGCTGGTGGGCGGTTCGGCCGACCTCACCGGTTCCAACCTCACGCTGGTGAAGGGGATGGGCTTCGTGACGCCGGGCAACTTCGCCGGGCGCTACATCCACTACGGCATCCGCGAGCACGGCATGGCCGCGGCCATGAACGGCATGGCGCTGCATGGCGGGCTGATCCCGTATGGCGGCACGTTCTTCGTGTTCACCGACTACATGCGCCCGGCCCTGCGGCTGGCGGCGCTGATGCGCCAGCGCGTGATCCATGTGCTGACGCATGACAGCATCGGCCTGGGCGAGGACGGGCCCACCCACCAGCCGGTGGAGCACCTGGCCAGCCTGCGCGCCATGCCGAACGTGCACATGTTCCGCCCGGCCGACGCGATGGAAACCGCCGAGTGCTGGGAGCTTGCCATCCGCCGCACCGACGGGCCGAGCTTGCTGGCCCTTTCGCGCCAGGGCCTGCCGACGCTGCGCGGGGATGTCGGCGAGAACCGCTGCGCCCGCGGCGGCTATGTGCTGGCCGAGGCCAATGGCGGCACCCGCCAGGTGACGCTGGTTGCCACCGGCAGCGAGGTGGCGCTGGCCATGACGGCGCGCGAGCTGCTGGCCGCCGACGGCATCCGCGCCGCCGTGGTCTCCCTGCCGTGCTGGGAGCTGTTCGCCGCCCAGGACGCCGCCTGGCGCGAGGAGGTGCTGGGCGATTGCCCGCGCGTGGGCATCGAGGCCGGGGTTTCCTTCGGCTGGGAGCGCTGGCTGGGCAACAATGGCGCCTTCATCGGCATGCAGGGCTTCGGCGCCTCCGCCCCCGAGGGCGAGCTGTACCGCCATTTCGGCATCACCGCCGAAGCGGCGGCCGCGGCGGCGCGCAAGCTGCTGGGGGCATGAGCGCCCGCCCGACATAATTCCGCCGCAGCCGCGCGGCACGACCCGGCGCATGAACCGGGCTCAACAGGAAAGGACCATTCCATGGCTGTGAAAGTCGCGATCAACGGGTTCGGGCGTATCGGCCGGCTGGTGCTGCGCGCCATGGTCGAGAGCGGGCGCACCGATGTCGAGTGCATCGCCATCAACGACCTGGCCGACGTGGCCACCAGCGCGCACCTGTTCCGCTATGACAGCGTGCACGGCCGCTTCCCCGGCGAGGTGGAGGTGAACGGCAACCAGATCACCATCAAGTACAACGGCCGCACCTGGGGCCCGATCACCGTCTCCGCCGAGCGCGACCCGACGAAGGTGCCGTACCAGGGCGTGGACGTGGCGATGGAGTGCACCGGCATCTTCGCCAGCAAGGAGAAGGCCTCCGCCCTGCTCCAGGCCGGCGCCAAGAAGGTGCTGATCTCCGCCCCCGGCGACAACGTGGATGCCACCATCGTCTACGGCGTGAACCACAACACGCTGACCAAGGACATGACGGTCATCTCCAACGCCTCCTGCACCACCAACTGCCTCACGCCGGTGGCCAAGGTGCTGCACGACCTCTGGGGGATCGAGCGCGGCTACATGCTGACGATCCATGCCTATACCAGCGACCAGATGCTGCAGGACGGGCTGCACAAGGACCTGCACCGGGCGCGGGCCGCCAACCTCTCGATGATCCCGACCTCCACCGGGGCGGCGCGCGCCGTGGGGCTGGTGATGCCGGACCTGAAGGGCAAGCTCGACGGCTCCTCCATGCGGGTGCCGACGCCGAACGTGTCGGTGGTGTCGCTCGACGTGGTGCTGAAGAAGACCCCCACGAAGGACGAGATCAACGCCGCCATGAAGGCCGCCAGCGAAGGCGCGCTGAAGGGCATCCTGGGCTACAACACCGCGCCGCTGGTGAGCAGCGACTTCAACCACGTGGCCTACAGCTCCGTGTTCGACGCGACGCAGACGGCGGTGATCGATGGCGGGCTGGTGCGGGTGCTTAGCTGGTACGACAACGAGTGGGGCTTCTCCAACCGTATGTCCGACACGGCGGCGCTGTTCGGCAGCCTGTAGGCAAGCAAGACTCTTCTTTTTTCTGAAGAAAAAAGAAGCAAAAAAGACTTTGTCCGTTTGCGCCCATTTCTCCGCGGAGAATGCCGCGCAAACGGATAAAAGTTTTTTGGTTCTTTTTTTCAAAAAAGAACCCCTTCCTTCCTTGAGGAGCATGCCATGACCTTCAAGACCCTCGACGGCCTCGACGTCTCCGGCAAGCGCGTGCTGGTGCGCGCCGATCTCAACGTGCCGGTGCGCGACGGGAAGATTTCCGACCTCACCCGCATCGAGCGCCTGTGCCCCACCATCCGCGAGCTGTCGCAGAAGGGGGCGCGGGTGATCGTGTGCAGCCATTTCGACCGCCCGAAAGGCAAGCGCGTGCCGGAGATGTCGCTGGCCCCGGTGGCCGCGGCGCTGGGCGAGGTGCTGGGGCGCAAGGTGGCCTTCGCGGAGGATTGCATCGGCGCGCCGGCCGAGCAGGCGATCGCGGCGCTCGCGCCCGGCGACATCGCGGTGCTGGAGAACACCCGCTACCACGCCGCCGAGGAGAAGAACGACCCGGGCTTCTCCGCCGAGCTGGCGAAGCTGTGCGACATCTTCGTGAACGATGCGTTCTCCGCCGCCCATCGCGCGCATGCGAGCACGGAGGGCGTGGCCCATCTGCGCCCGGCCTATGCCGGACGGCTGATGCAGGCGGAGCTGGAAGCGCTGGGGGCCGCGCTGCTGCACCCGCAGCGGCCGGTGATGGCCATTGTCGGCGGCGCCAAGGTTTCCACCAAGCTCGACCTGCTGGGCAACCTGGTGGGCCGCGTGGACGTGCTGGTGATCGGCGGCGCCATGGCCAACACCTTCCTGGCCGCGCAGGGCACGCAGGTGGGCAAGTCGCTGCAGGAGGCGGAGATGCATGCCACGGCGCTGGAGATCCTGGCCAAGGCCCGCGCGGCCGGCTGCGAGATCGTGCTGCCGGTGGATGCGGTGGTGGCGCGCGAGTTCAAGCCCAACCCGCCCACGCAGACCGTGCCGGTGGCCGGCGTGCCGGCGGATGCCATGATCCTTGATGTCGGCCCGGCCTCGGTGGCCGCGCTGGTGGCCCGGCTGGCCGGGGTGAAGACGCTGGTGTGGAACGGGCCGCTGGGCGCCTTCGAGACCCCGCCCTTCGATGCCGCCACGGTGGCGCTGGCCCAGGCCGTGGCGCAGGCCACCGAGGCGGGCGCCCTGCGCAGCGTGGCCGGCGGGGGCGACACCGTCTCGGCGCTGCGCCATGCCGGGGTGATGGAGCGGATGAGCTATGTCTCCTCCGCCGGCGGCGCCTTCCTGGAATGGATGGAAGGCAAGACCCTGCCGGGGGTGGCCGCGTTGGGATAATGCGTGGCGGCGCCGGAATCGCCCGGCGCCGTTCACTGCTTCTTAAGCGGTTCCGGGGCATGGTATGCCCATGATCTCGAACGCATCCCTCTCCGCCTTTTCGGCCGCCGATCTGCGCCCCGCGGATGAACGTGCGGTCCGCCCCCCGCCACCGCCCTCCGAACGCGCGCCGGTGGATGCCACCACGCGCGTGGACCGGGTGCGCAGCCAAGCCGAGACGCCGGCGGCGCAGAAGCTGCTGGCGCCGGATGCCGGCAACGGCCCCGCCCCCAGCCAGGGCCGCCCGATGCCGCGCGGATCGCTGCTCGACCTCTCCGTCTAGCGGGAAACTGAACGGCGCGCCGCACGCGGGGATTGAATTCCCGCCCGCGGATTGGCACCCTGCCGCCATGCCAGAGTTCGAGCGCCGCATCCCGGAAGGCGACAACCGCGAGCGCAATGTGTGCCGCGATTGCGGCCATGTCGCCTACGAGAACCCCAAGATCGTCGTCGGCTCCGTTGTCGCCCATGACGGCCGCGTGCTGCTCTGCCGCCGCGCCATCGAGCCGCGCCGCGACTACTGGACCCTGCCCGCCGGCTACATGGAACTCGGCGAAACCCTCCAGGCCGGCGCCATCCGCGAGGCGCAGGAGGAGGCGGAGGCCGACATCGCGCTCGATGGCGTGCTGGCGATGTATTCGATCAGCCGCATCGGCCAGGTTCAGGTGATCTTCCGCGCCCGCTTCGCCGACCCGGACCAGCCGCGCTTCGCCGCCGGGCCGGAGAGCCTGGAGGTTGGGCTGTTCCACTGGCACGAGATTCCGTGGGATCGCATCGCCTTCCCAACCGTGCGCTGGGCGCTGGATGCCTGGCGCGCCAACGCCACCGGCCCGCTCGGCGCCCCCTCCGGCAACCCGCCAGAAGACCCGTCCGGCACCGCCCGGCTGGCCGGCGTATGAGGCGCGCGCTGCTCGCTCTGCTGGCCGCCTCCGTCGCCCTGCCGGCCCTGGCCGACAGCGTGCCCACGCTGCTGCCTGGCGCCATGCCCTCGCTGAGCCAGGGCCGCCCCAGCGCGCAGCGCTTCGCCCCCGCCCCGGTGCCGAACCCCGACATCAGCGCCCCGCGCGGCCACCACGACCCGAACGCGGTGCAGATTACCCCTGGCCTCACCCGCACCAACACCGGCCGGGCCCTGTCCGGCGACGGCTTCACGCCGGGCTCGGCCTATTCCGGCGAGCTGGAACGGCGCAACGGCCGCGCGGGCCTGGGCACCACCCTGGCGCCGAGCGTGAACATGAAGGTGCCGGTGCAGGTGGAGTTCGAGGCGCGGCGAAGGTAAGCGCCCGTTTGATAACTCTACTCTGGCGGTCATCCGACGGCGGTTTTCTGCGCTCCGGTGCTCACGGCCACCAGGCCGCTCCGCTCCGGTGCTCAAAAACCACCGCCGGGCGGCGGCCAAGCGGCCGCCTCTGACTCGCCAGAGCGAGTTCTCAAACGGGCTCTAAGGATTCTTCTTTTTCTGAAGAAAAAGAAGCAAAAAGACTTTCCCCGTTTGCTTATGGAAACGCCTCGACCTCCACGGGGAGATCGAGGCGCTTGTCACCGCCAAAGGGGCAAAAGTTTTTTGGTTCTTTTTTCAAAAAAGAACCGCTTCCTTCCCCTAGATGTAGTGCTCCGCCAAAGGCGCGAAGCCGTTGAACCGCTGGCTGGCATAGGTGGTCACGTAGGCCCCGGTGCTCAGCAGTTCCACCCGGTCGCCGCTGCGCAGCGCGAGCGGCAGGCGGTAGTTGGACTTTTCGTAGAGGATGTCCGCCCCGTCGCAGGTGGGGCCTGCGATCGCCACCGGGCCGGTTTCGCCGCCGTCGTGCGGGGTGGCGATGCGGTACTTGATCGCCTCGCCCTCGGTTTCCGCCAGGCCGCCGAAGCGGCCGATGTCGAGGTAGACCCAGCGCGTGGGGTCGTCGCCCTTGCGCGCCACCAGCACCACCTCGGCCGCCACCACGCCGGCATCGCCCACCACGGCGCGGCCGGGCTCGATCAGGATGTCGGGCAGGTCGTTGCCGAAATGCTCCACCATGGCGCCCATGATGGCGCTGGCGAAGGCATCGATCGGCGGCACCTCGTCGCGGTAGCGGATCGGGAAGCCGCCGCCCAGGTTCACCATGCGCAGGTTGACGCCGGCGGCCTTGAGATCGGTGAACAGCATGGCCACGCGGGCGATCGCCGCCTCGTAGCTGCCGGTGGTGGTCTGCTGGCTGCCCACGTGGAACGACAGGCCGCAGGGGTCCAGGCCCAGGTCGCCGGCGCGCAGCATCAGGGCGCGGGCGTGCTCCACCGTGGTGCCGAACTTGCGCGACAGCGGCCAGTCGGCGCCGGCGTTCTCCACCAGGATGCGGCAGTACACCCGGCTGCCCGGAGCGTGCTGGGCGATCTTGTCCAGTTCCTCGTCGGAATCGAAGGCGAACATGTCCACGCCCGCGGCGTGGGCGCGCTGGATGGCCGAGACCTTCTTCACCGTGTTGCCGAAGCTGATCGCCTGCGGCACGGCGCCGGCGGCGATGCAGGCGTCGATCTCCTCGATCCCCGCGGCATCGAAGCGCGAGCCGAGCTTCACCAGCCGGTCCAGGATCTGCGGCGCGGGGTTGGCCTTCACGGCGTAGTAGATCTGCGCCAGCGGCAATGCGTCGCGGATCGCGCGGAAATTGCTTTCCACACGGTCGACATCCAGCACCAGGCACGGCGTCGCCGGCTGATGGTCTGCAAGGAATCGAGCGATCTTTGTGATCATCGCGCGGAACCCCCTATGAAACGTACGCCTGTTCAGGCGACGGACGAAGTTGCGGAACGGTCGAACGAACCAGCGACCAGACGGATTGGCCCGTGCGCAAATAGCCCTGCGTCGGGACCCGGAGTGCCAGAACGCTTGACGTCGTTACGTAACCCTAGGGAGTTCGCCCGCCCTCCCGCCCCGGGGGGCGAAGGAAGAGGTCTGGTTGAACAAGGCGGGCCAGAGGCACGTGCGTTGCTGCGTAGGGGGGCAGATAGGCCCCCCTCCCCCCCGGCGCAAGTGATTTTTTCGCACGCATTTGCGCTGGCCTCACATGGCCGGCTGTGCTGGGAGTGGGGGTGTCGCCACCAGGAGTGAACCCGTTGAACGGCACCGCTTTCCCGCCGGACGGAACGGATGGCCAAGGGCGCGGCTGGTGGGGTGCCATCGTGCGCACCTTCTGGCGAATCCAAAGCCACCGCACCGGCCTCGTCGCCGCCGGCTGCGCCTTCTATGCCACGCTGGCACTGTTCCCGGCGCTGTCCATGCTGGTCTCGCTCTACGGCCTGGTATTCGACCCCTACAGCGTCGCCAAGCAGATGGAACTGCTCGAAGGCCTGCTGCCGCCCGATGCCTATACGCTGATCGGCCGCCAGGTGGCGGACCTGGTCGGCCGCCCGCGGGCCACGCTGGGCTGGAGCCTCGGCCTCAGCGCCGCGGTGGCGTTGTGGTCCGCCTCCACCGGCACGAAAAGCATGATCGCCGCGCTGAACCTGGCCTATGACGAGGAGGAGCGGCGCAGCATCCTCGGCTTCCAGGTGGTGGGGCTGGCGATGACCTTCGCCTCCATCATGGGCGCCATCGTCACCGTGGGCGTGCTGGTGGCGCTGCCGCGGCTGATCGACGTGCTGGCCCTGCCCACGGGCACCGCCGGGCTGGTGCACTGGGCCAGCGTGCTGGTGCTGGTGGGCTTCGTCTTTGCCTCGCTCGCGTTCCTGTATGCCGCGGGCCCCTCGCGCGGGCGCGGGCACCGCCGCCGCGTGCTGCCTGGCGTGCTGCTGGCCACGATGCTGTGGCTGGTGACCAGCTTCCTGTTCACCGCCTACGCCACGCATTTCGCCGGCTTCGGCTCCGTGTATGGCCCGCTCGCCGCGGTTGCCGCGGTGATGCTGTGGTTCTGGGTCTCGGCCTATGTGGTGCTGCTGGGCGCGGAGCTGAACTCGGCGCTGGAGAAGGCAAGCGCCGGGTTTGCCAGCGCGGCGGCCAGTGCCTAGGGTTCGCCCCCGAGGAAACGACTCAAGGACAAGATCGATGGCCGCTGTGGTGAACCCGAACGGAACTCTGGCCGGCAAGGTCGCGCTGGTCACCGGCGCAAGCCGCGGCATCGGCGCCGCGGTGGCCGCCCGGCTGGCGATGGAAGGTGCCAAGGTGGTCTGCACCGCCCGCACCACCGACCAGGCCGAAAGCCGCCTGCCCGGCACCCTCACGGAAACCGTGGAGCGCATCAACCGCGCCGGCGGCAAGGCCGTGGCCGTGAAGGCCGACCTCGCCCAGGCCGCCGACCGCGAGCGCCTCTATGAGGAAACCCTGGCCGCCTACGGCTCGCCCGACATCCTGGTGAACAACGCCGCGGTCACCTTCTTCATCCCGATCGAAACCTTCCCCTCCAAGCGCTTCGACCTGATGATGGAAGTGCAGGTCTGGGCCGCGCTGCACCTCAGCCAGCTCGTGCTGCCCAAGATGCGCGAGCGCAAGGGCGGCGCCATCATCACCCTGTCGAGCGGCGCGGCCATCCACCCTGCCCGCCCGTTCGAGGGCGTGCGCCCCGGCGGCACCGTGTATGGCATGTGCAAGGCCGCGCTGGAGCGGTTCAGCACCGGCCTGGCCGCGGAGGTCTATGCCGACAACATCACGGTGAACGCCATCTCCCCGGGCCTGGTGGACACCCCCGGCGTGGCCGTGCACGGCCTGATCAACGAGAACACCAAGCACCGCGTGTCGCCGATCGAGAACATCGCCGAGGCCTGCTACCAGATCGCCACCCGCGACCCCAAGGCAATGACCGGACGGATCGACCATGCGGCGCCGTTCCTGGCCGAGCTGGGGGTGACGCCGTCGGCGCTCATCTAGGCAAGAAAGCAAGCGCGTTCTTTTTTGAAAAAAAGAACCAAAAAACTTTTGTCCGTTTGCGCGGGGGCTAGCCACGGCGCAAACGGATAAAGTTTTTTTGCTTCTTTTTGTTCACAAAAAGAAGACTCTTGCTTGACTGAAACAGATCTATGCCACCCCGGGACCGCCCCGCCTACCACCGCATCCCCGGCGCCCCCTTCCCCGGCGGCCCGCGCAGGGAATTGACGGTCGGCCATTCCGTGTACGGCAGGTAGCGCTTGGCGAGGAACTGGTAGGTGTCCAGGATCGCCCCCCACAGCCCTGCCTCGTCGTTCACGTCCAGTGCCGACCACTGGTCCAGCACCTCCTGCCAGCCCAGCCGCGCCCGATGCAGCGCGTTCCGATGGGACCGGATGACCTCAATTTGGCTGTCCGGGTCCGCCAGCAGCGCGGTGATGTCGTCCAGCAGCCCGTCCAGCGCCTGGAAGCGCTGCTGCAGTTCGCCCAGCGCCGTGGTCAGCAGGGTCCGCATCCGCACGATCGTGTCCCGGCGCCGGGCGTCCAGCCGCGGGTTCGCGCTCTCATATTGCCGGCACCGCGCGGCCATCCGCTCCACCCGATCCAGCAGCTCGTCGCGCAGCGCCTCGATGAAGGCGAATTCCTCCGCCAGCTGCGCGATCCGCACCTCCACCGCCCCAGCCCCGTCCAGCCCCAACGTCTCCGCCGTGCGACGGTAGGCGGTGCCCATCTGGCTGCGCAGCTCCGGGTCCTGGTCGATCCGCTCCCAGCAGCGGATCTCGCCACCGGCCTCCTGCACCGCCGCCGGCCGCCACCAGCGCAGCAGCGCCACCCGCAGCCGCCGGTCGGCCCTGTGCCGGTGCAGGACGCCCGGCGTCCAGCTCGCCTCCCCGCACGTCACCTCCGGCGGCAGCGCATCGCCGGGCGCGAGCGCCGTGACATAGCCCAGCGCCTCGGCCACCAGGTTCAGCATCCGGCCATCCGGCGAGTGGTCGTCGATCTCGAACTCGGTGCGCAGGCTGCCCAGGGGAATCGCCGCCTCCCGCTCCCCGAACGGCATCACCATCACGGGCGCGCCATCGGTCGCGGATCGCCGGAAGCTGATGCCGTCCACCCGCACGAACACGGGATGGTTCAGCGAGACATGGGTCGGCGTCGGAGCAGAAGCCGGGTCGTTTGGCATGGGGCCGTTCTTCCTGCTGCGAGGCGGAACAATCGGCAGCCGGTGGCACGGGAAAAGATTGTTGGGGAATGAAATCTGGAGATGATGCTTGGGCCCGGCGAGGCCCGGGGGCTACCGGATCAGCCCGCCCAGCGGGCTCGACGGATCCGCCCCCATCCGGCGCGGCATCCGCCCGGCGCGATAGGCCAGCCGCCCGGCCTCCACCGCCGCCTTCATCGCGCGCGCCATCAACACCGGCTCGCGGGCATGGGCGATGGCGGAGTTCAGCAGCACTGCGTCGCAGCCGAGTTCCATGCCGATGGCGGCATCGCTCGCCGTGCCCACCCCGGCATCCACCAGCACGGGCACCTTCGCCTGCTCGATGATCAAGGAGAGCATCGCCGGGTTCTGGATGCCGAGGCCGGAGCCGATCGGCGCGCCCAGCGGCATGATCGCCACGCACCCCATCTGCTCCAGCCGGTGCGCGGCCAGCGGGTCGTCGGCGCAGTACACCATCACCTCGAACCCGTCCTTGATCAGCGCCTCCGCCGCCTCGAACGTGCCCGGCATGTCGGGGTACAGGTGCGGCGGCGGGCCCAGCACTTCCAGCTTCACCAGGTTCCAGCCGCCGGCCTCGCGCGCCAGGCGCAGCGTGCGCACCGCCTCGTTGGCGGTGTGGCAGCCGGCGGTGTTGGGCAGGTAGGTGTATTTCTTGGGGTCGACGAAATCCTGCAGCATCGGCGCCTTGGGGTCGGACAGATTCACCCGCCGCACCGCCACCGTCACCATCTCGGCGCCGCTGGCCTCGATCGCGGCGGCCGTCTCCTCCAGGTCCTTGTAGCGCCCGGTGCCCACCACCAGCCGCGAGCGGAAGCTCCGCCCCGCCACCGTCCAGGTGTCGTCGTCGGCACCCACCGCCTGATCCATGGGTTCAGCCTCCCCCGATGAAGTGAACGATCTCCAGGCTGTCGCCCGGTGCCAGTTGCGTCGTGTCGTAGGCGGAGCGCGGCACGATCGCCTCGTTGCGCTCCACCGCCACCTTGCGCCCGTCCAGCCCGATGGCGGCCAGCAGCCCGGCCACCGTCATCGGCCCGTCCAGCGGCCGCGACTCCCCGTTCACCGTGATCAGGCCCATGCTGGCATCGTTCATGCCCGGAGTATGGGCATCCCCCTCCCCGCCGACAAGGAACCCCCTGCCCCGCCGCGGCGCATTGAAGCCATACGGCGCCGCGTGCTAGGCCGTGCGCCATGTCTGCCACCCTTCCCCTGGTTGCCGTCCTCAACGGCCCGAACCTCAACATGCTCGGCCTGCGCCAGCCCGAGCTGTATGGCCGCGAAACGCTGGACGACGTGGAGGCGCTGTGCGCCGAAACCGCCGAGCAGCTGGGCCTGGCCATCGACTTCCGCCAGACCAACGGCGAGGGCGAGCTGGTCACCTGGATCCAGCAATGCCGCGGCCGTGCCGCCGGCATCGTCATCAACCCGGCCGGCTACAGCCACACCTCGGTCGCGGTGATGGACGCGCTGCTGGCCAGCGAGCTGCCGGTGGTCGAGGTCCATATCAGCAACATCCACCGCCGCGAGGCCTTCCGCCACACCTCCTACGTCTCCAAGGTGGCCGTTGGCGTCATCTGCGGCCTCGGCGTGGGCGGCTATGCGCTCGCCTTGCAGGCCATGGCCGATATCCTGGAGCAGCGGCGATGAGCTTCGACCCGAAAACCGTCCGCGCGCTCGCGGAAATCCTCTCCGACACCGGCCTCACCGAGATCGAGATCGAGACCAAGGAAGGCCGCGTCCGCGTTGCCCGCACGCCCGCGCCGGTCACCCAGCACGTCTCGGCCGCCATGCACGCCCCGGCCGCAATGCCGGCCCCGGCCGCCGCCCCGATCGCCGCGGCCCCCG
>CANHCJ010000051.1 GCA_947458025.1 Rhodospirillales bacterium | reverse complement strand
GGGATGTGGGTCCAGGGACCTCAGGTCCCTGGTGGGGGTGTCGGGGGCGAAGCCCCTGACCGGGTCCGAGGGCGGAGCCCTGGCCTTCCCCTAGGTCTGCGTTGTCTTCTCCATCGCCTGCGACCGCAGCAGGTCCCGGTACGGCCCCGGCCGGTTCGCCAGTTCGTCCGGCGCGCCGTCGTCCACCACCCGCCCGGCTTCCATCACCACGATGCGGTCGAAGTTCTTGAGGGTGGAGAGCCGGTGTGCCACCGCGATCACGGTGCGCCCCACCATCAGCTTGTCCAGCGCCTGCTGGATCAGCTGCTCGCTTTCGGTATCCAGCGCGCTGGTGGCTTCGTCCAGCAGCAGGATCGGCGCGTCCTTCAGCAGCGCGCGCGCGATCGCCAGCCGCTGCCGCTGCCCGCCCGAAAGCCGGGTGCCACGGTTGCCCACCGGCGTATCGAACCCTTGCGGCATCCCCTCGATGAAGCTGCGGCACCGCGCCGTATCCACCGCGTGCGCCACGTCCTCATCCCCCGCATCCGGCCGCGCGTAGCGCAGGTTCTCCATCACCGTGCGGTTGAACAGCGCCACGTCCTGCGGAACGATCGCCAGCCGCGCGTTCAGGCTCTCCAGCGTCACCGCCCGGATATCCTGCCCGTCCACCAGCACCGCCCCGTCGTCCACGTCGTAGAAGCGTTGCAGCAGCGACACCACGGTGGACTTCCCCGCGCCGGAGGCCCCCACCAGCCCCACCCGCTGCCCCGGCTCGATCACCAGGTCCAGCCCGTGCAGGATCCGCCCGCGCCCGGGATAGGAGAAGTGCACGCCGCGGAACTCCACCCGGCCGGGCCCCGGCCGAAGCGGCAGCGCCTCCACCGCATCCGGCATCTCATGCGGCAGCAGCAGCGTTCCGATCGCCTCGTCCAGCCGCGCCACGTGCTGCGTCAGGTCCACCAGCGAAACGGCGAGGTCGCGCGTGCCATGCAGGATGGTGAAGCCCAGCGAGGCGATCAGCACGATGTCGCCGGGCGTCGCCTGCCCGTTCAGCCACATCACCACCGCCCAGTACAGCAGCCCCGCCGTGATCACCGCCGTCTGCGCCGCGTGCAGCAGCCGCAGCTTTTCGAGGTACAGCAGGCTCGCCCGCCGCGCCCCCATCTCCACCTCGATCTTCTCGTCGATCCGCAGGTGCTCGCGCTTCAGCGCCCCGAACACGCGCACCACGGACATGTTGGAGATCACGTCCACCAGCTCGCCATCCACCCCGGCGGCCTTCTCGGCATAGTTGCGATGGATTGGCGTGCCCGCCTTGGCCAGGCGGTAGATGATCGCCGCCATCGTGAACGCCACCGCCGCCAGCACCGCGGCCATCACCGGGTTCACGGTGCCGATCAGCACGATGGCGATCAGCACCGCCAGGATCGGCGGCAGCACCGTCCATGCCGCCGTGTTCTCGGTCTGGAACACCGCGTTGGAGGTGGCGGTGATCCGGCTCGCCATCGTCCCCGGCATCCGCTCGGCGAAGTAGCTCGGCGAATGCCCCGCCAGGTGCACGAACAGGTCGCTGCGCAGGTCGCCGGTCACCCGCACGAACACATGCGCCGCCACCCAGCCGCCGATGCGCCACAGGAAGTTGTCCGCCACGATCAGCGCCGTCAGCACGCCGAACGCGAACCAGATCTTGTCCGCCCCGGCCTCGCGCCCGTGGCTGATCACGTCGATCAGCCCCTTCAGCCCGTACTGCGTGAACACGGAACAGAACACCGCCGCGACCACGCTCGCCAGCACCACCCCATGCCCCAGCCGGTGCCGGAACACGTAGTGCAGCAGGAACCCCAGCGGCTTGCCGTGGTAGCGGATGATCGGCGGCTGGTTCGGGGGCACTGTCACGGGGCGCACTTCCTCTCCGCGTCTGCGGGATCAACACCATAGCAATACGGCACGATCACGGCGCCCCCGGATGGCGACACTCCCGCGAAGCTGCCACATTCCCCGCGCATACCGCCGCGCCAACCCCGAGGTTCCCGCCCCCATGCGGATCGCCCAGATCGCCCCGCTCTTCGAATCCGTCCCCCCCCGCCTCTATGGCGGCACGGAACGCGTTGTTCACTGGCTCACCGAATCCCTCGTCGCCGCCGGCCACGACGTCACCCTCTTCGCGTCCGGAGACAGCCGCACCTCCGCCAAGCTCGTCCCGGTGCGCGACGCCGCCGCCCGCTTCGTGCGCAATTTCGAGGTCAACAACGCCCCCTACGCCCGCATGATCGAGCTCGTCCGCCGCCAGGCCGATGCGTTCGACATCCTGCACTTCCACATCGATTTCCACCCCTTCAGCGTCTTCACCCGCCAGCCCACCCCCTTCCTCACCACCCTGCACGGAAGGCTGGACCAGGAATGGGTGCCCTCCGTCTACGGCCTCTTCCCCAACGCGCCCCTGGTCTCCATCAGCGACAGCCAGCGCGCCCCCGCCCCCACGCTCCCCTTCGCCGCCACCATCCTGCACGGCATGCCGGCGGACCTGCTGCGGCCCGTTCCGGCCGAGCAGAGCTACTTCGCTTTCCTCGGCCGCATCTCCCCCGAGAAAGGCATCCTCGATGCCATCCGCATCGCCCGCGCCTGCGGCGTGCCCCTCAAGATCGCCGCCAAGATCGGCGAGGAAGACCTCCCCTTCCACGAGGAACACGTCGCCCCCCTCCTCTCCGAACCCGGCATCGAGTTCATCGGCGAGATCGACGACAGCCATAAACCCGCCTTCCTCTCCGGCGCCAAGGCCCTGCTCTTCCCCATCGCCTGGCCGGAGCCCTTCGGCCTGGTGATGATCGAAGCCATGGCCTGCGGCTGCCCCGTCATCGCCTACAACCGCGGCTCCGTCCCCGAAGTGATCGAACCCGGCCGCACCGGCTTCATCGTCTCCAACGTGGAGGAAGCCGTGGCCGCCATCGCCCAACTGCCCAGCCTCCCCCGCGCCAGGATCCGCCAACGCTTCGACGAACGCTGGACGGCACAGCGCATGGCCAGCGACTATGTGGCCCTCTATCAACGCCTCATCGCCGCTTCCCTCCCCTCGCCCGCGGGGGGAGCCGGAGGGGGGCGTCACCTCAAAGAGCAATGAGGAAAGAAAGAACCTTCTTTTTGTGAACAAAAAGAAGCAAAAAAACTTTCCGACTTGACGCCCGTCTCTCCCGGTCGGCACGCGTGCAAGGAGAGAAAAGTTTTTTGGTTCTTTTTTTTCAAAAATGAACGCCGTCCTTCCCGTCGCCTAGTTTTCGCCCACATCCCGGTCTAAACCCCGCCTCACACAAGAGGTCCCCAAGATGCGCATCGCCCAGATCGCCCCGCTCTTCGAAGCCGTGCCCCCGAAGCTCTACGGCGGCACCGAGCGCGTCGTGCACTGGATCACCGAGGCCCTCGTCCAGCAGGGCCACGACGTCACCCTGTTTGCCTCGGGCGACAGCCAGACCTCGGCCAAGCTCGTCCCCGTCTGGCCCCAGGCCCTGCGCCTCTCCCCCATCGCCGACTGGGTCGCCACCTACGCCCTGCTGATCGAAACCGTGGCCGAACGCGCCCACGAATTCGATGTGCTGCACTTCCACATCGACTACTGGCCCAACTCCGTCTTCTCCCGCCTCGGCGTGCCCTTCGTCACCACCCTGCACGGAAGGCTGGACCTGCACGAATTCGGCGTCGTCTACTCCAAGTTCCCGAAGGTCCCGATCGTCTCGATCTCCGACAACCAGCGCAAACCCGTCCCCCACCTCGGCTGGGCCGGCACCGTCCACCACGGCATGCCCGCGAACCTGCTGCGCCCGGAACCCACGGAACCCCCCAGCTACTTCGCCTTCCTCGGCCGCATCTCCCCGGAAAAGCGCGTCGACCGCGCCATCGAGATTGCCGGCGCCTGCCAAACCGAACTGCGCGTCGCGGCCAAGATCGATCGCGCCGACGACGAATACTTCGCCCGCGACATCAAGCACCTCTTCGAGCTGCCCCACGTCAACTACATCGGCGAGATCAACGACGCCCAGAAGGTCGGCTTCCTCTCCAACGCAAAGGCGCTGCTGGTGCCGATCGACTGGGAGGAACCCTTCGGCCTGGTCATGATCGAAGCCATGGCCTGCGGCACCCCCGTCATCGCCTTCCGCCGCGGCAGCGTGCCGGAAGTGATCGAAAACGGCGTCACCGGCTTCATCGTCGACGACATGGCCGGCGCCATCGAAGCCGCCAAGAAGATCGACACCATCAACCGCGCCGGCGTCCGCAAGCGCTTCGAAGAACGCTTCACCAACCTGCGCATGGCCGACGACTACATGGCCATCTACAAGAAGCTCATCGCCGCTAACAAGAAATAGCTCGATGCAAGCCCTCTCCCCTTGGGGGCTTGAGCCCCGAAGGGGATCAAGGGTTGGGTGAGGGGTCAAAGCAAGACTCTTCTTTTTGTGAACAAAAAGAAGCAAAAAAACGTTCCACTCCGCGGCGTCACCGCCCGCGCAGGGCCGAAACGCGAAGCGTGTTCCGCCATCCTTCCTTCTCCCTTGCCTTGCTTCTCCGTGCCTCTGTGTCTCTGTGTTGAATCTGAACTTCGCGCCACCACCCCCGCGCCCGCCAACACGCCTCCACCCTCGCCATCCCCCACCCGACCATGCCACCCTCGCCAAAACGCGAGGAACCCCGAGCCATGCGCGACCCCAACGCCCTCATCACCACGGCCCAGCTCGAAGCCCTGCTCAACACCCCCAACCTGCGCCTCTACGACTGCACCACCACCACCGTCCCCCCGCCGCCTGGCGTCGATGCCCCCTATGTGGCGGTGTCGGGCCGCCCCGCCTTCGAGCAGGCCCACATCCCCGGTGCCGATTACCTCGATATCCAGGCCGAGTTCTCCGACAACACCACGCCGCTCCGCTTCATGCTGGCCGACCTCGCCACGCTGGAGGCCGCCTTCGCCCGCCACGGCCTTGGCACGAATGCCGGCCACAAGGTCGTCCTCTACAGCGCCAACAACATGTGGATGAGCACCCGCTTCTGGTGGATGCTCCGCTCCCTCGGCGTGGACGCCGCCGTCCTCGATGGCGGCTTCGACAAATGGCGCGCCGAGAACCGCCCCACCGAAGCCGGCCCCCCGCGCGGCTACCCGCCCGCCACTTTCCGTGCCACCCCGCGCCCCGGCCTGTTCACCGATCGCCACGGCGTGCTCGCCGGCATGAAGGCCCCGAACACCGTCATCGTCAACGCCCTCGGCGACGAGCTTTTCCGCGGCAGCGCCCCCAGCCGCTACGGCCGCCCCGGCCGCATCCCCGGCAGCGTCCAGGTCTCCGCCGCCACCCTCATCGACCCCCAGGCCAAGACCTTCACCACCCTCGAAGACGCCCGGAAGAAATTCGAATCCCAGGGCGTCACCCCGGAAAAGCACGTCATCTGCTACTGCGGCGGCGGCATCTCGGCCAACATCGACCTCTTTCTCCTCCACCAGCTCGGCTACGACAACCTCACCCTCTACGACGCCTCCATGGGCGAATGGGCCCGCGACGAAACCCTCCCCATCCAAACCGGCTGACCTGCCCCCTCCGCGTGGGGCGGCTCACGGAGCCGCCCCCGCCACCCCACCACCCCTCCGAAAAAATTCCCCAAATCAGATAAAAAACCTTTGCGCCGCCCCTTGCCGTTAGATAAAATGGCGGGAATGTCAGTTCAAAGGGACAACCTGGCCGAAGCCTTCGCCGCCCTGCGCAACAGCGCGCAGGCGGATCGCGCCCTCGCGCGCGCCCGGCTGGACCTCGTGCAGGCGATGATCCTCTCCCTCATCGCCACCCTGTTCGGCCGCCTGGAGCGTCTGGCCCTGCGCCTGCCCCAGGCCGAACCCAGCCCGGCGCACGTCCCCCTTCCCCCCCGCGCTCCCGTTCCGCACAGCACGCCCGGCCCGCGCGCCGCCCGCCATCGCGGCCCCGTGCCCCCGCGCGCGTATCGTCTTGGCCGGATTCCCACCTGGTGGTCCCGCCACCGCGGTGCCCGCGCCATCCCCCGCCACGCGCCCGAACTCCGTCCCACGCCCGCCGCCCGCGCCCCGCCGCGCGCCCTCCCCCTCCCATCGGTCACCAAAAAACGCCCCAAACGGGGCGCGATGACTCACGCCCATTGAGTCCCCCCCCCGCAGACCACCCCTTGCCTTACTCCTCCGTGTCTCTGTGTCTTGGTGGCCGCTTGCTTGCTGAACCAGCTCTCCGCACCGTGCCGCCCGCCGCGAGGCCACCCCGCCCCTTGCCCCCCTCCGCCCGGCACGCAATGCTCCGGCCCAGCCAGAGCCCCCCCAGGAAGCCCGCCGATGACCGCCAGCACCCTCCTCTTCCTCCCCGGCGCCAGCGGCTCCGCCCAGTTCTGGCAGCCGGTGGCCGACCTGCTGCCGGAGGAATGGCCCCGCGTTCTCCTCTCCTGGCCCGGCCTGGGCCGCGAACCCCACGACCCCGACATCCAGGGCATCGATGACCTGGTGAACATCGTCAGCGCCTGCATCGCCATGTCCCCCACAAGGGTGGACCTCATCGGCCAGTCCATGGGCGGCCTCATCGCCATCCGCGCTGCCCTGCGCCACACCTACCGCATCCGCCGCCTCGTCCTCACCGGCACCTCTGGCGGCCTGCCGATGGCCCAGTTCAACGCCGCCGACTGGCGCCCCGCCTACCGCCAGTCCTTCCCCAACGCCGCCCCCTGGATCACCGAGGTCCAGGCCGACCACACCGCCGACCTCCCCCGCCTCACCACCCGCACCCTCCTCCTCTGGGGCACCGCGGACACCATCAGCCCCCCGGCCGTGGGCGAACACCTCGCCGCCCACCTCCCCAACGCCCGCCTGGAACTGATCGAAGGCGGCGACCATGGCTTCCCCAACACGATGCCTGTCGAAACCGCCACGGCCATCGCCCGCCACCTGGCCTGACCGCGCCTACTCCGCCAGGAACCGACGCCGCCATTCCTCGTTCCGCGGCCCCGCCTGCCGCCGGAACGTCACCTTCGCCGGATCCACCCCCGCGGGCCCGGCGAACATCCCGGCCACCACGCCCTCGGCCACCTCGGCCGGGCGGGCCACCAGCGCCTCATAGGTCACGTGTTCCGGCACGATCCCGTTGAGGCCGAAGAATGTGCCGAACCCATGATTGTAGCCGGCGAACAGCTCGATCGCCGCCTCGATCCCGGCCCGGTCGTACACCGGCTCCGGCGCCGGCAGATGCGCCCGGTGGGAGCTCCAATGCTGCGTCTGCCGCGCGATCTCCCAGGAGATCGCCTGCGCCAGCCGGTCCAGCCGCTCGATGTGCACATAGCGCACCCGCGCGCCCAGGTGGTCCAGCACGCCGGACCGCCCCAGGATCTCCAGGTGCGGCAGGCCGCATTTCAGCACCAGGTTGCCGTCCACCGCCTGGCCCACGAGATACTCCTCGAAGAACCCGGCAAAGCTGCGGATGCGCCGGCGCTGCGCGATATTGGCCACCTCGTCGCCGTTCAGGCACTCGCCGCCCACGAAGAACCGCCTGCTGGTCCCCAGAAGGTCCGCCAGCAGCCAGGAGCCGGAGCGGTTGGTGAAGCAGATCAGCACCAGGTTTCGCAGCCCGGCCACCGATGCCGCCGGCACCTCCACCGACCCGAAGATGCTCATCGCCGCCAGCAGGTGAACATTGCCCTCCAGCGGCGGAACCCGCATCACGCCACCACGTGCTCCACCGCCCCCACGCCGCCCAGCGTCAGCTCCGCCGCCCGGTGGCACGCCACGTACCGCCCCGGCTGCGCCTCGGTCAGCTCCGGCGTCACGGCCCGGCAGGCCTCCACCGCATAGCGGCAGCGCGGATGGAAGGCGCAGCCCGGCGGCGGGTTGGCCGGGTCGGCGATCTCGCGTTCCAGCACGATGCGGTTGCTCACCGCGCCTGGCACCGGCGTGGGTGCCGCCGACAGCAGCGCCTCGGTGTACGGATGCAGCGGCCGTTCGAACAGCGTCTCGGTCTCGGCCAGCTCCACGATCTTGCCGACATACATCACGGCCACCCGGTCGCTCACGTGCTTCACCACCGAAAGGTCGTGCGCCACGAACAGGTAGGTCAGGCCGAGCTGGTCCTGCAGGTCCAGCATCAGGTTCAGCACCTGCGCCTGCACCGAAACGTCCAGCGCCGAAACGGGCTCATCGGCCACGATCAGCGTCGGGTTGAGGGCCAGGGCGCGGGCGATCCCGATGCGCTGGCGCTGCCCGCCGGAGAAAGCATGCGGGAAGCGGTTGTAGTAGGCGCGCGGAAGCTGAACCAGCTCCATCAGCTCCTCCACCCGCTTGCGCCGCGCCGCCGTGTCGCCCATGCCGTTGATCAGCAGCGGCTCGCCGATGATGTCGCCCACCACCATGCGCGGGTTGAGCGAGGAATAGGGGTCCTGGAACACCATCTGGATATGCCGCCGCAGCGGCCGCAGCTCGGTGCGGGACATCTGGGCGAGGTCCACCTCGCGCCCCTCCACCTTGAACTTGATGGCCCCGCCGCTGGGCGCGTAGGCGCGCAGGATGCACCGCGCCGCCGTGGTCTTGCCGCAGCCGCTCTCGCCCACCAGCGCCAGGGTCTCGCCCTTGCGGATGGAGAAGCTCACGCCATCCACCGCCTTCACCTGGCCCACCACCTTGCGCAGCAGCCCGCGCCGGATCGGGAAGTATTTCTTGAGGCCGGAGACCTCCAGGATCGTCTCGCTCATGCCGGGGCTCCCTGCAGGCCCGCCTTGGCCTCCTCCATGCCCCCGTGCAGGAAGCAGCGCACCTGCCGCCTGTCATCGGTATCCACCGCCGGCGGCTCCGCGCGCTCGCACACCGCGCCGATGATCTCGGCGCAGCGCGGGTGGTAGGAGCAGCCCTTCGGCCGGTCGAACGGATGCGGGATGGAGCCTGCGATGGTCGGCAGCCGGGTGCGGGGCTTGGCCAGCACCGTGGGGATGGAGCGCAGCAGGGCGCGGGTATAGGGATGCTTCGGGGTCTCGAAGATCTCCTTCACCGAGCCCGTTTCCACCGCGCGGCCGAGGTACATCACGCTCACGTCGTGCGCCATCTCGGCGATCACGCCCATGTCGTGCGTGATCAGGATGATCGCCAGGCCGCGGTCCTTCTGCAGTGTGCGCAGCAGGTCCAGGATCTGCGCCTGGGTGGTCACGTCCAGCGCCGTGGTCGGCTCGTCGGCGATCAGCACCCGCGGGTCGCAGGACAGCGCCATGGCGATCATCACGCGCTGGCGCAGCCCGCCGGAAAGCTGGAAGGGGTAGTCGTCCACCCGCCGCGCCGGCTGCGGCACGCCCACCATGTCCAGCAGCTCGATCGCCCGCTTCTTCGCCGCGCGCTCGTCGAGCCCCATGTGCAGCTTGATGCCTTCGCCGATCTGGTTGCCGATCGTGTAGTGCTGGCTGAAGCTGGCCATCGGCTCCTGGAACACCAGCGCGATCTCCGGCCCGCGGTACTTGCGCATCTGCTCGTTGGTGAGCGTGCCCAGGTCCACCACCTCGCCCGAGGCGCGGCGCAGCTTCATGCTGCCGCCCACCACCTTCCCGGGCCGGTCCACGATGCCGAGCACGGAGCGGGCCGTGACCGACTTGCCGCAACCGCTCTCGCCCACCACGCCCAGCGTGCGGCCCTCGAACACGTCGAAGTCCACGCCGTCCACGGCTCGCACCACGCCCTCCGGCCCGAAGAACTGGGTCTTCAGGCCGCGCACGGAAAGGATGGGTTCAGCCATAGGGGTCCGCCGCATCACGCAGGCCGTCGCCCAGGAAGTTGAAGGCCAGGATCACCACCACCACGGGAATGGCCGAGATCAGCAGCCAGGGCGCCAGTGCCAGCGTCTGGATGTTCTGGGCATCCTGCAGCAGGATCCCCCAGCTGATCGCCGGCGGCCGCAGCCCCAGGCCCAGGAAGCTCAGCGACGTCTCGCTGATGATCATGGCGGGCAGTGCCAGGCTGACGGCGGCGATGATGTGGCTGGCGAAGCTCGGCAGCATGTGGCGGAAGATGATCCGCCCCTGCGACGCGCCGGCGAGTTCCGCGGCCATCACGAAGTCCTCCTCCTTCAGCGCCAGGAACTTGCCGCGCACCACGCGGGCGAGGTCGGTCCAGGCCAGGAGGGAGATGATGATGGTGATGGCGAAATAGACCTGCAGCACGCTCCAGTCGTTCGGCAAGGCCGCCGCCAGGCCGAGCCAGAGCGGGATGGTTGGCATCGATCGGATCACCTCGATCGTGCGCTGGATCAGCGTGTCGACGATGCCGCCATACACTGCCGAGATGCCACCCAGCAGCACGCCGAGGAACAGCGATATGGTGACGCCGACAAGCCCGATGGTGAGTGAGACACGGGTAGCCACCAGCAATCGCGACCATAGGTCGCGCCCCAGCAGGTCGGTGCCCAATATGTAGATGCCGTCGCCGCGTTCGGGGTTCTTCAGCGTCATCAGGTGGATGTCGGTGCGGAACAGGCCGAACAGCTTGTATTCGTAGCCGCGGCCGAAGAAGTCGATATACACCTTGCGGTTGGGGTCCACGGTGTAGACCAGCTTGAAGGTGCGCATGTCGCGCACGCCGCGGATGCCATAGACATGCGGGCGGAAGCTGCCGTCGTCGTCGAACAGCATGATCGGCTGCGGCGCGATGTAGCTGGTGCGGGCATCGGTGGCGTGCGGGTCCTGCGTGGCCAGGAAATCGGCGAAGGCGGCCAGCAGGTAGAACAGCGCCAGCACCACCATGCTGATCATGGCCAGCTTGTGCCGCCTGAAGCGCCACCAGGTCAGCTGGAGCTGGGTGGCGACCGCGTATTTTTCGGAATCGATCTGCGCCACGGGTTCAATCCATCTGGTGGCGGATGCGCGGGTCGACCCACATCAGCACGAGGTCGGAGATGAAGGTGCCGATCACGGTCATCACGCCGAGCAGCAGCACGATGGTGCCGGCCAGGAACATGTCCTGCGCCACCAGCGCCTTCACCAGCAGCGGCCCCACCGTGGGCAGGCCGAGCACGATCGAGACGATGATCGAGCCGCTGACGAGGTAGGGGAACAGGTAGGCGATGTTGCTGGCAAACGGGTTCAGCGCTGCGCGCACCGGGTACTTGATGATGGTCCGCGCCTCCGACAGGCCCTTGGCGCGGGCCGTGACCACGTAGGGGCGGCGCAGTTCGTCGAGCAGGTTGGCGCGCATGATGCGGATCAGCTGGGCGGTGCCGCCGAGCGCCAAGATGATCGCCGGCAGCGGCAGGTGCTTGATGAGGTCCCAGACCTTGGCGGCACTCCAGGGGGCGAGCGCCATCTCGGCGGAGAACAGCCCGCCCACGCTGGCGCCGAACCAGACGAAGGCGAAATACATGATCACCAGCGCCAGCAGGAAGTTCGGCACCGCGATGCCGATGAAGCCCACCAGGGTGAAGGCGTAGTCGGCGAAGCTGTACTGCCGCACGGCGGAGAAGATGCCGATCGGCAGCGCCAGCCCCCAGGTGACGATCAGCGCCGCGAAGCTCAGCAGCAGCGTGAGCCACAGCCGGTCGCCGATCACCTCGGTGACCGGGCGGCGCCATTCCATGCTCTCGCCGAAATCGCCGGTGATGATGCGGCCAAGCCACTTGCCGTACTGCACGTAGAAGGGTTCGCCCAGGCCATAGAGCTGGCGCAGGTTCTCCGCCTCCGCCGCCGAGACCTGGCTGCCGGAGGAGGAGAGCTGGGCGATGTAGGCATCGACGAAATCACCCGGCGGCAGCTGGATGATGATGAACGACAGCACCGAGATCAGGAAGATGGTGACGACGCCCAACAGCAGCCGCCGGGTGATGAACGCGATCATGCCGCCTGCCGGGTCCTAGGACTTGTAGAACCAGGTGGCCGGGTGCGAGCTGCCCGGCGTGCGGCAATGCTGGGCGATGCACACGCGGCCTGGGATGTTGCCCAGCCGGCGGCTGGCCAGCCGCACCCCCATCAGCGCCGGCGACTGGCCGCAGACGCCGATGTGGAACTGCTGGTCCACCATGATCTTCCAGATCTCCTGCGCGTTCTTGTTGCGCGCCTCCTCGTCCATGCCGGCCGCGGCGCGGAACAGCTCCAGCGCGCGCAGCATGTGCGGGTCGGTCGGCTTGGTGCCCTGGGCGCCGTTGGAGGCGTACCAGCGCGCATGCTCGATGCCGTAGGCGCCGTTGGCGATGTCCACCGGCAGGGCCCAGGAGGGGTAGAGGTACAGCAGCTCCGTGCCGCCATTGGTCCAGACGATGATGTGGTGCTCGCCGGCCATGGCGCGCTGGAAGGCCAGCCCGCGCTCCTGCTCGCGCACGTCGGCGAAGATGCCGATGCGGCGCCACTGCTGGGCGATCATCTGCGCATGCGCCGGCCAGTCCATGAACGCCTTCACGGCGGTGAGCTGGATGATCAGGCGCTGCCCGTTGTCGGTGCGCAGGCGGAAGCCCTCGCGGTCCTTGCGGGTGAGGCCGAGGCCGTCGAGCATGCGGTTGGCCTGCGCGACATCGAGCACCGACCACTTCTTGCGCCATTCGGGGCCGGGGGATTCCGGCATCGCCTCGGCCGGCGCGGTGGAGCCGGGGGTGCCGAGGCCGAGCCAGAAGGTCTCGTTCAGCTGGTCGCGGTCGATGCCGAGCGACAGCGCGCGGCGGAAATCGGCGGTGGCGAGCCACTTGCCCACTTCCGCATCGGCGGTGTGGTTCATGTTGACGTGCAGCGTGGTGTCCGCGCCGTTGTAGGCGAGATCAAGGTGCACGTTGTAGCGGCCGCGGTCGCGGTTCTCCAGGATCACCGGCAGCTTGGCGAGATCCATGTGGCGTTCCTGCAGGTCGTATTCGCCGGCCATGGCGCGCAGGTTGGCCACCTCGATGTTCTCGGCCAGGGTCATGACGATGCTGTCGATGTAGGGCAGCTGGTTACCCTCGGTGTCGACCACGTAGTAGAACGGGTTGCGCTCCATCACCCAGGTGGGGGTGTTGATCGGGCGGGTGGTGCGCCACGGGCCGAGCGTGGGCAGCTCGGGGTTCAGCTGCCAGTCCTTGCGGACATGGAGCATGCGCACCCAGTTGTCGAACCCTGCGGCGCGGGCGCGGGCATTGGCCTCCGCCTCCGAGCTGTACTTGGGCATGAACTGCTTGAGGTAGTGCGCGGGCGCATAGGCGCCGAAGCTGTTGCCGCCGGACTGGCGCACGGACTGGCCGCCGCCGATCAGCGTGTCGCCGGCGATCATGTAGGGGAACAGGAAGTAGGGGTTCTCGAACTGGAACTGGATCGTGGTCTCGTCGATCTTGACCAGCTTGCCCTGCTTGCCGCCGGAGGCCATGTCGGCGATCGGGTTCGGCACGATGTCCTTGTTCAGGTACATGTCCTCGTACCAGAACACGAAGTCATCGGCGGTGAAGGGGGCGCCGTCGCTCCACTTCATGCCCTTGCGCAGGAACAGCGTGGTGGTCTTGCCGTCCTTGCTGAGCTCGTAGCCCTTGCACACGCTGGGGACGATCTTGCTGCCGGTGGGGTCCCAGAACAGCAGCTTGTCGCTGGCCATGATGCGGTTGCCGTTCTCGCCATCGGACGGGCCGATGAAGGCGCGGCGCCAGGTGCCGCCGTAGCGGCCGACGGATTCGAGCGGCTGCAGCACCATCGGCTCGCTGGGCAGGCGCTGGGCGACCGGGGGCAGGCGGCCCTGCTGCACCAGGGTGGCGAGCTGGGGTGCTTCCTTGAAGCTGGCCGGGATGGTGGCGACCTGCGACGGCCCCTCCAGCTTCCCGACGAGGCCGGACTGGTCGAATGCGCTCCTCGTCGTCACGGCCTGGGCCAGTGCGTCGATCGTGGGTGCGGCGGCGGCGGCGAACAGGGCGCCGGCGCCAAGGAACTTCCTGCGGGTCGTCATTGATGTGCCTCCGGACGTTGCTGCCTTCGCCACCTCGTTGCCTCGGCGATGGCGTTCACGACGCAGGCTAGAGCAAGAGCGTAGCGGATGAAAGCGGGAAGGCCCGGGCGGCCGGCGCGGGGATCAGGCCTTGAAGAACCAGGTGGTGGGGTGGGAACTGGCCGGGGTGCGGCAGTGCTGGGCGATGCACACGCGGGCCGGAATGTTGCCCATGCGCCGGCTGACCAGCCGCACCCCGGCGAAGGCCGGGGACTGGCCGCAGACGCCGATGCTGAACTGCTGGTCGATCACGATCTTCCAGATCTCCTGCGCCAGGCGGTTGCGGGCGGGCTCATCCAGCGTGGTGGCGCTGCGGAACATCTCCATGGTCTGCAGCACGGCGGGGTCGGACGGCCTGGTGCCGATGGCGCCGTTGGAGGCGAACCAGCGTGCCAGGTCCACGCCCAGCACGCCGTTGCCGATATCCACCGGCAGGACGAAGTGCGGGTAGAGGAACAGCTGCTCCGAGCCGGTGTTGCCGAAGACGAAGATGTGGTGCTCGCCGGCCAGCACGCGCTGGAAGGCCAGCGCGCGCTCCTGGTCGCGCACGTCGCCGAAGATGCCGATGCGGCGCCATTGCTGGGCGATCATCTGGGCGTGGGCGGGCCAGTCGAGGAAGGCCTTGGTCACCGTCATCTGGATGACGATGCGCTGGCCGTTGTCGGTGCGCAGGCGGTAGCCGTCGCGGTCCTTCCGCGTCAGGCCCAGCCTGTCCAGCATGGCGTTGGCCTGGGCGACATCGAGCACCGACCACTTCTTGCGCCACTCCGGGCCGGGGCTTTCGGGCACCGACTCGGCCGGCGCGGCGGAGCCGGGGGTGGCCAGGCCCAGCCAGAAGGTCTCGTTCAGCTGCTCGCGGTCGATGCCGAGCGAGAGGGCGCGGCGGAAATCGGCGCTGGCGAGCAGGCGGCCGATCTCGGGGTCGGCGGTGTGGTTGAGGTTGAAGTGCAGCGCGGTGTCGGCCCCGTTGAAGGCGAGATCGAGGTGCACGTCGTAGCGGCCGCGGTCGCGGTTCTCCAGGATCACCGGCAGCTTGGCCAGGTCGATGTGGCGCTCCTGCATGTCGTACTCGCCGGCCATGGCGCGCAGGTTCACGATCTCGGTGTTCTCGGCCAGCGTCATCACCACGCTGTCGAGATAGGGCAGCTGGTTGCCGGCCGTGTCGACGGCGTAATAGTAGGGGTTGCGCTCCATCGCCCAGGTGGGGGTGTTGATCGGGCGCGTGGTGCGCCAGGGGCCGAGCGTGGGCAGCTCCGGGTTCAGCGCCCAGTTGTGGCGGATCTTGAGCATGCGCACCCAGTTGTCGAACCCGGCGGCGCGGGCGCGCGCATTGGCCTCGGCTTCCGAGGAATACTTGGGCAGGAACTGCCTGAGGTAGTGCGCCGGGGCATAGCAGCCGAAGGTGCCGCTGCCGGACTGGCGCGCGGCCTGACCGCCGCCGATCAGCGTGTCGCCGGCGAGCATGGAGGGGAACAGCAGGTGCGGTGCCTCGAACTCGAAGCGGATGGTGGTCTCGTCCACCTTCACCATGCGGCCGGGCTTGCCGCCGGCGGACATCTCCGGGATCGGGGCGGGCACCACGTCCTTGTTGCCGTAGAGGTCCTCGAACCAGAACATGAAGTCGTCGGCGGTGAAGGGGGCGCCGTCGCTCCACTTCATTCCCTTGCGCAGGAACAGGGTGGTGGTTTTGCCGTCCGCCGACAGCTCCCAGCCGCGGGCGACGGCCGGGGCGATCTTGCTGCCGGTGAGGTCCCAGAACAGCGGCTTGTCGGAGGCGACCAGGCGGTTGCCGTTCTCGCCGTCGCCGGGGCCGATGAAGGCGCGGCGCCAGGTGCCGCCGTAGCGGCCGATACCGTGCAGCGGCTGGATCACCAGCGGCTCGGCGGGCACGCGCTGGGCCACGGGGGGCAGGCGGCCCTGGCGGACCAGCTCGGCCAGCACCGGCGCCTCCTGGAAGCTGGCCGGGATGGTCTCGGCGAGCGTGGCGCCTTCCAGCTTGCCGACGAGGCCGGACTGGGCGAACTGGCCGGCGCCCTGGGCGAGGGTTCGTGTGGCGGCGAGGCCGATGGTGCCGCCGATGGCGAGGCCCAGCACGTCCCTGCGGGTCGTCATGGCATGTTCCTCCGCGATCCGGCTCTGTTTTCGGCCGGTTTGGCAACGAGCCTAGGAGCCGCGCCCGGCGGAGTCCAGGAATCCCGTCAGGGCGCCAGGGTGCGCGCGGCAAGCGCCAGGAGGACGAAGCCGTTGGCGCCGAGCAGCCAGGGCGCGGCGGTGCGGGTGGCGCCGTGCCAGCGCCGCGCGGCGGCATGGCCGAGCACGGCGACGGCGACCAGC
>CANHCJ010000050.1 GCA_947458025.1 Rhodospirillales bacterium | reverse complement strand
GGACGAGGCGGCCAGCGCCATGGCGGCGGCGGAGCGGGCACGGATGCGCGATTTCGTGGCCGCGGTGCACGACGGGGCGCTGCGCGGGGCCACCGGCCGGCGGTTCGCGGCGGTGCTGAACATCGGCATCGGCGGCTCCGACCTCGGGCCGCGGATGGTGACCGAGGCGCTGACCATGGCCGACGGCGGGGCGATGGCCGCGCATTACCTTTCCAACGTCGACGGCCATGCCTTCGCGGCGCTTTCCCGCCAGCTGGATCCGGCGACGACGCTGGTGCTGGTGGCCTCGAAAACCTTCACCACGCAGGAGACCATGGCCAACGCCGCGGCGGCGCGGGACTGGCTGGCCGGCGCGCTGGGGGAGGCGGCGGTGGCCACCCATTTCGCCGCGCTGTCCACCAACCACAAGGCCGCCGCGGCCTTCGGAATTCCGGCGGAGCGGGTGTTCGGCTTCCGCGACTGGGTGGGCGGGCGGTATTCGCTGTGGTCCGCCGTGGGGCTTTCGATCGCCCTGGCGGCGGGGTGGGAGGCGTTCCAGGCACTGCTGGACGGCGCCTGGGCGATGGATTGCCACTTCCGCGACGCCCCGCTGGAGGCGAACCTGCCGGTGATCCTGGGGCTGGTCGGCGTCTGGCACGTGAACGCCATGGAGTATCGCGCCCAGGCGATCCTGCCCTACGACGCGCGGCTGCACCGCTTCGCCGCCCACCTGCAGCAGCTGGAGATGGAGAGCAACGGCAAGTCGGTGCTGCTGGACGGCTCTGCGGTGGCCGGCGCGACCTGCCCGGTGATCTTCGGCGAGCCGGGAACAGATGCGCAGCACAGCTTCATGCAGCTGATCCACCAGGGGACCTCGGTGATCCCGGTGGATTTCCTGCTCGCGGCCAGGCCCGACCATGGGCGCGATGCCGCGCACCGCATCCTCGCCGCCAACGCCTTCGCCCAGGCCGAGGCGCTGCTGGCCGGCAAGGCGCGGGCGCAGGTGGAGGCGGAGATGCGCGCCACGGGGGCGAACGAGGCCGCCATCGCCGCGGTGGCGCCGCACCGGGTGTTCCCCGGCAACCGGCCCAGCACCACGATCCTGTTCCGGCGGCTGGATGCGTTCACGCTCGGGCGCCTGGTGGCGCTCTACGAGCACAAGGTGGCCGTGCAGGGCTGCCTGTGGGGGATCAACAGCTTCGACCAGTGGGGGGTGGAACTCGGCAAGGTGCTCGCCTCCGGCGTGCTGCGCGAGTTGGAGGGCGGCGCGGCCGGGGCGCATGACGGCTCCACCGCCGCGCTGATGGCGCGGTTCGCGGAGCTGCGGGGATGAGAGCGGGGCGCATCCGGCTGCTGCCGGAGGCGACGGTCAACCGGATCGCCGCCGGCGAGGTGATCGAGCGGCCGGCGGCGGCGCTGCGCGAGCTGGTGGAAAATGCACTCGATGCCGGGGCGCGGCGCATTGCCGTGGCCATCGACGGCGGCGGGATCGCGCGCATCGAGGTGGAGGATGACGGCATCGGCATGTCGGCCGAGGAGCTGGCGCTGTGCGTGCAGCGCCACGCGACCTCCAAGCTCGCCGACGACATGCTGGTGCGGATCGAGACGCTGGGCTTCCGCGGCGAGGCACTGCCGAGCATCGGCGCGGCGGCACGGCTGGCCATCACGTCCCGTCCAAGAGGGGGGCGCACGCGCGACGGCGACAGCGCCCACACCATCGCCGTGGAGGGCGGCGTGGTAGGGGAGGTGGCGCCCTCGGCCGGCGCGGTGGGCACGCGGGTGGTCGTGGCCGACCTGTTCTTCGCCACCCCCGCACGGCGCAAGTTCCTGAAATCGCCGCGCGCCGAGGCCGATGCCGCGGAGACGGCGGTGCGGCGCCTGGCCATGGCCGCCCCCCAGGTGGCGTTCCGGCTGGAAAGCGACGGGCGCGAGATCTTCGACCTGCCGGCGCAGGACCGCGCGGCGCGGGTGGCCGCCCTGTTCGGGCCGGAGGCCGCCGCGGTGCTGATCCCGGTGGAGGGGCGGCGGGCCGATGTGGAGGGCGGCGAGATGCTGCTCCAGGGCTTCATCGCCGCCCCCACCGTCACGCGCGCGACCATGGCGGCGCAGGCGCTGGTGGTGAACGGCCGGCCGGTGGCCGACCCGGTGCTGCGCACCGCGGTGCGCGTGGCCTATCGCGACGTGATCGCCTATGGCCGCCACCCGATCGTGGCACTGTTCCTGACCCTGGACCCGGAGCAGCTGGACGTGAACGTGCATCCGGCCAAGGCGGAGGTACGGTTCCGCGCGCCCGAGGCGGTGCGCGGGCTGGTGATCTCCACCCTCTCCCGCGCGCTGGCGGCGGGGGCCGCGGGCGTGGCGGCGCCGGAGGTCAGCCTGCCGGCGCTGACGCGCTATTCCGGGCTGCCGCTGCGGCGGCCCATGGGCGGATCGGGGGGCGGATCGGCGCCGCCCCCTGCCCCGCCCTCCCGGCCATCCCCCACGGGCTTCGCGGAGGCGCGGCTGCCGATGGCGGTGGCACCGGCGGCACGGGTGCTGCCGCCGATCGCGGCCGATGAATCCGCCCCCTCCCACCCGCTGGGCGCGCCAGTCGCCCAGGTGCTGGATACCTACATCCTGGCGGTGGCGGCGGATGGCGCCCTGGTGCTGGTGGACCAGCATGCGGCGCATGAGCGGCTGACGCACGAGGCGCTGCGGGCGCAGCTGCTGGACGGCGAGGTGCGCCGCCAGGCCCTGCTGCTGCCGGCGGTGGTGGACATGCCGCCGGGCGATGCCGCCCGCCTGCTGGAGCAGGCCGAGGCGCTGGAAAAGCTGGGGCTGGAGATCGAGGCGTTCGGCGCCGGCGCCGTGCTGGTGCGGGCCATGCCGGCGGCGCTGGGCGCCCCCGACCCCGGCCCACTGCTGCGCGACCTCGCCGACGAGTTCGCCGAGATGGGCGAGGGCCTGGCGCTGGCGGCGAAGCTGGATGCCGTGGTGGCGCGGCTGGCCTGCCATGGCAGCATCCGCGCCGGCCGGCGGCTGGCGGGTCCGGAGATGGACGCCCTGCTGCGCCAGATGGAAGCCACGCCCCGGGCGGCCACCTGCAGCCACGGCCGGCCGACCTACCTCAAGCTGTCGAAGGCCGAGATCGAGCGGCTGTTCGGGCGCCGGTAGCCCGGACGGCCTTGATCCGGATCAAGGCCGGGCTTGTCCGGCCACCTCATGCTTCCCGCATCACACTCGCGGGAGATGCGCCATGGATGTCGCGGCGATGGCCGGGCTGCGGCTGCGCAGCCGGATGGACCTGGGCAAGATGTGGCCGGATTTCCTGGTCTGGCTGGCGGTGTCGGTGGCCACGCTGGGGCTCGGGTGGCTGGTCGTGGCCGGGCATTTCTTCCGCGCGGTGCTCAACAGCGTCGAGCTGACCGATGAAGCGGGCACGCCGGTGGGCCGGCTGGTGTGCCGCTACGACGTGGAGAAGGGCACCGCGGCGCTGCTGCGCTGGCTCCTGATCTGCATCGCAACGCTGGGCGTGGGGCTGTTGTTCTACAGCTTCGCCGCGGCGCGGGCGGCGGTGAACCATACCGAGGTGGAGTGGTATTGAGGCGGGGCGCGGGGGCGGCGGGCTGAAGCCCGCCCTACGCGGTGTGACGCAGGACGGTGATTCTGGCGGCGCCGTGGGAGCGTTCGGCCAGTATCTCGCCCGGCAGGGCCAGTGGCTCGTCGCGGCCGGTCTCCGCCACGAGCAGCGCGGCGGGGGCAAGCCAGCCGGCCTGCGCCAGGGCCGGCACCGCGCGCTCGATGAGCCCCTGGCCATAGGGCGGGTCGAGGAAGACCAGGCTGCAGGGCGTGCCGGGCGGCGGCCTGGTGGCATCGGCCGGGTGCACGCTGGCCGCGGCCTTGAGGGCTGCGATGTTGGCGCGCAGGGCGGCCAGCGCGGCGCGGTCGCGCTCCAGGAAATGGGCATGGGCGGCCCCGCGCGAGAGGGCCTCCAGCCCCAGCGCGCCGGTGCCGGCAAAGGCATCGAGCACGGTGGCGCCGGCCACCGCATCGCGGCCCGCCCAGGGGGCATGCAGCAGCATGTCGAACAGCGCCTGGCGCACGCGGTCCGCCGTAGGGCGGGTGACCTCCCCCTTCGCGGCGGCAAGGCTGCGGCCGCGCCAGAGGCCGGCGACGATCCTCATCGCCGGCGCGGGCCGGCGGCCTGCTCCACCAGCCGGGCCAGGAACGCGAGCAGGCGCGCGCGCTCCGCCTCCCCCTGGCGCCGCATCAGGGCGGCCATGCCGAGCAGAAGGCCGACCAGCACCATCGTCATGGCCAGGCCGAAGCCCAGCGAGGCCAGGGTGAGGGCCAGTTCCACGGCGATCGCGCCGGGATGGGGCCAGGCGGCGGCCATGGCCAGCAGCCCCGAGCCGGCGAAGGCCAGCAGCATCACCGTCGGATAGGCCACCCCGACGAGGAAGAACAGCGAGAGCATCAGGCTGCGCCGGAAGCCGCGCGTGCTGATATGGCCGCGCAGCACCAGCCCCTCCGGCGTGGGCACCAGCACGGCGTCCAGCCGGTAGTCGAAGCCGAAGCCGCCCAGGGCCAGCGGGCGCAGGAAATGCAGCGCCGGGGCGTGCGGGTCCGGCTCGCCGTCCGGCAGGGTGCGCTCCCACCGCGTGTCGGAGCGGCGGATCGCCAGCGCCTCGCCATCGCGCTCGATGCGCCAGCCGCGCCAGGGCGCCTCCTCCGGCACGAAGGCGGGCTTCTGCCGGGCCAGCCGTGCCGGCACCGCGCGCGTGATCTCCTCCTCGCCGAAGCGCCGCAGCAGGGCCTTCAGCACCCGCACCGGCAGGGAGGGTCGCGGCTCGCTCATTCCGGCGGCAGCTGCTCGCGCAGCACCTTGGCCGGCACCTCGGCCACCGCCCCGCGGTCGAGATTGCCGAGCTGGAACGGGCCATAGGCAACGCGGATCAGCCGGCTCACCTCAAGGCCCAGATGGGCCATCACCTTTCGCACCTCGCGGTTGCGGCCTTCCTTCAGCGCCACCGTCAGCCAGGCGTTGTCGCCCTTGCGGCTGTCTAGCCCCGCCTCGATCGGGCCATAGCGCTCGCCGGCCACCGTCACGCCCTTGGCCAGCGCGGCCAGCTGGGCCTCGGTGGGGGCGCCGAACACGCGCACGCGATAGCGGCGGACCCAGGCATTGCTCGGCAGCTCCAGCCGCCGCGCCAGCGCGCCGTCGTTGGTGAGCAGCAGCAGCCCCTCCGAGTTGAGGTCGAGCCGGCCGACGCTGACCACGCGCGGAATGCTCGGCGGCAGCTTCTCGAACACCGTGGCCCGGCCCTGCGGGTCGCGGTGCGTGGTCACCAGCCCGACCGGCTTGTGGTAGCGCCAGAGCCGGGTGCGCTCCGGCTCCTCCACCAGCGTGCCGTTGACGGTGACGAGGTCGCCGGGCTCCACGAAGGTGGCCGGGTGGGTCACCACCGTGTTGTTGCGCTTCACCCGGCCTTCGGCGAGCAGCTTCTCCGCGTCCCGCCGGCTGGCGATGCCGGCGCGGGCGAGCCACTTGGCGATGCGTTCGCCCTTCGCTGCGGGGGCGTCGCTCACGCGCGCGCCGCGGCGCAGAGCGCATCGAAGATGCGGCGGTCGCCGGGGTCGATGAAGAATTCCGGGTGCCACTGCACGCCGAGGCAGAAGCGGTAGCCGGTCTCCTCGATGCCCTCGATCACGCCGTCGGAGGACGTGGCATTCACGATCGCGCGCGGCCCCGGCGCCCGCACGGCTTGGTGGTGGGAGGTGTTCACGTTCATCGCCGTGGACCCCACGATGCGGTGCAGCAGCGTGCCGGGCACCACGGCAACCTCGTGGCCCGGCTCGTTGCGCGGGTTCTTCTGCTCGTGGTCCAGCGCGCCGGGGATCGCATCGGGGATGTGCTGGATCAGCGTGCCGCCCAGCGCCACGGCCAGCAACTGCTCGCCGCCGCATATGCCGAGCACGGGCATGTTGCGGGCCAGCGCGCCGCGCACCAGGGCCAGTTCGGCGGCGGTGCGGCCCTCCTTCAGGATGACGGTGTCGTGCCGCCCGGCATCGCCATACAGCGAGGGATCGACGTCGAAGGCCCCGCCGGTGACGATCAGGGCATCGATCCGGTCCAGCATGGCCTCGGCCAGCCCGGCATTGTGCGGCAGCGCCACGGGCAGCCCCCCGGTGGCGGCCACCGCATCCATGTAGTTGGTGCGCAGGGCATACCAGGGGTATTTCGAGTAGCCGCCGGGCTTCTCGCTGTCGAGGGTAACGCCGATGGTGGGCAGGTTGCGGGTGCTCATGCGGCGTTGCTACGCCGCGGAGTGAGGGCGAGGCAAGGATGGCCTTGATGGCAGACGCGATGCAGGCGGCGCTGGACGAGGCGCGGGCCGCGGCGGCACGGGGCGAGGTGCCGGTGGGCGCCGTGGTGCTGGGGCCGGACGGGCGCATCCTGGCGCGCGCGGGCAACTGCGTGGAGGCGGCGCACGACGCGGCCGGGCATGCCGAGATGATCGCGCTGCGGGCGGCGGCCCACGCGCTGGGCTCGCCCCGGCTGGTGGGGTGCGACCTGGTGGTGACGCTGGAGCCCTGCCCGATGTGCGCGGCGGCGGCGGGGCTGTTCCGCATCCGCCGGGTGGTGTTCGGCGCCTACGACCCCAAGGGCGGCGGGGTGGAGCACGGTCCGCGCATCTACGCGGCACCAGGGGCGCAGCACCGGCCGGAAGTGGTGGGCGGCGTGCGCGAAAGCGAGGCGGCGGCGCTGCTGCGGACGTTCTTCGCAGCCTTGAGGTAGCTCAGCGCCGCTCCAGCGCGATGCCGACGGCGCGGACCAGGGTGTAGGTGCCGGTCAGCGACAGGCCGGCCAGCCGCGTCATGGCATTGGCCCAGACCCAGATGGCGGCAAGCGCGGTGGCAAGCAGCCCGGCGGCGATCACCGCCACGTCGGCCACGCGCAGCCAGTCGGCCAGCGCCATGTCCTGGTGGATGTCGGCCAGCGTGTCGAAGCCGGTGCCGGCGGCACTGCGCGCCTCGGCGATCCAGGCGGCAAGGCAGAGGGAGAGGTCGGCGCGGGTGAGGCCGGCGAGGGGCTCGGCGAGGTGGCAGGCGGCCCCTTCCGGGGGCAGCAGCGAGGAGGCCCAGCTGTCCATCACCGGAACGCCGGCCGAGAAGCTCAGCAGGCCGGTGATGAAGTAGTACATCCAGATGGATCGGTACATGGTCTGGCCGTTCTGGCTGGTGGATCGCCGGCGCAGGAATGCGCGGGGTTGGTCAATATTTCCTTAAAGAAACGGGACACGGGCTGAATGGCGGGCATGACGGAACAGGTCGGCAATTTGTGCCGGGCTCAGGCGGCGCGGCCTCCCAGGAACTGGGAGAGGCCCTGCAGCAGGGAGAAGGAGCCGGCGACGACAGCCACCGCCACATGGGCCATGGCGGTCGCCCAGAGCCAGGTGAGGGCGAGGCCGCCGGCCAGCGAGCCGATGGCAAACAGGCCGACATCCGCGGTGCGCAGCAGCTCGGCGCCATGCAGCCCGTGGCCGGCCTGCAGCAGCATCTCCCGCGCATAGCCCACCCAGACCTTGGTTTCGGTGAACCAGACCGCGAGGCAGAGCGGGGCGCGGGTCACGGGGATGTCGCCGGCCAGCGTGCCGCGGCAGAACTGCTCGGCGCCGGGATAGGCGGTCAGCATCGCCCAGGCGTCGAAGGCGTGGACGAATTCGGCGAGGGCGACGATGCCGACGGTGAAGAACAGGAGCCAAACGGCCCGGTAGAACAACATGTCCGACGCTCCGGAACGGTGCGGTCAAATGGATCGGCGGCGCGGCGCGATGTTTTGCCGCTGGTCGGGTCGCCTCCTTGATGCCCGGCCGCGCAAGGCGGAAACGGCATTGAAAGAAACGTCTAATTAACCGGACATTAGGTCGCCGATCGGGCGAAAAGCAACAACCCGGTAGGGAATTCGGTAGGGTTTGGGAAAGAATTTACAAAACTGCACAATGCAGGAAATGCTTCGATACAAACACGCGAAAACGCCGCCCGGGCAGCCCCGGACGGCGCGAAATCTGACGCGATCGTGAAGCGGTGTCGGCGCTCAGCCGGGCGGGATCAGCAGCAATCCGCCTTCGGGCGCCGGCAGGGCGCGCTGGTTGTAGAGCAGGGCGGCGCGGCGGTCCCGCTCCTCCTGGCTGAGCGTGGCGGGGTCCTCCGGCAGCTCGGCGCCGGCGGCCAGGCCGCGCTGCACGGCGGGGCGGGCGGCCAGCTCGTTGTGCCAGCGCGCGAAGTAGGGGAATTCGGCGATGTCCTGCCCCTGCCCCTTCCAGTTCACCGTCCAGGGAAAGCAGATCATGTCGGCGATGGTGTAGCTGTCGCCAGCCAGGTAGCGGTTGCCGTGCAGCCGGTTGTTGAGCACGCCATACAGCCGGTGCGCCTCGTCGGTGAAGCGGCGCACGGCGTAGGACTGGTCGCCCTTGCTGTCGCCCAGGCGGCGGAAATGGCCGCATTCGCCCAGCTTGGGGCCCTGGTTGGCCATCTGCCAGAACACCCACTGCATCACCCCGGCGCGGCCGCGCGGGTCGGCGGGCAGGAAGCGGCCATGCTTCTCGGCCAGGTACTGCATGATCGCGCCGGATTCGAACACCGGCAGCGGCGCGCCGCCATCGGCGGGCACGTTGTCCACCAGCACCGACATGCGGTGGTTGGGGTTCATGGCGAGGAACTCGGGGCGGAACTGGTCGCCGCGGCCGATATTCACCGGCACAAGGCGATACGGCGTGCCCAGCTCCTCCAGCAGGATGGTGACCTTCTTGCCGTTGGGGGTAGGCCAGTAGTGAAGGTCGTAGGCCATCCTGGTCTCTCCTTCGTGGTTCTACCCGCCGCGGGTCACGATCTGGGCGGTATCGACCAGCTCGTGCAGCAGCGCCAGCGTGGCCGCGCCGGAGGCGGCGAAGGGGTCGAGCACCGGCTTCTCGGAATACTTCAGCAGCAGCGCGGTGTTCACACGGGCGATGTTCACCTGGCCCATGTTCCAGTGGCCGAAGCGGCGCTCGCCGATCTCCTCGTAGGCGAGGATGCGCAGGCCGGCATGGCGGTCGTCGCGCACGATGGTGGCGAACAGGTCGCACACCGGGTCGCGCCCGCCTTCCAGCACCTGCACGAACACGTCGTCGACGAAGCAGAGCAGCCCGGTGATCCCGCGGGAGGGGTTGTTGCGGCGGGACTGCTCCAGGATCGCATCCACCACGGCGGGGGTGAGCGGCTGGCGGGCGCGGCTGGCGTAGAGGCAGCGGACAAGCATGGGGGCGTCAGGCCTTGAGGTTGATCAGCGAGAGGAATTCGCGCCGCAGCGCCGGGTCCTTGAGGAAGGAGCCGCGCATGACCGAGTTGATCATCTTGGAGCCGACGTCCTTCACGCCGCGCCAGTGCATGCAGAAATGGTCGGCCTCCATCACCACGGCCAGCCCGTCGGGCGCCACCTTGCTCATCAGCAGGTCGGCCATCTGCGCGATCGCCTCCTCCTGGATCTGCGGGCGGCTCATCACCCAGTCCGCCAGGCGGGCGTATTTCGACAGTCCGATGAGGTTGGAGTGCTCGTTCGGCATCAGCCCGATCCACAGCCGCCCCATGATCGGGCAGAAATGGTGACTGCAGGCGCTGCGCACCGTGATCGGGCCCACGATCATCAGCTCGTTCAGCTGCTCGGCATTGGGGAACTCGGTCACCGCCGGCGGGGCGGCGTAGCGGCCGCGAAACACCTCGTTGAGGTACATCTTGGCCACGCGGCGCGCCGTGTCCTGCGTGTTGTGGTCGCTCTCGGTGTCAATCACCAGGCTTTCCAGCACGCCCTGCATCTTGCCGGCGACCTCGTCCAGCAGCGCCTCGAGGTCGCCGGGGAGGAGGTAGTCGCTGATGTTGTCGTTGGCGTGGAAGCGCTTGCGCGCGCGGCGGATGCGGTTGCGGATGCGGGTGGACACGGGCTCGGCGGCGCCGGGCTCGCCGCTTGCGGGCTGGGCGGGGCGGGCCTCGTCGTCGGCGTCGGCGGGGGGTGGCGGCATCGGGGCTTCCATCGGCAACAGGGCGCGTGAAGGGCGGAGCTCGTCAGATGGGGTGGATCGCCGCGGCCGCAACGGTTGTATGGCCCGTGTTCTTCTCGCGCGCCAGGGCCATGGAAGCAGGGCAGGCGGGCCCGGCCGTGCGCATGCCAGACCAGGATATGGCGCATGGCCCACCGGGCCGCGGCGCGCGTCGGCAGGCGATCGCATGCGGTTGGTGCAATGTCTCCGCGCGCTGGCCGGTGCGGCGTTGCACCGAGGTGACGAATCTCGCCCGATGCGGCGGCGGAAACAAAAACCGTATGCCGTCTTTTCGAAAGTCCATTGCTTTCAACAGCGAAGATCGAAAACAGGCCTTGCGTCAGGCAGCGGAATGCCGCAATTGCGATCGGCTCTCACGGAGTGTTGATTCATGGTGAACCGCCTGCCCCTGGCCGCCCCCGACCGGCTGTACTTCTCCGAGCTGCACTCGCTGGCGGTGGACCAGCGCGGCAATGAGGTGCTGTGCGGGCTGTCGCTGGAGGAATCGCTGGAGTACCTCGCGATCACCCGCCAGCACCTGAAGCAGTCCCCCGAGCGCAAGGCGCGCTACACCTACCTGCACAACAAGAACAAGGCGATCACCGTGGCGCTCTCCCGGGCCGCCGACCAGGCATGGCGGACCGGGCGGCCGAACTGAACGGTGCCCGGACGGGCTCAATCCCCCATGGCGGCAAAAACGGCGGCGGCGAGGCTGGTGCCGCGCGGATTGCTGGCGATCTGCCCGCCCATGCGGTTCATCACGTAGCCGATGCCCACCCGCCTGCGCCTGTTGGCGCAGCCGAAGGCCCCACCCCAGCCGGTATGGCCGAACGTGTCCGCGTGCGGGCCGAAGGCCGGGGCGACATTGCTGGCCACGCCCGCCCCCCAGTGGCGCGGCCCCACCATCTGGTCCGGCCCCAGGTGGCGCGGCGCGCGCAGCCGGTCGATCCCTTCCGGCGAGATGATGGCCGTGCCGTCCAGCATGCCGCCATTGGCCAGCGCGCCGTAGATGCGCGCCAGGCCCTGGGCGGAGGCCTGGCCGTTCGCCGCCGGAATCTCCGCCGCGCGCCAGGCGCGGGTGTTCGGCAGGGCGGGGTCGGCCACCGGGTTGGTCACGGCGCGGCGCGCCACCTCCGGCAGGCCCGGCCCGCCGGGAATGGCATTGGCCGGCGGCGGCGGCAGCAGCTCGGCCACGCGCCAGTCCTGCGCTTCGGCCAGGCCGATATGGAAATCCGCCCCCAGGGGGGTGGCGATGGCGTCGCGGATGAAGCTGCCGGGATGCTGGCCGGTGATGCGGCGCACCACCTCGCCGGCGAGGTAGCCATGGGTGATGGCGTGGTACGAGGCCAGCGTGCCCGGCTCCCACGCCGGAGCCTGGGCGGCGAGCCGGGCGGTGGCGGTGCGCCAGTCGTACAGGTCCTCCCAGGTGGTCGGCGCCTCCCAGCCGTTGAGGCCGGACTGGTGCGAGAGGATCTGGCCCAGCGTGATCGCCGCCTTGCCGTTCGCGGCGAACTCCGGCCAGTGCTTCGCCACCGGGTCGTCGTAGCTGGCCGCCCCCTGGTCGACCAGCATGGCCACGGCCAGCGCCGTGATGCCCTTGCTGGCGGACCACACGTTCACCAGCGTGTCGCGCGCCCAGGGGCGGGTGCGGGCGGTGTCGATGAAGCCACCCCAGAGATCCACCACGCAGCGCCCCTCCAGGTAGACCGCCAGCGCGGCACCGAGTTCGCTTTCCGGCTCGGCGCGGTGGAAATTGGCCGCGAAGGCGTCCTGCACCACGGAGAAGCCCGGGGCCACCCAGCCTGAAATCACCGCTTCGCTGCCCATGTCCCGTGCTCCCTCTGCCCCGGGCAGGCTAGCCCAGGGCGGACGATCCGTCGAAGGGCGCTGCACAGGCGGGGCGCTCACGACGCTCCGTCATAACAGTGCGGAAGCTGCGTGCTCCGGGGTTCCCTCCGATAAACCGGCGCTTTCATGCGATCGGTGGCGGGGCACAACGTGTTTGACGGAGAATGCGGCATTTTGATATAACAAATTAACCCATGATGCGACGGAGGCCTCATGCAACGCCGCCACGTGCTCTCAGGCTTGGCAGCCTCCGTGGCGGCCCCTGCGGTGGTCGCGGCGCAGGGGGCGCGGGTGCTGCGCTTCGTGCCCAGCACCGACCTTTCGATCACCGACCCGATCTTCGGCACCTCGTTCACCACCCGCAACCACGCCCTGCTGGTGTTCGACACGCTCTACGGCGTGGACGAGCAGGGGGTGGCGCAGCCGCAGATGGCCGAGGGCCACGTGGTGGAGGATGGCGGGCTGACCTGGCGGATCCGCCTGCGCCCGGGGCTTCGCTTCCATGACGGCGAAAGGGTGCTGGCGCGCGACTGCGTGGCCAGCATCCGGCGCTGGGGCCAGCGCGACACCTTCGGCCAGGCCCTGATGGCGGCCACGAACGAGATCGCGGCGGGATCGGACAGCGAGATCGTCTGGCGGCTGAGGAAGCCCTTCCCGATGCTGCCCGACGCGCTGGGCAAGATGTTGACCCATGTCTGCGTGATGATGCCGGAGCGGCTCGCGCGGGCCGATGCCTATACCCAGGTGCGCGAGATGGTGGGCAGCGGGCCGTTCCGCTTCCTGGCCGACGAGCACCAGCTGGGCCACCTCGCGGCCTATGCGCGGTTCGACGGCTACGTGCCGCGCCCTTCCGGCACGCCGAGCGCGGCGGCAGGGCCGAAGCTGGTGCATTTCGACCGCGTGGAATGGCGCATCCTGCCCGACCCCTCCACCGCCGCCGCGGCGCTGGCGAAGGGCGAGATCGACTGGTGGCTGAACCCGACCGGCGACCAGCAGGCCGCGCTGCGCCGCGACCGCAACCTCAAGGTGGAGGTGATCGACCCGCTGGGCAGCGTGGGCATGATCCGCTTCAACTTCCTGCACCCGCCCTACGACAACCCGGCGGTGCGGCGCGCGGCGCTGGCGGCGATCAGCCAGTCCGACTTCATGTCGGCGATGATCGGCACCGACCGCAGCCTGTGGCGCCTGCCCTGCGGCTTCTTCACCCCGGGCTCGCCGATGGCATCGGACGCCGGGATGGAGGCGATCAAGGACCCGCCCGACCTCCCCCGCGCGCGCGAGATGCTCAAGGCCAGCGGCTATGCCGGCGAGAAGCTGGCGCTGCTGGCCACCGGCACGATCGAGCTGATCTCCAACCAGGCGCAGGTCGCCGCCGACGCCTTCGCCAAGATCGGCTTCAACGTGGAGCTGCAGCTCTACGACACCGCGGCCGCCGACCAGAAGATCCGCAACAAGGGCCCGGTGGCACAGGGCGGCTGGAGCGCCTACTCCAACACCACCACCGGCATGGCCGCCTCCAACCCCGCCGCCCACGGCTTCATCCGCGGCCATGGCGAGCAGGCGATCTGGGGCTGGCCCGCACTGCCGCGGCTGGAGGAGCTGCGCAACGCCTGGTTCGAGGCACCGACCCTGGCCGCCCAGCAGGACATCTGCCGCCGGATCCAGCTGCACTGCTTCGAAACCGTGCCCTTCGTGCCGACGGGCGTGTTCCTCTCGCCGGTGGCGTACCGGGCCAACCTCATCGACATCCGGCGCGGCATCGCGCAGTTCTATGGAGTCCGCCGGGCATGAGAATCTCCCGCCGCACCCTGCTCGCCGCCGCCGCCGCGCCGCTGGCCGCCCCCGCGATCTCCCGCGCCCAGGGCGCACGGGTGCTGAAATACACGCCCCCCGCGATGATCAACGTGCTCGACCCGGTGCACGGGGCCACCCTGATCACGCGCATCCACTCGCTGATGGTCTACGACACGCTCTACGGTATCGACGATGCCTGGGTGCCGCAGCCGCAGATGGCGGAAGGCCATGTGCTGGAGGATGGCGGCCGCACCTGGCGCATCACCCTGCGCGAGGGGCTGCGCTTCCACGACAACACCCCGGTGCTGGCGCGCGACGTGGTGGCCAGCCTGCGGCGCTGGGGCCGGCGCGACGTGATGGGCCAGGGCATCTTCGAGATCACGGAGGAGCTTTCCGCGCCGTCGGACCGGGTGGTGCTGTGGAAGCTGCGGCGCCCCTACCCCCTGCTGCCCGAGGCGCTGGGCAAGATGAACAACACCATCGCCGCCATCCTGCCGGAGCGCGTCGCCGCGACCGATGCCTTCACCGCCATCACCGACTTCACCGGCAGCGGCCCGTTCCGCTACGTGCCGGCCGAACGGGTGGAAGGCGCGCGCAGCGTCTATGCCCGGGCCGAGACCTATGTGCCGCGCGCCTCGGGCGCGGCGCAGATCATGGCCGGGCCGAAGGTGGTGCATTTCGACCGGGTCGAATGGACGATCATGCCCGACCCGTCCACGGCGGCGAACGCGCTGACCAAGGGCGAGATCGACTGGTGGTCGGCGCCGATCCCCGACCTGCTGCCCACGCTGCGGCGCAACGCGGCGGTGAAGCTCGATGTGCTCGACCGCTCCGGCTCCGTGGGCGTGGTGCGGTTCAACTTCCTGCATGCGCCGTTCAACCGCCCGGCGGTGCGCCAGGCGGCGCTGGCCGCGATCAGCCAGCGCGACGTGATGATGGCGGTCTACGGCACCGACGAGACCATGTGGCGCACGCCCTGCGGCTTCTTCCCGCCCGGCACGCCGAACGCCAACGATGCCGGCATGGCCGCGCTGCGCGACCCGCCCGACCTCGATGCGGCGCGGCGCATGCTGGCGGCCAGCGGCTATGCCGGCGAGAAGGTCGTGTTCAACGTCGCCACCGAGATCCCCACGCTGAAGAACCAGGGCGACGTGGTGATCGATGCCTGGAAGAAGATCGGCTTCAACGTCGATTACGTGGGGCTCGCCACCTCGGTGATCGATGCGCGGCTGGCCAACAAGGCGAGCCCGGCCGAGGGCGGCTGGAGCGCCTTCGCCTCCTCCACCACCGGCTATGCCGCCTCCACGCCGGTGGCCAACAACTTCCTGCGCGGCACCGGCGAGCGGGCGATCTTCGGCTGGCCGGACATCCCCAGGATCGAGGAACTGCGCAGCGCCTATCTCGACGCGCCGGATGCCGCGGCACAGCGCGCGATCTGCCGGGAGCTGCAGGTGGTGGCGTTCGAGACACTGCCCTACCTGCCCACCGGCATGTGGCTGCCGCCCACCGCCTACCGCGCCGACCTCGCCGATGTCCGGCGCGGCTTTCCGCAGTTCTACGGCGTGCGGCGGGTGTAGACTGGCGGCATGAACGCCGCCGCCGGACCTGCCCTCGCCTGCCACGACATCGCCGACCTGCGCGCCGCCGCGCGCCGAAGGCTGCCGCGCGGGCTGTTCGACTATGTCGACCGCGGCTGCGACGACGACCGCGGGATCGCCCGCAACCGCGCGGCGTTCGAGGCGGTCACCTTCGCGCCGCGGGCGCTGCGCGGCATCGCGGAACGCACGACGCAAACCGGTCTGTTCGGCCGCCACCTGGCCTTCCCCGCCGCGATCGCGCCGATGAGCCCGGCGGGGCTGCTGTGGCACCAGGGCGAGGGCGCGCTGGCGGCGGCGGCGCGCGCGGCCGGTATCCCCTACACCCTGCCGACGGAATCCATGACCCCGCTCGATGCCATCGCGCGCACGATGGCCGGCGCGCCGTGGTGGTTCCAGCTCTACCTCTGGGCCGACAAGGCCGAGAGCCTGCGACTGGTGGAGCGCGTGGCCCAGGCCGGGGCGGAGGTGCTGCTGCTGACGGTGGATACCACCGTCTCGCCGCACCGCGCCTTCAACCACCGCAGCGGCTTCGCCACCCCGTTCCGGCCGCGGCTGCGCAGCGTGGCGGACATGCTGCTGCACCCGCGCTGGCTGGCCGGCACGATGGGCCGCTACGCGCTCACCACTGGCGTCCCGCGCATGCTGAACCATCCCGGCCAGCCCGGCGCGCTGGCCGGCGGCGGCCCCGCCACGCGGCTGAACGGCGCCATCACCTGGGACGACGTCGCCGCGCTGCGCCGGCTATGGCCGCACAAGCTGCTGGTGAAGGGCATCCTGCGCGCCGACGATGCCCGCCGCGCGGTGGAGGCAGGGGCGGACGGGGTGGTCGTTTCGAATCACGGCGCGCGCAACCTCGATGCCGCCATGCCCTCCATCGCCGCGCTGCCGGCGGTGGCCGAGGCGATCGGCCGCCACGCCACCGTGCTGCTGGACAGCGGGGTGCGGCACGGCACGGACATCGCGCGCGCGCTGGCGCTGGGGGCGGATGCGGTGCTGCTGGGCCGCGCGGTGCTCTATGGCCTGGCCGCCTTCGGGGAGGCGGGGGCGGCCCGCGCGCTGG
>CANHCJ010000049.1 GCA_947458025.1 Rhodospirillales bacterium | reverse complement strand
GCCGTCCGCGGCATCGACGCCGACATCCGCTGGAACAACGAGGGCAGCTTCCTCAAGAACGAGCTGGCCGACCTGCGCTTCGACCACATCCTCGCCAACCCGCCCTTCAACATCTCCGACTGGGGCGGCGAGCGCCTGCGCGAGGATGCCCGCTGGGCCTTCGGCGCGCCGCCGGTGGCCAACGCCAACTACGCCTGGCTGCAGCACATCTGGCACCACCTCGCCCCGGGCGGCACCGCCGGCGTGGTGCTGGCCAACGGCTCCATGTCCTCCGGCCAGAGCGGGGAGGACGTGATCCGCCGCGCCATGGTGGAGGCCGACGCCATCGACTGCATGGTCGCGCTGCCGGGCCAGCTTTTCTACTCCACCCAGATCCCCGCCTGCCTCTGGTTCCTGGCGCGGGACAAGATTTCTCCCCGCTGGCGCGACCGAAGCGGCGAGGTGCTGTTCATCGACGCGCGCAAGCTCGGCGCCCTGGTGGACCGCACGCGGCGGGAATTGTCCGACGCCGACATCGCCCGCATCGCCGACACCTACCACGCGTGGCGCGGCGAGCCCGATGCCGGCGCTTATGCCGACGTGCCGGGATTTTGCAAGGCGGCGACGCTGGAGGAGGTGCGGGGGCACGGGCATGTGCTGACGCCGGGGCGGTATGTCGGGGCGGCGGATGTCGAGGACGATGAGCTGCCGTTCAATGAGCGCGTAGCCACTTTGAGGGCGACGTTGGAAGGACAATTTGCGGAGAGTGATCGATTGATCTCGGCAATCCGAAGAGCTTTTGCACATGTGGTCGTCGATGAATGATTGGGTCAATGTTCGGCTGGGTGATCTAATTGACATCAAGCACGGTTTCGCTTTCAGAGGAGAATTCTTCGCGCCAGAGCCCCCAGGCGATCTGCTTATGACTCCGGGAAACTTCGCGATCGGTGGAGGCTTTCAGTGGGGAAAATCAAAGTACTATAGGGGGCCAGTTCCAGATGAGTATATTCTGAGGCCCGGCGATCTGATCGTAACGATGACAGACCTCAGCAAGGAGGCGGACACACTGGGGTATGCAGCCATCGTGCCAAATCACAATGCGCGCCTGCTGCACAACCAGAGAATTGGAAAAGTTGTCGTTAGGAGTGTTCGGGCATCGCCGTTGTTTTTGTATTGGATGATGCGATCACACGAATATAGAAATGAGATTCTTGCCAGCGTTACTGGATCAACGGTCAAACATACGTCGCCAACCAAGATTTTGGCTTTTCAGTTTGCCCTGCCAAATCTCGACGAACAAAGCGCGATCGCCTCCATCCTCGGCGCCCTCGACGACAAAATCGACCTGAACCGCCGGATGAACGAGACGTTGGAGGCGATGGCCCGCGCCATCTTCCAGGACTGGTTCGTCACTTTCGGCCCCACGCGCGCCAAGCAGGAAGGCCGCCCCCCCTACCTCGCCCCCGACCTCTGGTCCCTCTTCCCCAACCGCCTCGACGACGACGGCAAGCCGGAGGGGTGGCAAGCGGTGCCGCTCGACCAGATCGCCGAATTCCTGAACGGCTTAGCGCTTCAGAAATACCCAGGCACTGGTGTTTCGGACCTGCCGGTGATCAAGATTGCGCAGCTCCGCGCCGGTCATGCAGACGGCGGCGATTGGGCGTCATCGGCGATACCACCGCAATACGTCGTCGAAGATGGAGATGTCCTATTTTCGTGGTCCGGCAGCTTGATCCAGAGGGTCTGGACTGGCGGCCCCGGCGCGTTGAACCAGCATCTCTTCAAGGTTACGTCCACACGCTGGCCAAAGTGGCTGCACTACTTCTGGGTTGACCATCACCTGCCAACCTTCCAATCCATCGCGGCGTCAAAAGCGACCACCATGGGACATATCCAGCGGCACCACCTATCGGAGGCCGAGACGGTTCTCGGCCCCCAAGCTGTCATGGATGCGGCCAACGAGATCATTGCCCCGCTGTTTCAGCGCATGATTGCAAATGCTATCGAGTCACGCACCCTCGCCGCCACCCGCGACCTCCTGTTGCCAAAGCTCATGTCCGGCGAACTCCGCGTGAAAGACGCCGAGCGTCTGGCGGAGGCGGCCCTGTGAGCGACGCACCGAAGGGCGAACTCATCCTCTACCGCACCGAGGATGGTCAAACCACGATCCAGCTTCGCGCGGTCGACGGAACCGCCTGGCTGACCCAGGCGGACATCGCCGCCCTGTTCGACACCACCAAGCAGAACGTCAGCCTGCACCTGAAAAACATCTTTGCCGACAAGGAGTTGGACCCCTCGGCAGTTGTCAAGGAATCCTTGACAACTGCCGCCGACGGCAAGGCCTATCCCACCCAGCACTACAACCTCGATGCCATCCTGGCGGTCGGCTACCGTGTGCGCTCGCCGCGCGGCAGCCAGTTCCGCCGCTGGGCAACCACCGTGCTGCGCGAATACCTGGTGAAGGGCTTCTCCCTCAACGACGAGCGGCTCAAGGACCCCGCCGCCGCGGACTACTTCGACGAGCTGCTGGCGCGCATCCGCGATATCCGCGCCTCGGAGAAGCGTTTCTACCAGAAGGTCCGCGACCTCTTCAAAGCCACCAGCGTGGACTACGACGGCACCGACGACGCGGCAAAGACGTTCTTCGCCACCATTCAGAACAAGCTTGTCTTCGCCGTCACCGGCCGGACAGCGGCGGAGCTGATCGTGGAGCGGGCCGATCCGGCCAAACCCAACATGGCGCTCACCAGTTGGAAAGGGCCGATGGTCCGCAAGGGCGACGTCACCGTCTCGAAGAACTATCTCAATGCCGAGGAAATCGAGTCTCTCAACCGGCTGACCACGATGTTTCTGGACTTCGCCGATGAGCGTGCGCGTCGTCGCCGTGAAACCCGCATGGCCGATTGGCTGATGCAGACCGATCGCTTCCTGACGTTCAACGAGCGTGACGTCCTGCGCAACGCGGGCCGCATCTCGCATGATCGGATGGAAGGAATTGCCCATGGTCGCTTCGAAACCTTCGATGCCAACCGGCGCGCCGCCGAACTGGCCGCAGCGGAAGAGGAAGCCGCGGCCGAAATGAACCAGCTGGAGCAGGAGGCGCAGCGGCTTCGACGGCCGCGCAAACCAAAGTGACCGGTATCGCCGAAAGCCATGTGGAGGAAGCGGCGCTGCACTGGCTCGCCGAGCTTGGCTATGAGGTGGCCGCCGGCCCAGACATCGGCCCCGATGGCAGCCAGCCGGAGCGTGGCGCCTATGGCGAAACCCTCCTCCTGCCTCGCCTGCGCGCCGCCATCACCCGCCTCAACCCCACCCTGGCGTCCGAGGCGCAGGCGGCGGTGCTGGCCAAGGTAGTGCAATCCGAAACCCCCTCGCTGATCGAGGAGAACCGCCGCCTGCACCGCTACCTGGTGGAAGGCGTACCGGTGGAGGTCCGCCGCCCAGATGGCAGCATAGGCGGCGAGTATGCTCGCCTGATCGACCTGTATGACGTGGCGGCCAACGACTGGCTGGCGGTAAACCAGTTCACCGTCATCGAGAACAAGGCCAACCGCCGCCCGGACGTGGTGCTGATGGTCAACGGTCTGCCGCTCGGCGTGATCGAGTTGAAGAACCCCGGCGACGAGAACGCCACGCTGGACGGCGCCTTCAACCAGTTGCAGACCTACAAGGCGCAGATCGGCGCCCTGTTCCGCGCTAACGTCGCCTTGGTGATCTCAGATGGCCTCGCCGCCCGCATCGGCTCGCTCACCGCCGACCGCGAGCGCTTCATGCCCTGGCGCACCATCACCGGCGATGGCTTGGCGTCCAAAAGCATGCCGGAGCTGGAGATCCTGCTGAAGGGCGTGTTCGACCGACGGCACCTGCTCGACCTGATCCGCGACTTCGTCGTCTTCGGCGGTGTCGGTACCGATACGTCGAAAATCCTCGCTGGCTACCACCAATTCCACGCCGTGCGCCACGCCGTCGCCCGCACCCTGGCCGCCACCGCCCCCGGCGGCGACCGCAAGGTGGGGGTAATCTGGCACACCCAGGGTTCTGGCAAGAGCTTGCTGATGGCCTTCTACGCCGGGCAGATCATCAAGCACCCGGACATGCAGAACCCCACGGTCGTCGTGCTAACCGACCGCAACGACCTCGACGAGCAGCTCTTCGGCACCTTCAGCCTGTGCCAGGACCTGCTGCGACAGACCCCGCAACAGGCCGAGGATCGCGACCACCTGCGTAAGCTACTGGACCGCCCGTCCGGCGGCGTGATCTTCACTACTCTGCAGAAATTCTCCCCGGAAGCTGGAGCCGCCGGCTACCCGGTCCTCACCGACCGGCGCAACGTAGTGGTGATCGCCGACGAGGCGCATCGCAGCCAGTACGGCTTCCGCGCCAAGGTGGACGCCAAGTCGGGTGAGATATCCTACGGCTTCGCCAAGCACTTGCGCGACGGCCTGCCCAACGCGTCTTTCATTGGCTTCACGGGAACCCCGATCGAGAAGGACGACGTGAATACGCCGGCCGTGTTTGGAAACTACATCGATATCTACGACATCGCCCGCGCCGTGGAGGACGGCGCAACGGTGCCCATCTACTACGACAGCCGCCTGGCCCGGATCGAATTGGACGAGGACGAAAAGCCAAAGCTCGACGCCGAAATCGAGGACCTGACCGAGGACGAGGCCGCCTCCGAACAGGAGCGCCTAAAGCGCAAATGGGCCAGCGTCGAAGCCTTGGTCGGCGCCGAGAAGCGCCTCGCCCTGGTCGCCGAAGACCTGGTGCGCCACTTCGAGGATCGCGTCGCCGCGCTGGACGGCAAGGCCATGGTGGTCTGCATGAGCCGCCGCATCTGCGTCGCGCTCTACAACGCCATCATCCGCCTTCGGCCCGAATGGCACAGCGACGACGACGATGCCGGCGCCGTGAAGGTGGTGATGACCGGTGCCGCCTCCGACCCGCCTGCTTGGCAGCCCCATATCGGCAAGCGCCCGAAGGCCCGGCGCGAGGCCCTGGCGAAGCGGGCCAAGGCACCCACCGACCCTCTCAAGCTGGTCATCGTCCGCGACATGTGGCTGACCGGCTTCGACGCACCCTGCATGCACACGATGTATGTCGACAAGCCCATGAAGGGCCACGGCCTGATGCAGGCGATCGCCCGGGTGAACCGCGTGTTCAGCAACAAGCCGGCCGGCCTCGTCGTGGACTACATCGGCATAGCCCAGAACCTGAAGAGCGCCCTGGGCCAGTATTCCGGCGGCGACCGCGACCAGACCGGCATCGACGAAGCCGAGGCAGTCCGCGTGCTTCAGGAGCACTATGGGATCGTCCGCGCCATGTTCCGCCCGGACATGGCTGGCGGCTTTGACTACCGCTCCGCCCTGGAGCCGGGCGCAAGTGCCGCCACGCGGCTAGGCATCATGGCGGGTGCGTTGGACTGGGTGCTGACGATGCAGCAGACCGCGGCCGCCCAGGAAGCCACGGAGGAGGGCAAGAAACGCGCCCATCGCCGCTACGCCGATGCCGTGGCCGCGCTCTCCAAGGCCTTTGCCCTGGCATCGGCCAGCGACCACGCACGAGCCATCCGCGAGGAAGTCGGGTTCTTCCAGGCCATCCGGGTGGCGCTGGTCAAGAGCGTGCCGGGCAACGGCAAGAAAAGCACAGCGGAACGCGAGTTCGCCATCCAGCAACTCGTGAGCCGGGCGGTGGTCTCGACCGAGATCGTCGACATCATGAAGGCGGCGGGTCTGGAAAGCCCTGACATCTCGATCCTCTCCGACGAGTTCCTGGTGGAGGTGCGCGAAATGGACAAGCGCAACCTGGCGATCGAGGCCCTGAAGAAGCTGATCGCCGGCACCGTGCGAGCCCAGTCTCAGCGCAACGTCGCCCAGGCGAAGGGCTTCACCGAGCGCCTGGAAGCCGCGATCGCCCGCTACCACACCAACGCCATCACTACAGCGCAGGTGCTGGAGGAACTCATCCAGATTGCCAAGGACATCCGCGCGGCCCGTGCCCGTGGCGAAGAAGCCGGCCTGTCGGACGAAGAAGTGGCGTTCTACGACGCGCTCGCTGAGAACGAGAGCGCGCGCCAGATGATGGGAGAACCGGCTCTGCGAGTGATCGCCCACGAGCTGGTCACGATCATCAAGGGCAACATGACTGTCGACTGGATGCACCGCGATTCAGCCCGTGCCAACATCCGCCGCCTGGTGAAGCGCCTGCTGCGCAAGTATGGATATCCGCCCGACCTCCAGGACGCCGCCGTCCAGAACGTCCTCCAGCAGGCCGAGGCGCTGTCGGCGGAATGGGCGCCAGCGTGAGCAACAGCCATTGCCTGCGAAAATGGAGAAAATCGGTGCCCGGCGTTCACCGGCCGGTCAATCGACACATGCAACCCCCAAGGTTTCCCTCGGGAAAAACATTGTGATTTCAGCGCGTTGAAACCTTGGGTGTAAATCCGGCTACCCCCAAGCTTCAGAGAGAAATGCCCTTCCGGAGAGCGAAAACAGGGTTCTGGCCGAGACGCCACCCCCAACCCCGCGCGAAAAACCTCCAAATATCTTGGGGTTCTACGTGGCCTGTCCGCCTGGAGAGAAAGGTAGGGTGGTGGTCATTGGAGCAGCGGTCGGAGCCGGAAACCAACATTCGCTGAGCTCGAACCAATGTACAGAACGATGCCCTCAACGTTCACGAAAGCCCGTTCCGCGCTGGTCGAGCTTAGATTTGGCCGCTGGAGCTCTCGATAGCACGAGGGGCCAATGCGTGCCCTGCCTTGCATTGGCGATTCGCTCAGAAATGGCGGCAGGTTGGACTATAACGAGGGCGCCCCGGGTGCGTTCCACCAAGCCCTCCCGGATCAGCTGCGCGATCTCGCGTGATACCGGCTCCCGGCGGGCACCGATCCTGCTTGCAAGGATGTGCTGCATGGGCGGCGGCGAGATCACGCGGGTGCAGCCGGTGCCGGGGACGGCGAGGCGGAGGAGCTCGGCATAGAGGCGGTGGCGGATGTCGAGCGAGGTGAGGTCGAGCATCCGCTCGTTCATCAGCCGTAGCCGCTGCACCAGGATGCGCATGAGCCGCTGGGCCAGCTCAGGGGTCTCGCTGACCATGCGCAGGAACTCGGCTCCCGGCAGCCGGCCGATCCGCGATCGGTTCAGCGCGGTGACGGCGGCGGAGCGGGCGGCGCCGTCGATGGCGGCCATGTCGCCGAAGAAGCCGCCCGCCGGGAGATCCTCCAGGATCAGTTCCTGGCCGCCTTGGGTGCGGACGGCGATGCGTACCTGGCCGGCGGCGATGAAGAAGACATCGGTGGAGGCGTCCTCGAAATCGACCACGCTCTGGCCAGGGGCGAACTCGGCCCAGCGCATGCGCGGGGCGAAGCGGGCGGCGAGCCCGTCCGCCGCTGCGCGGGGCAGGCCGTGCAGCAGGGGCAGGCGGCAAAAGGCGTCCGCCGTGCCCGGCGGCGGTGGTGAAGCGGCGGCATGATCTGCGGCCATGCGGTACCTCCCTTTGGCGGTCGCCAAGGCGGCCACACTGGGTGCAGCCTTGGCATCGAACGTGCGAGTCTGGTGTGCGAAAACGCACATCGCAATCCGGGGCCGCAGGGCAGAGTGGGGGCGTGACGGCTTCGGCCGGTGCAACATATGCAGGAGGTGCGGCAACGATGGCGACGCAACAGCGCAGGAACGCCGCCTGCCGCATCGCGCGGCGCGGCGTGCTCGCAGGGCTCCTGGTGCCCCCCGCCGCGGCGCGCGCCCAGACGGGGCTGACCCAGACGGGGCGCGTGTTCCGCGTGGCGGTGTTGGAATGGCAGCCGCAGGCCCGCGCCAAGGAGGTGATCGCATGATCCGGCGCCGCGCCCTGGCGTTGCTGCTGCTGCCGGGCCTAGCGCGTGCGCAGGGGCGGGTGGCGCGGCTTGGGCTGCTGTCGTCCGGGCAGATCTCGATCGAGCAGTTCCGCCTTTGGGGCCTGCCCGAGCTGGCGCGGGAGGGGTTCGTGGAGGGCCGGAACTTGGTTCTGCTGGCGCGCTCCGCGGATGGCGATGCCGCACGACTGGCGCCGCTGGCCGCCGAGCTGCTGGCGCAGGCGCCGGATGTGGTGGTGGCGGTCTCCAACCCGGCGGCCCATGCGCTGCGCGCGGTCGATCCTGCGGTTCCGATCGTGATGGGCTTCGCCGGCACCGATCCGGTCGCCGACGGGCTCGCCGCCAGCCTGTCGCGCCCCGGCGGCACGGTGACCGGAGTGGTGATGCTGGCGGAGGAGCTGGACCTCAAGCGGCTGGAGTTGCTGCGACTGGCCGTGCCAGAGGCGCGGCGGATCGGCTTCCTCGCCGGCGCCACCTTCGCGCCCGGCCGCGTGCCGGCCATGGTTGCGGCGGCGCAGCGCATGGGCGTGGAGCTGGTGCCCGCCATCGCCGGCGGGCCGGACAGCTTCGCCGGAGCCTTCGCCGCCTTGCGCGTGGCGCGCGTGCAGGCGCTGGTGATCGCCTCCTTTCCCGGCTTCTCGACCCATGCCGCGGAGCTGGCGGCCCTCGCGGAGGAGGGTGCCCTGCCCACCATCTGCGAATGGCGCAGCATGGCCGAGGCCGGTTGCCTGCTGAGCCATGGCCCGGTGAACGAGGAGCTGCGCCGCCAGGTCGCCCGCCAGGCGGTGCGCATCCTGCGCGGGCAGAAGCCGGGCGAGATCCCGATGGTCCAGCCGGAGCGCTTCGAGACGGTGGTGAACCTGCGCACCGCGCGCCGGATCGGCGTGGACCTGCCGCCCCTGGCGCTGGCTGCGGCCAACGAGGTGATCGAATGATCCCCCGCCGCGCCCTGCCTCTGCTTGCGGCCATCGCCTTGCCGGGTGTGGCCCGGGCGCAGCCGCTCATGCCTGTTGTTGGCTTTGTCGGCTTCGCCTCCCCCGAGGGCGACCATTCGACCGTCAACGCCTTCCGGGAGGGCATGCGCGCCCAGGGCCAGATGGAGGGGCGCAGCTGGCGGCTGGAGAGCCGCCACGCCGGAGGCGACGTGGCGCGCGGGGCGGCGATGATCCGCGAACTGGCGGCAATGCCGGTGGACGTGTTCGTCGTGCCAGGCCCGGCCGCGGCGCGGGCTGTACGGCGGGCGAGCGCGATCCCGCTGGTGGCGGTGGGCCTGCCGCCGGTGCCGCACGACCCGGAGCTGTTCTCCAGCCTCGCGCGCCCCGGCGGGACGGTGACCGGCTTCGCCAGCTTCGGCGAGGAGATGTCGGCCAAGCGGATCGAGTTCCTGCGCGAGACGATCCCCGGCCTCTCGGCCATCGGCATCCTGCACAACAGCACCGACCCCACCTTCGATGCCTGGGGGCGGCTGACGGAGGAGTCGGCACAGGCCCAGGGGCTGCAGGCGCTGCGTCTGGGCATCGCCAGCCCGGACCCGGCGGCCCTGGCGGCAGGCATGCGCCGGCTGCGTGATGGCAAGGCGCGCGCGCTGGTGGTGGTGCGCGATTTCCTGACCAGCTCGATGATCGACGCGATCGTGGCGGCGGCGACCGCGGAAGGCGTTGCGGTGGCGGGCGAGCAGGCCAGCTTCGCCCACGCCGGGGCGCTGTTCAGCTATGGCGCCAACCAGGCCGACCTCTTCCGCCGCGCCGCCGGCTATGTGGTGCGCGTCCTGCGCGGCGAGAAGCCGGCGGACCTGCCGGTGCAACTGCCGACGACGATCGAATTCGTGGTCAACCTGCGTACGGCTCGCGCTCTCGGGCTGGTCCTGCCGCATGCGATTATCGCCCGAGCCGACGAGGTGATCGAATGAACGACAATCGTCCAGGAGCACATGGCGGCGGGACCAGGACGATGCCACCCGATCGGCCGGTCAATGCCGGGCACATCCTGCGTCCCACGCGACGGCACCTGATACTGGGCCTTGCGGCGGGCGGGCTGCCGGGGCGGGGCACCGGCGCCAGCACGCTGCGGCCGTTGCGCATCGGGTATGTGGTGAACGGCCCGGAGCGGGGGATCTTCGAGGAGAAGTTCGAGGCCGGGATGGCCGAGAACGGCTACGTGGCCGGCCGCAACCTCGCCATCGACTACCGCCACCAGCTGCGCCCGGACCACGACCTGCGCGAGGTGATGGCGGCCTTCGTGGCCGCATCGGTGGACGCCATCGTGGTCGCCACGCGCGGCGGCGTGCTGGCGGCACTGCCGGAGGAGGCAGGCCTGCCGACCACCTGCGAGTGGCGCAGCATGGCCGAGGCGGGCCGCCTGCTGCGCCATGGCACGGTGAACGAGGCGCTTCGCCGCCAGGTGGCCCGCCACGTGGCCCGGGTCCTGCGCGGGCAGCTTCCGGGGGAGCTGCCGATGGTCCAGCCCGAACGGTTCGAGACGGTGGTGAACCTGCGCACGGCGCGCAGGATGGGGGTGGAGCTGTCGCCGCTGGTCCTGGCGGCGGCGGGGGACGTGATCGAATGATCGCCCGGCGCAGCCTGCCGCTTCTGCTGGGCCTGGCCGCGGGATGGCCGGCGCGTGGCCAGGGGCGCCTGCCGGTGGTGGGGTTCGTCGGCTTCGGCTCCGCCGCGGCGGAGGGGCTGTCGGTGGCGTCGTTCCGCGACGGCATGCGCGCGCAGGGCCATGCCGAAGGTGCAAGCTGGCGCCTGGAGCATCGCTTCTCCAACGGCGACGCGGCGCGGGGCCTGGCGATCATCCGTGAACTGCAGGCGATGCCGGTGGACGTGTTCGTGGTGCCGGGCCCCGCGGCGGCCCGCGCGGTCCGCCGCACCAGCGCCATCCCGGTGGTTGCTATCGGGCTGCCGCCGACCGCGAGCGACCCCGAGCTGTTCGCATCCCAGGCCCGCCCCGGCGGCTCCGTGACCGGCTTCGCCAGCTTCGGGGAGGAGATGTCGGCCAAGCGCATCGGGCTGCTGCGCGACATGATCCCGGGCCTCGCCGCGATCGGCGTGCTGCACAACGCCACCGACCCGTCCTTCGATGCATGGGGCCGGATGACGGAGGCGTCGGCGCGTGCCATGGGATTGGAGGGCATCCGCATGCCGCTTGCCGGGCGCGACAGCGCCGCACTGCGCGAGGCCATGGCCGGCCTCGCCGGGCGGGGCGTGCGGGCGCTGGTTGTCGTGCGCGATTTCCTGACCAGCACGATGAGCGAGGAGATCGTTGCCGCAGCCATGGAACACCGCATCGCCGTGGTGGGCGAGCAGGCGCGCTTCGCCAGGGCGGGTGCGCTGCTGAGCTACGGCGCCAGCATTCCGGACCTGTTCCGCCGCGCGGCCGGCTACGTGGTGCGCATCCTGCGCGGCGAGCACCCAGGGGACCTGCCGGTGCAGCTGCCCACGGCCATCGAGTTCGTGGTCAACCTGCGCACCGCCCAGGCGCTGGGCCTCACCGTGCCGCACGCGATCCTGGCCCGCGCCGACAAGGTGATCGAATGATCGCGCGGCGCACGCTGCCCCTGTTGCTGGTGCCGGTGCTGGCCCGGGCGCAGCGCCGGGTGCCGGTGGTGGCCTTCGTCAGCTTCGCCTCGCGCGAGAGCGACCGGGGCAACATTGCCGCGCTGCGCGACGGGATGCGCGAGCAGGGCCTGGTGGAGGGGCAGCATTGGCTGCTCGACAGTCGCAATGCGGAGGGCGACCCGGCGCGCGGGATGGCCATCATCCGCGAGCTGGCCGCGCAGCCGGTGGACGTGTTCATCGTGCCCGGCCCGGCGGCCGCCCGCCTGCTGCGGCGCGCCACGGCCACCCCGGTCGTGGCCATCGGGCTGCCGCCGGTGCAGAGCGACCCGGAGCTGTTCGCCTCCCTGGCCCGGCCCGGCGGCTCGGTGACCGGCTTCGCGAGCTTCGGCGAGGAGATGTCGGCCAAGCGCATCGAGTTCCTGCGCGAGGCCATCCCGGACCTTTCCGCCATCGGTGTGCTGCACAACACCGCCGATCCGACCTTCGATGCCTGGGGGCGGATGACCGAGGCGTCGGCCGCCGTGCTGGGGCTGCGCGCGCTGCGCCTGCCGCTCGTCTCCCATGACGGCGCGGCGCTGGTGGCCGGAATGCGCGCCCTTGGTGCGGAACGCGTGCAGGCGGTGGTGGTGGTGCGCGACTTCCTGACCTCCTCCATGATCGAGCAGATCGTCGCGGCCTCCATGGCCGAGCGGATCGCCCTGATCGGCGACATCGCCCGCTTCGCCGAGGCGGGGGCGCTGTTCAGCTACGGGGCCAATGTGCCCGACCTGTTCCGCCGCGCCGCCGCCTATGTGGTGCGCATCCTGCGCGGCGAGAAGCCGGGGGACCTTCCGGTGCAGCTGCCCACCGTCATCGAGTTCGTCGTCAACCTGCGCAGCGCCCAGGCGCTGGGGCTGACCGTGCCGAACGCCATCCTGGCGCGCGCCGACCGGGTGATCGAGTGATCGCGCGGCGCTGCCCGATGTCCCTGCCGCTGGCCGTGGCCGGGATCGCCGCGGCTCGCGCAGTGCAACCGGATGCCCTGTGCGACGCGGCGCCGATCGCCCGGGCCGCGGGCGCCGCCGGCATGGCCACCATCGGCCAGTGGCGCAGCATGGTGGAGGCCGGCTGCACCGCCAGCCACGGTCCGGATTTCCATGGCCTGTACGCCCGCGTCGCCCATTTCGTGGCGCTGATCCTGCGGGGCACGCCGCCCGGCGAACTGCCGATCGGGGCGCCGTCGCGGGTGGAGACGGTGATCAACCTGCGCGCGGCGGCGGCGCCGGGCCTGGTGGTGCCCGTCTCCCTGCTTGCCCGCGCCGACGAGGTGATCGAATGAGGCGCCGAACCCTGCTCGCGGCACTGGCGGCCCCGGTGCCGGCGGGCGCCCAGGCGCGCCGCCCGCGCATCGGCATGCTCTCGGCCGCGCAGGCCAGCGATCCGGTCGCGTTCGTGCATCTGCGCCGCTACCTCGCCGCGCTCGGCTGGCGGAACGGCGAGACCTGCGAGATCGCCGAGCGCCACGGCAATGGCAATTTCGCGTCCGTGCCCGCCCTGGCTGCGGAGCTGGTGGCATGGCAGCCCGATGTGCTCGTGGTGACCGGCGGTACGGAGGTGCGCGCGGCGCAGGCGGCGGCGGGCGGCCGCGTCCCGATCGTGTTCCTCCAGGTGGTCGACCCGGTGGGCTCCAGGCTGGTCACCTCCCTCGCGCGGCCCGGCGGCATGCTCACCGGGGCGGCCACCACGGCGCAGCTGCTGTGGGGGAAGCGGCTGGAATTGCTCCACGACCTGCTGCCCGCGGGACGGCGCGAGGTGGCGCTGTTCGAGAACCGCGGCAACCCCGTGCATATGCGCAACCGGCAGGAAGTGGCCGCGCAGGCGGCGCGGCTCGGCTTCGGCGTGCGCGCAGTGCCGTTCACCGGCAACGAGGGCATGGCCGGCGCGCTGGAGGAGGCGGCACGGGCGGATGCGGTGCTGGTGCCGCATGACTGGGTGCTGTTCCCGCGCCGGCGCGAGGTGGTGGCCTGGGCGGCGGCGGCGCGCCTGCCGGCGGTGTACGAGAACCGGTTTTCGCCGATGATCGGCGGCATGGCCTCCTACGGCGCGGACCTGCGCGAGAACTATCGCATCGGCGCGGGCTACGTGGATCGCATCCTGCGCGGCACGCCACCGGCCGACCTGCCGGTGGTGTTGCCGACCCGCCTGGAGCTTGTGCTCAATCTGGGCGCGATCGCGGAACTCGGCCTCATCGTGCCGCCGACGCTGCTCGCCCGTGCCGACGAGGTGATCGAATGAAGCGCCGCACCCTGCTTGCTGCCAGCCTCGCAGCACCATGGCACCCCGCCGCGGCCCAGGCGCAGCAGCGTGTGGCGTGGGTTTCGGTCTTTCCGTTGCAACAGGTGAAGGAGTATCTCGCCGCCTTTCGGACCGGGCTTGCCGCGCAGGGATTCGCCGAGGGACGGAACCTGGTGCTCGACGCCGTTTCCGCGGACGGTGATCCGAGACAGCTGCCCGCCGTGGTGGACGCCGTGGTGCGGCGCCGCCCGGCCGTGATCGTCTCGCAGGGGGGCGCCATTTTCGAGGTGCGCCGCGTCACGGATATCCCCGTGGTCTTCGGGTTCAGCGGCGATCCGGTGAAGGCCGGCCTCACCGACAGCCTTGCGCGGCCGAGCCGGAACCTGACGGGCGTCACCTTCATGGCGGTGGACCTCAACGGCAAGCGCATCGAGCTGCTGCGCGAGGTCAGCCCCATGGCGCGCGACGTGATGCTGATGGGCGATCCCGTGCACCCGGGCGTGGAGCTGGAGGTGGAGGCGTCGCAGGCCACGGCCGAGCGGCTCGGGCTGCGGCTCCGCTGGGCGCCGACGCGCACCGTGCACGATGTCCGCGACCAGCTGGCGAGCGTTCTGCGCGATCCGGTGGACGGGCTGGTGGTCCTGCCGGACAGCGTGATGCTGCAGAGCCGCGCCGACGTCTCCGCCTTCGCTGCCCGGCACCTTCTGCCCAGCATCTCCGGCTGGAGCAGCTTCGCGCGTGCTGGCGGGCTGCTGACCTACGGCCCGCACCTGGAGTCCAGCTTCGCGCGGCTGGCGTACCATGCCGCGCGCATCCTGCAGGGGACGCCCCCCAGCCAGTTGCCGGTGGAGCGGCCGACGCGGTTCGAACTGGTGGCGAACCTGCGTGCCGCCGCCGCCATCGGCAGGACACTGCCGCTTTCGATCATTGCCCGTGCCGATGAGGTGATTGAATGATCCCGCGCCGTTTCCTCCTGGCCATGCCTGCGCTTGCCACGCCGGCCCGCGCCCAAGTGCCGCCGGTCCGCATCGGCTGGCTCACTGCCCAGCGCGAAGCCTCCCTGGCCACGTTCATCCCGGCGCTGCGCCTCGGGCTGGCGGAGCGCAACCTTGTGGAGGGGCGCGACATCGAAATCCTGTTCCGATTCGGCGACGACAGCATGGCGCGCGTGCCGGACCTGCTCGGCGATCTGCTGCGCGCCCAGGTGCGGGTGCTGGTGGTGCAGGGCGCGGCCGTGGCGCAGGTGGTCCGCGGCCGGCCGCCGGTGCCGGTGGCGTTCGTAGTGAGCAGCGATCCGGTGGCGGCGGGCCTCGCCGAAAGCCTGTCCCGCCCGCCGGCGGGCGTGACCGGCATCACCTTCCTCTCGGCCGAACTGAACGCCAAGCGGGTGGAATTGCTTCGCGAGCTTCGGCCGCACATGACCCGGCTGGCGGTGCTGAGCAACCCCACCCATCCCGGCGACGCGCTGGAGCGCGAGGCGGTTGAGGGGGCGGCGGCCAGGCTGGGCCTGGCGGTGCAGTTCCATCACGCGCGCACGGCGGAGGAACTGCAGACGGCACTGGCCGGCATCGCGGCCGGACAGGCGGAGGCCATCACCGTCTTCTCCGACGGGTTCGCGCTGCAGAACCGCGCCGCCATTGCGCGCTTCGCCATGGACCGGCGGATGCCGCTCGCTGCAGGGTGGCGCGCCTTCGCCGAGGCGGGCGCCCTGCTAAGCTACGGGCCGCGGCTCGACGACTCCTACCGTCGCCTTGCCCATTTCGTCGCCCGCATCCTGCGCGGCACGCCGCCGGAGGACATGCCGATCGAGCGCCCCCGCGTCTTCGAGCTTGCCGTCAACCTGCAGACGGCCGCAGCCATTGGCACGCCGGTTCCGACGTCCCTGCTGGCCAGGGCCGATCTGGTGCTGGAGTGACCGTGCCGCAGCCATGACACGCCGCCCCCTCTCCCTCGGCCAGCGCCTCGCGCTCGCCTTCCTCGGCGTGGTCACCGCGGTGCTGCTGGTGAACGGCACCATCGGCATGTGGCTGGCCTATGAGGAGGCAACCGAGGCGGCCGTGCGGGTGGAACAGGAGAAGGCCGACGCGGCGGCGGACCGGGTGGTGCAGTTCGTGGCGGAGCTGGAGCAGCAGATCGGCTGGACGACGCGGGCGGACTGGGCGCGTGTGCCGATGGAGCAGCGGCGCTACGACTTCATCCGCCTGCTGCGCCAGGCGCCGGCGATCACCGAGCTGCTGTACGTGGATGGCGCCGGGCGGGAGCGGCTGCGCCTGTCGCGGCTGGAGCCGGACGTGCTGGACAGCGGGCTGGACCTGTCGGCCGATCCGCGCTTCCGCGGGGCGCAGGCGGCGCGGACATGGTCTGGCCCCGTGACCTTCCGCCGCGGCTCCGAGCCCTACATGGCGATTGCCGTGCAGCACGCCGGGCGCGTGCCGGGGGCGACCATTGCGGAGGTGAACCTGAAGCTGATCTGGGAGGTGATCACCACGATCCGCGTGGGCGGAACCGGCTATGCCTTCGTGACGGACCGGACCGGGCGGCTGATCGCGCATCCCGACATCAGCCTGGTGCTGCGCGACACGGATCTCTCCGCCCTGCCGCAGGTGCGCGAGGCAGTGGCCGCGCTGGCGGGCGGGCGCAGCGAGCGCGCACGGGTGCTGACGGCACGCGGGCTGGATGGGCGATTCGTGCTCTCCGCCCATGCGGCCATTCCGCGCCTGGGCTGGATCGTCTTCGTGGAGCAGCCGACGGTGGAGGCGCTGGAGCCTGTGTGGAATGCGCTGTACCAGACGCTGGCGCTGCTGGGCCTCGGGGTGGGGCTGGCGCTGGCGGCGGGGCTGGTGCTGTCCCGCCGGCTGGTGGACCCGATCCGCCAGCTGCAGTCGGGCGCGGAACGGCTGGGCGAGGGTGACCTCGACCTGCGCATTCCCGTGGCCTCGGCCGACGAGATCGGCACGCTGGCGCTGCGCTTCAACGAGATGGCCGACCGCATCCGCGACGCGCAGGAGACGCTGGAAGCCAAGGTGGCGGACCGCACGCGGGAGCTGGCGACCTCGCTGGCCGATCTGCGCGCCGCCCAGGCGCGGCTGGTGGCCAGCGAGAAGCTCGCCTCGCTGGGCCAGCTCACCGCCGGCATCGCGCATGAGATCAAGAACCCGCTCAACTTCGTGAACAACTTCGCCGAGCTCTCCGCGGATCTGGTGGGCGAGCTGGAGCAGGCGCTGGAGGGCGCGGGCGAGGCGCTGCCGGCGGCGCT
>CANHCJ010000048.1 GCA_947458025.1 Rhodospirillales bacterium | reverse complement strand
CTGTTCGATGACCGACCCCTATGAGCGCGCCGGGATCTGGCGGCCGAGCGGGGTGAACGAGGCCAATATCGCCGCCCAGGTGGCCAACCCCGCCGACCTCGCGCGCGGGCGCGGCGATACAGGCGGCTCCGTGCGCGGGGCCAGCGGGGCGGTGGAGCGGCTGTGGCAGGGCGGCGCCGGGCAGCGCCAGGCCAACCAGCAGGGCGGGCAGCAGGGCGGCGGGCTCGGGCAGCGCGCCGGCGGGCCGGAGGCGCAGCGCTGATGTCCGAGGTGGTGGCACGGCCCGGGAGTGCGGATGCCAGCGTGGCGGCGGTGCGCCACGACCGGCCGCAGATCATGACCTTCCTGGTGGACGCGCACACCGAGGCGGCGGTGCGCGACGGGCTGGCGGACCTGCTGCTGGAAACCGCGGATATGCGGCGCGGCGGGATCCGGGCCGGGATCGCGGCGCTGCAGAAGATGAAGACGCCGCGCATCCTGGTGGTGGATGTCTCCGGCGAGGACGAACCGCTGGCGGCCCTCGGCGCGCTGTCGGAGGTGGTGGAGCCGGATGTGTGCGTGCTGGTGGTGGGCGATATCCACGACATCACCTTCTATAGAGAGGTCACGCGCGGGCTGGGGGCGATGGAGTACCTCGCCAAGCCGCTGACGCGCGACATCGTGGCGCGGCATTTCGGGCCGTTCGTGCGCGGGCAGTCCAGCCGCGCGGGTGTGGTGCTGGGCGGGCGGATGATCGCGCTGACCGGGGCGCAGGGCGGCGTGGGCACCTCCATGCTGGCGGCGAACCTGGCCTGGCACCTGGGCGCGGAGCGGCACCGGCACACGGTGCTGCTGGATGCCGACCTGCATCGCGGCACCGGGGCGTTCCTGTTGAACACGGCGCCGAGCGGCGGGCTGCAATCGGCGCTGGAGACGCCGGAGCGGATCGACGCGCTGCTGGCCGAGCGGGCCGCCCAGCCGGTTTCGGACCGGCTGCACGTGCTGGCCAGCGACGTGCCGCTGATGGACACCCCGCCCTATGCCGAGGGGGCCGCGGCCTCCCTGCTGGCGGCGCTGCGCAAGCGCTACAACTTCGTGGTGGCCGACGTGCCGTTCAACGGCATGGCGTTCAGCCGGGACCTGATCCGCCAGGCCAACCAGCGCGTCGTGGTGATGCTGCCGAGCCTGGTCTCGATCCGCGACACGCTGAAGCTGATGGGGCTGAAGGCCGGGCCGGAGCAGACCGACCGGCCGGTGCTGGTGCTGAACCGGCTGGGCATGCCGGGCGGGCTGCAGCGGCGGCAGGTGGAGGAGACGCTGGGGATGAAGGTGGACGTGACCATCCCCGACCTGCCGCGGGTGGTGGCCAATGCGGTGAACCTGGGCGAGCCGGCGGCGGCGGCGCGCAGCCCGCTGCGCACGGCGATCATGGAGATCACCACGCTCTGCGCCTCCAGCGGCCTGCTCGACCAGGGCAAGCGGGCCGGCGAGGGCGATGCGGCGCCGGCCAAGCGCGGCTGGCGGCTGTTCGGGGGCCGCAAGTGAGCTTCGGCGCGATCGGGTTCGGGCGGCGGCGCAGCGGCGTCGAGGAAACCCCGGCGGCGGCGCCGGCGGCCCAGCCCGACCGCGGCATCAGCGTGGTGACCGCCGCGCAGAGCGCGCCGCCGGAGGCGATCGCGGAACTGCGGGTGATGTGCCTGGCGCGGCTGGAGCCCTCTGCCGTGGCGGCGCTGACGCCGGAGCGGCTGGCGACCGAGGTGGAGAAGCTGATCAGCGAGATCGCCACCGACCGGCGCGTGCACCTCAATGCCGTCGAGCAGCGGATGCTGGCGCAGGAGCTGGTGAACGACATGCTGGGGCTGGGGCCCCTGCAGCCGCTGCTGGACGACGAGCGCGTGGCCGACATCATGGTGAACGGCCCGAACAAGGTGTTCGTGGAGCGCGCCGGCAAGGTGGAGCTTTCGAACGTGAAGTTCCGCGACGAGGCGCACCTGGCCGGGATCTGCCAGCGCATCGCCGCCGGGGTGGGGCGGCGCGTGGACGAGGCGAGCCCGATGGTGGACGCCCGCCTCAAGGACGGCAGCCGCGTGAACATCGTCTTTCCGCCGCTGGCGCTCGACGGGCCCAGCATGTCCATCCGCAAGTTCAGCAAGAAGCCGATCGACTTCGAGCGGCTGGTGGGGTTCGGGGCGCTGACGCGGCCGGTGGCCAAGATCCTGTCGTTGGCCTCTGCCTCGCGGCTCAACATCATCATCTCGGGCGGCACCGGCTCCGGCAAGACCACCATGATGAACGCGCTCTCCCGGCTGATCGAGGAGAAGGAGCGCGTGATCACGGTGGAGGACGCGGCCGAGCTGCAGCTGCAGCAGCCGCACGTGGTGCGCCTGGAGACCCGGCCGATGAGCCTGGAGGGCAAGGGCGAGATCACCCAGCGCGACCTGGTGCGCAACGCGCTGCGCATGCGGCCGGACCGGATCATCATCGGCGAGGTGCGCGGCGGCGAGGCGTTCGACATGCTGCAGGCGATGAACACGGGCCATGACGGCTCCATGTCCACGATCCACGCCAACAACACGCGCGATGCGCTGATCCGCGTTGAGAACATGGTCCAGATGGGGAACATGGGCCTGCCCTCGCGCGCCATCCGGGTGCAGATCGTGAGCGCGGTGAACCTGATCGTGCAGGTGGAGCGCCAGCGCGACGGCGGCCGGCGGGTGACGCAGGTGACCGAGATCTGCGGGATGGAAGGCGATGTCGTGCTGATGAACGACATCTTCCAGTTCGTGATGGACGGCGAGAACCACGAGGGGCGGATCGTCGGCCACTACAAGGTGAGCAAGGCGCGGCCGGCCTGCTACGGGCGGCTGGTCTATTTCGGCTACGACCGGGAGTGGATGACCGCGCTCGACGAGGCGGCGGAGATGGAACGTGCGCGGGGCTAGGCGCGGGCACGCCGGCGGCGGGAGGGGCGGGCATGCTCGCGGATAACAGGTGGCTGTTCCTCGTGGGCGCGCTGGCGATGCTGGTGGGCATGATCGCGACCGGGTTCTCGATCATTGCCGAGCGCAAGCGGCTGGACAAGCTCAAGAGCCGGCTCGACGAGATCGGCGGGCGCGAGGAGGACGACAAGCCGCAGGAGATGCGCATGCGCATCACCCGCACGGAGGTTTCGGCCGACAAGGGCTGGCTGCGGCGGGCGATGGGGATCTTCGGCTTCGACCCCGGCCATGCCAGCCACTACCCGGTGCCGTGGCTGATCGTGCTGGTGCTGACGCTGCTGCTGGCGCGGGTGGTGGCGGGGGTCCTGACCATCGTGGCCGGGGACATGGCCTTCTTCCTGATCCCGGTGGTGTGGGTGTTCCTGGCGCGGTCCTTCTTCAACTGGGTGGACGAGCGGCGGCGGCAGCTGCTGCGCAACCAGATGCCGGACGCGCTTTCGATGATCGTGCGCTCCGTGCGGGTGGGGATTCCGGTGAGCGAGGCGATGCGGCACGTGGCGCGGCAATCCCTGCCGCCGACGGCGCCGGAGTTCGAGCGGATCGCGAGCGACCTTTCGATCGGCACGCGGCTTGACCTTTCCCTTAAGGCCATGGCGCAACGTGCTGGTCTTCCCGAATATCAGTTCTTCGCCACCGCGCTTTCGCTGCAATCCCAGACCGGCGGCGGGCTGACCGAGACGCTGGAGAACCTGGCCGACGTGATCCGCAAGCGCGTGGCGCTGCGCTCCAAGGCCTATGCCCTGGCCTCTGAGGCGCGGACCAGCGCGATGGTGCTGGCCGCCCTGCCCTTCGTCTCCGGGCTGGGGCTGGCGGTGCTGAGCCCCGCGTATATCGGCGTGCTCTTTATGGAAGAGTCGGGCCGCAACCTGTTGGGGATCGCGCTTTTGTCGCTGTCCACCGGCATCCTGGCGATGCGCATGATCATCCGGACGAGCCTGAAATGAACAATCCCGTCCTGTTCGGCCTGGCCTTCGCGCTGACGCTGGCCATGGTGGTCTCGGGCCTGGCGCTGATGCGGCACTCGCGGCGCGAGGAGCGGCTGCGGATGCGGCTGAAGATGGCCAACGGCACCTATGTGGCGCGGGCGGCCAACGGGGCGGCGGCGCCGCAGCCCGGGCAGGTGCTGGCGCGGATGGTGGCGGCGATCGGCGGGCGGATCGCCAGCTCGGGCGTGCTGTCGCGCAAGACGGTGGAGGAGCTGGAGAAGGCGCTGGCGGTGGCCGGCATGTCGGGGCGCAATGCGCTGGGGATGTTCATCGGCTGCAAGATCCTGCTGCTGGTGGGGCTGCCGCTGATCGCCGTGCTGGTGACGCAGCACCTGAACATGGACCAGATGTTCTCCAACCTGCTGCCGGCGGCCGCGGCGGTGCTGGGCCTGGTGGGGCCGGACATGGTGGTGCGGCGGCTGCGCGACACCTACGTGAAGAAGGTGGAAGCCAGCCTGCCGGATGCGATGGACATGCTGCTGATCTGCACCCAGGCCGGCCTGCCGCTGGAGCCGGCGCTGACGCGGGTGGCGCAGGAGATCGCCGAGGCGCATCCGCAGATCGCCTGGGAGTTCGAGCAGACGGTGCAGGAGCTGCAGATGAACTCCGACGTGCGGGTGGCGCTGACCAACCTGGGCGAGCGGACGGGGCTGGAGAGCATCAAGCGGCTGACGACGACGCTGATCCAGACCATGCAGTACGGCACCCCGCTGGGCGAGGCGCTGCGCCAGCTGGGCGGCGAGATGCGGCAGGAGACGCTGATCCGCTTCGAGGAGAAGGCGGCGCGGCTGCCGGTGCTGCTGACGCTGCCGATGGTGGCCTTCGTGCTGCCGTGCATCTTCATCGTGGTGGCCGGGCCGGCGGGGCTGCGGCTGGTGGCCGCGTTCAACTGACACCGGCGCATGACAAGCGTGAACGTGAACGCGCGGCCGGGCGGCGTGAATTCGCGCCTGGTCACGCGCGGCGGCGGGGCGCGGCGGTGCTGCGGCGATACTGCGGGGCGTGCACGAGGGCGGGGCACGTTTGGCGCCGGGCGGGCGTGGGGGCGCGGCGCGGGGTTCCTGCAAAATGCGATTCACGTTGACGGAATATCCTGTGAATGCCGCAACTTACCGTTGCAATCTGGTTCCGCGTGGGAGGCTGAAAAATCTTCGTGGCGGCTCCGGCCGGGGCGCGCCGGACCTCGACTTGTGAATCCAGGTACAGAGTCATGAGTCAGTAGTACATCATCGTGAATCGGATTCACTCTACCGGCGGCGCGACGGAAACCAAATCGCAAGAAAGCGTTCTTGTTAAGAACCGATCGGGACGATTCTGAAAAAACCAATCGTTTCCTCGACTCAAGGTTTTATGATTCTCCAAGAACAGAGTCGATTCAAGTTTGGCTCAACCTCGATTCAGGCAGGGTTTTCTGGGGGTATCACGAGCTGCAACAAGCAATTACCGAAAAATTAACACCGAAGGGCTTCTCTTTCACGTCAACTGATGTTACTTTTCACCTGCCGAACGGGATGCGCATGATGCGGATACTCATTGCAGAAAAGAATCGGACGTTTCGCGCCGAATTTGTCGAGCTGGTCACGCATTGCCACCCCACATGGCAGATCGTGGAGACCGCAGACGCGATCGAACTGCGGGCCCGCCTGGCCATGTCGCGCTTCGACCTCGTGTTCCTCGACCTCGGGCTGCCAGGGCTGCACACCCATCTGAGCCTGGGCGGCCTGCGCCAGGACCACCCGCACACCAAGGTGGTGGGGCTGGGCGACACCAACGACTGCGCCACCATCATCCGCTGCTTCGAGGACGGGCTGGGCGGCTACATCTCGCGCACCTGCAGCGGCATCAAGCTGATCCGCACGCTGAAGGTGATCGCCACGCCCGACCTGTTCATCTCCACCGGCAGCAGCGAGCCGACGCAGAGCGCCAAGATGGCCCCGCTGCGCGGCGTGGCCGAGCCCGCCCCCGCGCCGCTGCGCGAGCCGGCCGAGATGCCGCACCACCCGCTGACCGCCCGCCAGGCCGACGTGCTGAACCTGCTGGCCGAGGGGCGCTCCACCAAGGACATCGCCCGCCGCCTGGGCCTCGCGGTGCCGACGGTGAAGACGCACCTGGCCGCCGTGTACCGCCAGCTCGGCGCGCGCAACCGGCTGCAGGCGGTGGTGAAGGCGAGCGCGCTGGCCTCCTCCCCCTCGTCGGCCGTCACCTCCATGGTGCGCGGCATGACCCAGACCGAGATGTTCGAGCGGAACTTCGCCGCCGGCTGAGGCCCGCCGCCCCGCGCCCACTTGCCTCCCGCATGGGGGCGCGTGAGACTGCGGCATGACCTGGTCCATTCTCGTTCGCGATTCCGCCACCGGTGCTTTGGGTGCCGCCGTGGCCTCCCGCTTCTTTGCCGTGGGCGGGCTTTGCATCCATGTGGAAGGCGGGGTGGCGGCGCTGGCCACGCAGGCGCTGGTGAACCCCATGCATGCCGTGCACGCCATGCCGCGGCTGCGCGCCGGCGAGGGGGCGCGGGCGGTGCTGGAGAGCCTGATGGCGCCGGACCCGCACCACCTGCAGCGGCAGTTCCACATCCTGGATGCGCGCGGCGAGATCGCCCAGCACAGCGGCCCCAACTGCGTGACCTGGGCGGGCCATGTGGCGGGGCAGGACGTCTCGGTGGCCGGGAACATGCTGGCCGGGCCGCAGGTGGTGCAGGCGACGCTGGAGGGCTACCTGGGCGCCCGCGGCAGCATGGCCGAGCGGCTGCTGAGCGCCATGGAGGCCGGCGAGGCGGTGGGCGGGGACAAGCGCGGCAAGCAATCCGCCGGGCTCAAGATCTGCACGCGCGACCCCTACCCCGACCTCGACATCCGCTCCGACGACCATGCCGACCCGCTGGCCGACCTGCGGCGGCTGCACCGGATCAGCCTGGAGCGCTACGCGGTGTTCCGGCGCTTCCTGGCCGGGCGGGATGACCCGTGGGGCGAGGGCGACCGGGCCGTGATCGAGGCCGCGATCGCGCGCGACGGGCGCCCGATCACCTGACTCAATTTCTCATCGATGGGGACCAATATGCGGAACTTGCTACTTTCTTCTGCACTCGCGCTGGCCGCCCTGATGGGTGCGGCGCCGGTGCAGGCGCAGCCTTCGGCGAGCCATCTGCGGATGGGCCTGGCGGAGGACCCGGACCTGCTGGACCCCACGCTCGGCTCCAGCTTCGTGGGCCGCATCGTGTATGCGGCGATGTGCGACAAGCTGTTCGACCTCGACGACAAGCTGAACATCATCCCGCAGCTGGCGACCGGGCACCGGTATGAGAGCCCGACCCGGCTGGTGATCACGCTGCGGCCCGACGTGACCTTCCATGACGGGGAGAAGCTGACCGCGGAGGCGGCGAAGTACAAGCTCACCCGCGACCTCACGATGCGCGGCAGCATGCGGGCGGGCGAGATCAACGCGGTGGAATCGATCGACGTGATCGACCCGCTGACCATCCGGCTGAACCTGAAGCAGCCGGCCAGCCAGCTGCTGGCGCAGCTTACCGACCGCTCCGGCATCATGATCTCGCCCAAGGCGGCGGAGGCGGCGGGCGACAAGTTCGGCCTCAACCCCGTGTGCGCCGGCGGGTTCGCGTTCGACAGCCGGGTGCCGCAGGACCGGATCGTGCTGCGGCGCTTCCCCGGCTACTGGAACGCGGGCGCCATCCATTTCGACCGGGTGACCTACCTGCCGATCCCGAACTCCTCCGTGCGGCTGGCCAACCTGCAGGCCGGCACGCTCGACATCGCGCCGATCGCACCGCACGACACGCCGACGGTGCGGCGCGATGCGCGGCTGAACCTCACGGTGTGGGATGCGCTGGGCTATACCGGCATCAACTTCAACGTGAACAACGGGCCGGCGGCGAACACGGTGGCGGGGCAGAACGCGCTGGTGCGCCGGGCCTTCGAGCTGGCGATCGACCGGCAGGCGCTGAGCGACGTGGTGTTCGCCGGCATGCTGACGCCGACGGCACAGGCCAACCCGCCGAGCTCGCCCTTCTTCGTGGAGGCGGTGAAGCCGCCGGCGCGCGACGTGGCCCGCGCACGGGCGCTGCTGGCGCAGGCCGGCGTGACCGGGCGGGTGCCGGTGGAGCTGACGGTGACGAACTCGCCCGAGGCGCAGCAGGCGGCCGAGGTGATCCAGTCCATGGTGGCCGAGGCCGGGTTCGAGCTGAAGGTGAAGGTGATGGAGTTCGCCTCCTCGCTGCAGGCGGGGTACAAGGGCGAGTTCCAGGCCTACATGATCGGCTGGTCCGGGCGTTCTGACGCGGACGGCAACATGTGGCCGCAGATGCACTCGCGCGGGGCGTTCAACTACGGCAAGCACACCAACCCGGCGATGGACGCGCTGCTGGACGAGGCGCGCGTGGCGACGGCGGTGGCCGACCGGCGGGCGATCTATGCCAAGGTGTGGGAGATCCAGCGCCAGGACCTGCCGCTGATCTACCTCTATGCCTCCAAGAACATCATGGGCTCGCAGAAGAGCGTGCAGAACATGAGCCTGGTGCCGGATGGGCTGATGCGGCTGGGGGGGACGAAGTTCTCCCAGTAAGGCAAGGCCAGGGCTCTGCCCTGGACCCGCCAGGGACCTGAGGTCCCTGGACCCTCCTCCGTTTTCCGCCTTCGGCGGGGAGGGCCATCGAGGCGGTGGAGCAGCCCGGCGGGCCCTCCCCGCCGAAGGCGGAAAGAATAAGGGGTCTGGGGCCTAAGGCCCCAGCGGGGTCCAGGGGCAGCGCCCCTGGCCTTGCCTTCCGGGAGGAACAACGATGCCGCGCCAGATGACGATGGTGGGCTTTCTGCAGGCCCAGAACTGCACCAACCTCGCCATGTCCTGGCGCCATCCGGACAGCCGGGTGGACTTCATGTCGGCCGATTTCTACCAGGAGATCGGCCGCACGCTGGAGCGCGGCAAGTTCCACCTGGGCTTCTTCGACGACCGTCTCGCCCTGCCGGACCGCTATGGCGGCGACCATGCGCATGCGATCGAGCATGGCATCCGGGTGGTGAAGCTCGACCCCCTGGCGTGCCTGATGGCCATGGGCATGGCGACGACGCATCTGGGGCTCGGGGCCACGGCCTCCACCACCTATTACGAGCCGTTCCATGTGGCGCGGCAGTTCGCGACGGTGGACCACCTCACCGGCGGGCGGGCGGCGTGGAACGTGGTGACCTCGCTGAACGAGGGCGAGGCCTGGAACATGGGCCGCAACGAGGTGATGGAGCACGACAGCCGCTACGACCGGGCGGACGAGTTCATGGAGGTGGTGCTCGGCCACTGGAAGTCCTGGCAGGCGGATGCGCTGGTGCTGGACAAGGCGGGCGGGCTGTTCGCGCATCCGGAAAAGGTGCGGCGGCTGGACCACCGGGGGGAGCATTTCGCCTCGCGCGGGCCGTTCACCGTGCCGCGCACGCCGCAGGGGCATCCGGTGATCATCCAGGCCGGGCAATCCGGCCGCGGGCGGAAGTTCGCCGGGCGCTGGGCGGAGGTGATCTTCGCCGGCGGCGGGCCGCTGGCGGTGCAGCAGAAGGGCTACCAGGCGGTGAAGGAGGAGATCGCCGCGGCTGGGCGGGACCCGGAGCAGGTGCATCTGTGCACGCTGGTGCACACGGTCTGCGCCGCCACCAAGGCGGAGGCGGAGGACCGGATGGCCTATATCGAGAAGCTGCCGCTGGAGATCGACGCGCTGTCGCTGCTGTCGGAGGCGCTGAACTTCGATTTCGCCACCAAGGGGATGGACGAGCCGTTCACCGACGCGGAGATGGCGAGCATCGGCGGCATCCAGACGATGCGCGACCGAGTGGTGCAGGCCAGCGGCAAGAAGAACCCGACGACGCGGGACTTCATCACCATCACCGGCCGCGGGCGGCCGCATGGCGCGGTGGTGGGCGGGCCGAAGGAGGTGGCGGACAAGCTGGAGGAGCTGTTCGTGGGCCGCGGCTGCGACGGCTTCGTGGTGGGTGCCACGCACGTGCCCGGCGCCTATGCCGATTTCGTGGACCACGTGGTGCCGGAGCTGCAGCGGCGGGGGCTCTACCACAAGGAATACCGGGGCAAGACGCTGCGGGAGAATTTGGGGCTGGACGTTCCCCTCTAGGAAGGCGCTGCCTTCCTACCGCCAGCTCCCCGGGCTGACGATCAGCACCAGCATGGCCAGCGCCGCCACGGCCGCCACGCCGGCGACCGGGAGCAGGAGGATGGTGCCCAGGCGCCGGTGGCCGCGCAGGCGCATGAGCCAGGCAAACCAGGGCAGCGAGAACAGCGTGCTCAGCATCGCCGCCCAGAGCAGGATGTTGAAGGTGGTGACGGAGCCGTCGGCGAGGCCGACGATGAAGAAGCCGAGCGCCACCAGCGAGGCGAGCAGGTTGATCGCGAAGAGCATGCCGAACAGGATCATGCCGCCATCCTATCGCCCCGCGCCGCCGCTGGCGATTGCTCGCCTGCCCTGCCCGGCGCATGCTGGCGAGGGCATCAGGAGGACCCGCCAATGGACGACCCCGGCCAGCCGGTCGGCTACATGGAGCGAACGCGGCTGTATTACCGCGCGCTCGGCTACAAGGCCGACTACCAGTGGGCGCACAACGCGGATGCGCCCTTCGCCCGCCTCGCCAAGCCATTGGCCGAGGCGCGGATTGCGCTGCTGACCACGGCCAGCCCGCTGGACGGCTCGAACAAGGATGCCAAGGGCTGGCGGCATGTGTGGTCGGCGCCGGTCGATCAGGCGCCGGAGGGGCTGGACACCAGCGATCTCGCCTGGGACCGGGAGACGACGCATACCGACGACCGCGAGAGCTTCCTGCCGCTGCACGCCGCGGCCGCGCTGGCGAAGGCGGGGCGGTTCGCGGGGCTGACGGCCCGGTTCCATGGGGTGCCGACGGAGTACAGCATCCGCAAGACGCTGGCACAGGACGCGCCCGAGGCGTTGGCGCGGCTGAGGGAAGACGGAGCGGACGCGGCCATTCTCTGCGCCATCTGACCGGTGTGCCACCAAACCGTGAGTTTGGTCGCCCGGCATCTGGAAGAGAACGGCATCCCCACCGTTGTGATCGGCTCCGCGAAGGACATCGTGGAGTACACGGCGGTCGCTCGCTTCGTGTTCACCGATTTCCCGCTCGGCAACCCCGCCGGCCTCCCCTGGCAGACGGAGATGCAGAAGGCCATCGTCGCCCAGGCGCTGGACCTGCTTGAAGGCGCCACCGCCCCGCAGACCACCGTGGTCGCCCCGTTCCAGTGGAACGGCGATCCCGGCTGGCGTGCGGTCTACAATCGGGTCACGCCGGAGAACGCGGAATACCTGCGCCAGAAGGGCGAGGCCCGCCGGCGCATGATGCTGGCGAAGAAGCCGCTGAAGGAGTGAGCGGAAAGGCGGCGAGGGCCATCAGGCGCTCGCCGCCATCGCCTGGGGTTTGGCCTCAGCCCAGCCCCAGCTGCCCCGCCACGCCGTAGCCCTGCGCCAGCTCGCGCAGCTTGGCCCAGGTGGCGTCTTCCACCTCGATGCCCTTGGCGCGGCGGTCCTGCTGCTTCAGGTGTTCGATCTCGCCGGGGTAGAACACGCCGGGGCTGCCCACCGCCGGCTTGGTGTCCTTCAGGTACTGGGCGAACTCGGCCACCTCGCGCTTGAAGGTGGCCAGGGGGCGGAAGGCGGCCACGTTGAAGACGGCCATGAAGCAGCCGTCATTGTGCCGGCCGGTGGGGTCGATGCCGAAGCCGAGGCCGGTGAGCAGGCCGCAGAGCACCTCCACCATGGCGGCGAGCCCGGTGCCCTTGAACCCCTCCGTGCCGCCCAGCGGCAGCAGGGCGCCGCCCTGGCGGAAGCTTTTCGGGTCGCTGGTGGCCGAGCCGTCCGCCGCCACCACCCAGCCTTCCGGGATGGCCTGGCCACGCGCGGCGGCCAGCGAGATCTTGCCGGCGGCCACGGCCGAGGTGGCCATGTCCAGGAAGAAGGGGCCGTCGAGGTCCGACGGCACCGCGATCGAGATCGGGTTGGTGCCGAGCCGGGCCTCCGCGCCGCCAAAGGGGGCGACGTGCTTGGGCGAGCGGCCGGAATCGGCGGTGCACAGGCCGATCATGCCGGCCTCGGCGGCCATCAGCGAATAGCCGGCCAGGCGGCCGATATGGCCCTGGCGGCTGACCGTGGCGGCGGCCACGTTGGCGGTGCGCGCCTTCTCGATGGTGAGCTTCATCGCGCGCTCGTTGGCGACGTAGCCGAAGCCCCAATGGCCATCCACCACCGTGGTGGTGGGCGACTCCTGCACGATCTCCCACTTCGCGCCGGGCACGATGTGGCCGGCCTTGATGCGATCGATGTAGCCGGGGATCTGGATGATGCCGTGGCTGTCGTGGCCGGCGAGGTTGGCCTCGATGCAATGGCGCATCACGGTCTCGGCTTCCTCGGGCGGGGCGCCGGCGCCGATCAGCAGGGCCTTGCCGATGGCGTGCAGGCGCTGGGCGGATTCGATGGGCATGTGCGTGCTCCCTAGTTCTTCCGCCGCCAAGCGCTCATCTGCTCGGCGGAGGAGTGGACGTGGATCACCACGGGGCGGTCCTTGATGGCGAAGGCCTGGGCGATCTTGGGCGCGACCTCGGCCTCGGTGGAGATCACGATGCCCTCGGCGCCGAAGCTGCGCGCCCAGGCGGCGAAATCCGGGTTGCGCAGGTCGGTGGCGGCGGCATAGGGGCGGCCGGGGTAGCGGTTGATGTGGTGCATCGAGATCGTGCCGTAGCTCTTGTTGTCCGACACGACCAGGATCGGGTTCACGCCGTACATGCGCGCGGTGGCCAGCTCGTTGCCGGTCATCAGCGTGCCGCCGTCGCCGGAGAAGCTGACCACCTGGCGGTTGCGGTCGCGCAGGCAGGCGGCCACCGCCATCGGCACGCCCGCGCCCATGGCGCCGACCACGGAGGAGAGGAAGCTCATCCCCGGCTTGAAGCCGATGTAGCGGTGGATGAAGGAGGAGAAGTTGCCGGCATCGGAAGTGACGGCGGCATCGGGGGCGAGGTGCTTTCCGATCTCCACCACCACCTGGGCGAAGTTCACGCCGTCGCTGGTGGGCTGCCATTCCGGGGCCATCAGCTTGCGGTGGATGGCGTTCAGCCCCCCCACCCAGCCGCGGCGCTTCTCCGCACCTTCGGGGCGGCCGCGGGCCAGCAGGGCGCGGATGACGGCCAGCGGGCTGGCGGGGATGCCGAGATCCGGCCGGAAGACGCGGCCGACCTCGTTCGGGTCGGGGAAGACATGCACCAGCGGCAGCTGCGGCTGCGGCGCGGTGGGGAAGGCGTAGGACTGGCTGACCGTGTCCGTCAGGCGCTCGCCGAGGCTCAGCAGCAGGTCGGACTTCTTCATCTCGCCGATCTGCGCGGCCGGCACGCGGATGCCGACATAGCCGCCGTAATGCGGGTGCGCGGCATCGAACAGCGCCGGGCGGCGATGGGTGGGGCTGACCGGCACCACCCATTCCTCCGCGAAGCGCGCGAGGTCATCGAAGGCGCGCGGGTCGGCCACCGCATCGGCGGCCATGGCGCCGCCGACATAGACCAGCGGGCGCTCGGCGGCGGCGAGCATGGCGACCAGGCGGTCGAGGTCCTCGGCGCGCGGGCCGGCATGCACCTTGGGGCGCGGGGCATCCACCGGGGCATCCGTGGTCTCGTCGAACAGGTCTTCCGGCAGGATCACGGCGACGGGGCCGGGCAGGCCGCTTTCGGCGACGTGGAAGGCGCGCGCGATCGCCTCGCTGGCCTGCTCCGGCTCGTTCACCTCGATCACCAGCTTGGTGATGTCGCTCAGCAGGCGGGAGTAGTTCTGCTCCTGCAGGGCGAGGCGGCCGAAATCCTTGCGCTCCACCTGACCGACCAGCATCACCAGCGGGGTGGCGTCGTGGTAGGCGGTGTGGATGGCGACCATGGCATTGGCCAGGCCCGGGCCGCGCGACACCACGGCCACGCCGGCGCGGTCGCGCAGGCGGCCATCGGCCACGGCCATGAAGGCGGCGCCGCCCTCGTGCCGGCAGACGATCAGCTGCATGGAGTTCTTGTCGGCCAGCGCGTCGGTAAGGCCCAGGTAGCTCTCGCCCGGCACGCAGTAGATCAGGTCGATGTCGTGCGCCTCCAGGCTGTCGGCGAGCAGGCGCGATACGGTGCGGGCCATGGTCTGGGCGTCTCCCGGTTTCTTCTGGGCGCGATCATGCGGCGGCGGCGTGTGGGCGCCAACCCCGCGCAGGGACGGTCCGGTCCGCGTTCAGCCGTATTGCGGCACGTCGAGCGAGACCACGATGCCGGCATTGGCGATCACCGCGGTGTCGCGCGTGCCGGCGACATCGAGCCCGCCCTTCACCACCTTCACCGTCACCACGCCGTAGGGCAGCGAGGCGCGCACGCGCTCGGCATCCACCGCCTCGGGCTGCTGCACGCCGATCGTGACCTCCACCTGCATCTTCTTCGCGTCCAACCCGAGCGAGCCGATCAGGGCCAGGGAGGAATGGTGCAGCGCATCCTGCACCGCGCGCAGGGCGGCCTTGGTGTAGTCGCCGCCATGCAGGTCGTTGCCCATCCCCATCTCGAGGATGATGCGCTTCATCGCCGTGGGCCGGGGCATCAGGCGTCTCCGTCCGGAAGGTCGAGCCATACGGTGGCCGCGGCGGTGGCCATCACGGTGGAGCCGGTGCCGGCGGCGTTGGGGATTTCCAGCCCGCCTTCCACCACCTCACAGGTGCCGGTGCCGTGCGGCAGGATGGCCAGCACCTGGGCCGTGTCCACCGCCTCCGGCTTCGGCACCCCGATCTTGACCTCCACCTTCATGGAATCGAGCGGCACGCCGAGGGCGGCGGTGACGGTGAGGGAGTTGTGCCACAGCGCATCGCGCAGGGCGCGCACCGCGGCCTTGGTGTAGTCGGTGCCGCGGATATCGGTGCCCATGCCGATCTCCAGCACCATCCTTTTCATGGCCATCAGCGGTTCTTCCAGTTGGGCTTGCGCTTCTCGGCGAAGGCCTTCGGGCCCTCGATGTAGTCCTCGCTCTTCATCATCGCGTCCTGCATCGGATAGCGGGTGTTGAGCGCATCGCGCAGCGTCGGCTCGTTCATGCCGCGATAGACCGCCTGCTTGGAGGTGCGCACCGCCATCGGCGAGCATTCCAGGATCATCTCCGCCCAGCGCTTCGCCGCCGCCAGCGCCTGGCCCTGCGGCACCACCTCGGTGACGAAGCCCAGCTCCTTGCCCTCCGCAGCCGGCACGCGGCGGCCGGTGAGGATCATGCCGAGCGCCTGCTTCTGCGGGATCATGCGCGGCAGGCGGTGCACGCCGCCGGCCCCGGCAATCAGGCCCACCCGCGGCTCCGGCAGGGCGAAGATGGCGTTCTCGGCGGCGATGATGATGTCGCAGGCCAGTGCGATCTCGAACCCGCCGCCCATGGCCACGCCGTTCACCGCGGCGATCAGCGGCTTGTCGAGGTCGAAGCGGTTGCAGATGCCGGCAAAGCCGGTGCGCGCCCCCTGCCCCCGCTTGCCCGCGGCCTGGACCTTGAGGTCGTTGCCGGCCGAGAAGGCACGGTCGCCGGCGCCGGTGACGATGCCCACCCAGAGGTCGTCGCGCGCGGCGAACTCGTCCCACACCTTCTCCAGCTCCAGGTGCGCGTCGCTGTGCAGGGCGTTCAGCACCTCGGGGCGGTTGAGGGTGACGATGCGCACCCGGCCCTCGTCCTCCACCGTGCAGAATTCAAGCTTGGCCATGTCAGTTCTCCAACCGGATCACCTGAACCCGACGGTTCGAGGCGGCGTAGGGGTTCTTGGCGTCGTAGAGCTCGCGCCGTCCGAAGCCGATGGCGGCCAGGCGGGTGGGGTCCACCCCGGCCTGCTCCACGAGGTAGCGGCGGGCCGCCTCGGCCCGGCGCTCGGACAGGGCCTGGTTGTAGGCGTCGGTGCCCTTGGCATCGGTGTGCCCGGCGATGCGGAAGCGGGCGGTGGCCAGCGAGGGGTCCTTCAGCGCGGTGCCCAGCGCGGCGAGCGCGGCGGTGCCCTGCGGGGTGAGCTCCGCGGAGTCGAAGGCGAAGGGCACGGTGAGATCAACGGAGGAGACCGGCGGCGGCGGCGGATGGCGGCGCATCACCGGGGCCGCGGCGGCGGGCTGGGCGGGCACGGCGCCGGCCGGGCGGATGCCACGGGTGGTGCTGGTGATGCCGCCGGGGCGCAGGCATTCGATGATGCGGGCGGGATCGAGCCCGCCCGCGCAGGGGTCCGCCTGCGCCGCCGCCGGACCCGGCAGGGCCGCAAGCACGGCGAGGGCAGAGAGCAAGGCAAGCCCGCGCATGACGTTCTCCTCCGGTCGGTTGCGCAGACTGCGCCACAGCGCGGCCCCCCATGCAAGCCCGCCCTGTGCGGCCGGTCGCCGGGTGGCCGGCCACCTCCTTGCGATCATCTTGCCGAGGCACCCGCCAGGCGGTAGCCGTTAACCCCTTCGCCTACGGTTCGTGCTAGACCGTCGGCATCGATCTTCGCGCCAGGACGACGCGCCCCTTCCCAGACCTGCCCCGCCGGGGCCAGCCGGGTTGCCATGAGCGTCGCTGCCGCGGACACGATCTTCCACGTTTCGGACCTCGCCGGGCTCAACGCCGCGCTGCGCAGCATGGCGGGCGGCAGCGGCGGCTACACGATCGCGCTGGCGGTGCCGGACGGCACGCTGCGGCTGGACGAGGCGCTGCTGGCGGTGAACCTGGCCGCCGGGGCGCGGCTGACCATCGAGGGCAATGGCGCCACGATCGACGGGCTGGGGGCACAGCGCGGGCTGATGGTGCTGGGCGGCACGGTGGAGGTGCGCAACCTCGCCATCGCCAACGCCCTGGCGCGCGGCGGCGATGGCGGCAGCGGGTTCTACGGCGGCGGCGGCGGCGCCGGGCTGGGCGGTGGGCTGTTCGTGGGGGCGGCCGGCGTGGTGACGCTGCGCGGCGTG
>CANHCJ010000047.1 GCA_947458025.1 Rhodospirillales bacterium | reverse complement strand
CCCGGCGAGTGGCTGCTGCTGGCGCCCGAGGAGGACGACCCGGCCCCGGTGCTGTCGGCCGCGCTGGCGGGGATGGCGCATGCGCTGGTGGATGTATCGGACGGGTTCGCGGGCTTCGTGCTGCGCGGCCCCGGCGCGGCGCGGGCGCTTTCGGCGGGCTGCCCGCTCGACCTGGAGGAGGGCGCCTTCCCGCCCGGGCGGGCGACGCGCACCGTGCTGGGGCGGGTGGGGATCACGCTGTGGCGCCATGCGGCCGAGGAATGGCGGCTGGAGGTCGGCCGCTCCCAGGCAGCTTATGCGCGGGATTTCCTGGCCGAAGCGGCGCGCGGAATGCCCGGCTTCTAGGCATTCACGGCGCGCGACGGGCGTTTGCCTCTTGCACGCAGCGCCATTGCATGATTTGGCAACACCTTCGCGCTGCGCGCCACCGGCGGGCCGCGCGAGGTGAACAAGAGCCATCCGCCCGCGAGGGCGGACCGGGGAGCGACCGCGATGAACGCAACCGAGTGGGCCGGCCTGCCGGCCGCGCAGGGGCTGTACGATCCCGCCAACGAGCACGATGCGTGCGGCGTTGGCTTCGTGGCGAACATCAAGGGCGCGAAATCGCACGACATCATCAAACGCGGCCTGCAGATCCTGGTGAACCTGGATCACCGCGGCGCGGTCGGCGCCGACCCGCTGGTGGGCGACGGGGCCGGCTGCCTGATCCAGATTCCGGACGGGTTGCTGCGCCACTGGGCGAAGGCCAACGACATCGTGCTGCCGCCGCCGGGCCGCTATGCCGTGGCGATGTGCTTCCTGCCGCGCGACAAGGACAGCCGGCAGACCGCCGAGGCGCTGCTGGCGCAGATCATCAAGGCCGAGGGCCAGTCCCTGCTGGGCTGGCGCGACGTGCCGACCGACACCTCCGGCCTCGGCGAGCGGGTGATCGAGACGATGCCGGTGATCCGCCAGGCGATCGTGGCCTGCAACGCGGCGATCCGCGACCAGGATGCCTTCGAGCGCAAGATCCTGGCGATCCGCAAGCAGGTGCTGAACAACGTCCGCGACCTGTCGGAGAAGAACCGCCAGCCGGGGCTGGCCGAGCTCTACATGCCCTCCTTCAGCACCCGCACGGTGGTGTACAAGGGGCTGCTGCTGGCGCCGCAGGTGCAGAGCTTCTACGCCGACCTGCGCAACCCGCTGTGCGAGAGCGCGCTGGCGCTGGTGCACCAGCGCTTCTCCACCAACACCTTCCCCTCCTGGCGCCTCGCCCACCCCTATCGCTTCATCGCGCATAACGGCGAGATCAACACGGTGCGGGGCAACGTGAACTGGATGTTCGCGCGCCGGCATTCGATGTCCTCGCCGCTGCTGGGGGCGGACCTCGACAAGATGTGGCCGCTGATCCCGCACGGGCAGAGCGACACGGCGTGCCTGGACAACGCGCTCGAGATCCTGATCGCCGGCGGCTACTCGCTGGCGCATGCGATGATGATGCTGATCCCGGAGGCGTGGGCCGGCAACAAGCTGATGGATCCGCAGCGCCGCGCCTTCTACGAATACTACGCCGCGCTGATGGAGCCGTGGGACGGGCCGGCGGCGATCGCCTTCACCGACGGGCGGCAGATCGGCGCCACGCTGGACCGCAACGGCCTGCGCCCGGCGCGCTACCTGATCACCGACGACGACCTGGTGATCCTGTCGAGCGAGACCGGCGTGCTGCCGGTGCCGGAGGAGCGCATCCTGCGCAAGTGGCGGCTGCAGCCGGGCAAGATGCTGCTGATCGACCTGGAGCAGGGCCGCATCATCGACGACGCCGAGATCAAGCAGACGCTGGCCAGCGCCAACCCCTATGAGGAATGGCTGCGCGCCACCCAGGTGAAGCTGGAGGACCTGCCGGATGCCGACGAGCCGAACGGCCATGGCAAGGACAATGCCAGCGCGCTGAACCGCCTGCAGGCCTTCGGCTACACGCAGGAGGACATGCAGTTCTTCCTGGAGCCGATGGCGCGCGAGGGCGACGACCCCGTGGGCTCCATGGGGACCGACACGCCGATCGCGGTGTTCTCGAAGAAGCCCAAGCTGCTCTACAACTATTTCAAGCAGAACTTCGCGCAGGTGACCAACCCGCCGATCGACAGCACCCGCGAGGAGCTGGTGATGTCGCTGGTGAGCATGATCGGCCCGCGCCCGAACCTGCTGGGCCACCACGCCGGCACGCATTACCGGCTGGAGGTCGGCCAGCCGATCCTCACCAATGCCGAACTCGCCAAGATCCGCCACATCTCCGGCCAGATCGGCGGCGCGTTCCGGGCGGCCACCATCGATGCCACCTGGCCCGCCGGCGAGGGTGCGGCCGGGCTGGAGAAGGCCGTGGAGCGCATCTGCCGCGAGGCCACCGAGGCGGTGCTGGCCGGGCACAACATCCTGATCCTGTCCGACCGCGCCGTGGCGGCCGAGCGCATCGCGGTGCCGGCGCTGCTGGCCACCGCCAGCGTGCATCACCACCTGATCCGCCAGGGGCTGCGCACCGGCACCGGGCTGGTGGTGGAGACCGGCGAGGCGCGCGAGGTGCACCATTTCTGCGTGCTCGCCGGCTACGGCGCGGAAGCCGTGAACCCCTGGCTCGCCTTCGACACGCTGGAGGCGCTGCGGGTGTCGGAGGGCATGACCCTCTCGGCCTACGAGGTGCGCAAGAACTACATCAAGGCCATCGGCAAGGGCATCCTGAAGGTGATGTCCAAGATGGGCATCTCCACCTACCAGTCGTACTGCGGCGCGCAGATCTTCGATGCCGTGGGCCTGTCCAGCGCCTTCATCGAGAAGTGCTTCACCGGCACCGCCACCACCATCGAGGGCGCCGGCATGGCCGAGGTGGCGGCCGAGACGGTGCTGCGCCACCGCCAGGCCTATGGCGACGAGCTGGTCTATCGCGACCAGCTGGACCCCGGCGGCGACTACAGCTTCCGCCTGCGCGGCGAGGACCATGTGTGGTCGCCGGAGACGGTGGCCGACCTGCAGCACGCCGTGCGCGGCAACGCGCAGGATGCCTATCGCCGCTTCGCCGCCCGCATCAACGACCAGGGCAGCAAGGACCCCACCGGCCGGCTTCTGACCATCCGCGGCCTGATGGAATTCCGCGCCGGCACCCCGGTGCCGCTGGAGGAGGTGGAGCCGGCGAGCGAGATCGTGAAGCGCTTCGCCACCGGGGCGATGAGCTTCGGCTCCATCAGCCGCGAGGCGCACACCACGCTGGCCGTGGCGATGAACCGCATCGGCGGCAAGTCGAACACCGGCGAGGGCGGCGAGGAGAGCGACCGCTACGTGCGCCTGCCCAACGGCGATTCCGAACGCTCCGCCATCAAGCAGGTCGCCTCTGGCCGGTTCGGCGTGACCATCGAGTACCTGGTCAATGCCGACGACATCCAGATCAAGATGGCCCAGGGTGCGAAGCCCGGCGAGGGCGGCCAGCTGCCCGGCCACAAGGTGGACAAGAACATCGCCCGCGTGCGCTACGCCACGCCCGGCGTGGGCCTGATCTCGCCGCCGCCGCACCACGACATCTATTCCATCGAGGATCTCGCCCAGCTCATCCACGACCTCAAGAACGCCAACCCGCGCGCCCGCATCTCCGTGAAGCTTGTCTCGGAAGTGGGCGTGGGCACGGTGGCCGCGGGCGTCTCCAAGGCGCGGGCGGATCATGTGACGATCTCCGGCTTCGAGGGCGGCACCGGCGCCTCGCCGCTGACGTCGCTGACGCATGCCGGCTCGCCGTGGGAAATCGGGCTGGCCGAGACGCAGCAGACGCTGGTGCTGAACGGCCTGCGCGGGCGCATCGCGGTGCAGGTGGATGGCGGGCTGCGCACGGGGCGCGACGTGGTGATCGGGGCGCTGCTGGGGGCCGACGAGTTCGGCTTCGCCACCGCGCCGCTGATCGCCGCCGGCTGCATCATGATGCGCAAGTGCCACCTCAACACCTGCCCGGTGGGCATCGCGACGCAAGACCCCGTGCTGCGCGCGCGCTTCACCGGCACGCCGGAGCACGTGATCAACTACTTCTTCTTCGTCGCCGAGGAAGTGCGCGAGCTGATGGCCAGGCTCGGCTTCCGCAGCATGGGCGAGATGACCGGGCGCGTGGACCGGCTGGACATGCGCCGGGCGATCGACCACTGGAAGGCCGCCGGCGTCGACCTGTCCAAGATCCTGCACCAGGTGCCGCCGCGCGAGGGCGTGGCGATCTGGAACAGCGAGCGCCAGGTGCATCACCTGGAACGCGCGATGGACATGGAGCTGATCGCCGCCGCCCGCCCCGCGCTGGAGAAGGGCGAGCGCGTGCGCATCGCGCGCGACATCCGCAACGTGCACCGCACCGTGGGCACCATGCTGTCGGGCGAGGTGGCGCAGCGCCGCGGCCATGCCGGCCTGCCGGCGGGCACCATCGAGGTGGCGCTGCGCGGCACCGCGGGGCAGAGCCTGGGCGCCTTCCTCGCCCACGGCATCACGCTGGATCTCCAGGGCGACGGCAACGACTATGTCGGCAAGGGCCTGTCCGGCGGGCGCATCATCGTGCGCCAGCCCTTCGGCAGCGGGCGCGACCCGGCGCAGAACATCATCGTCGGCAACACCGTGCTCTATGGCGCCATCGCCGGCGACGCCTACTTCCAGGGCGTGGCAGGCGAACGCTTCGCGGTGCGCAATTCCGGCGCGGTGGCCGTGGTGGAAGGCACCGGCGACCATGGCTGCGAATACATGACCGGCGGCGTAGTGGTGGTGCTGGGCGAGACCGGGCGCAACTTCGCCGCCGGCATGTCGGGCGGCGTGGCCTATGTGTACGACCCCGAGGGCCGCTTCGCCGACCTCGCCAACACCGCCATGGTGGACCTGGAGAAGCTCTCGGCCGACGACCCCGCCGAGGACCCGGAGGCGCCGGTGGCTGAGCCGCCCTCCGTCACGGACAACGGCATGGGCGACCCGCTGCGCTTCGATGCACAACGCCTGCGCATCCTGGTGGAGCGCCATGCGCGCCTCACCGGCTCGGCCCGCGCCAAGGCGCTGCTGGCGGATTGGGAGCGCGCGCTCGGCCAGTTCGTGAAGGTGATGCCGCGCGACTACCGCCGCGCGATGCTGGAACTCCGCGCCGAGCGCAACGCGCTGCGCGTCGCGGCGCAGTAAGGGGGAGCAAGCCATGGCCAAGCCGACCGGCTTCCTGGAGATCGAGCGCCGCGAGCGCGGCTACCGCAAGGTGCCCGAGCGCGTTGCCAACTACGATGAGTTCGTGGTGCCGCTGGGCGACGAGGGCACCAAGGCGCAGGCCACGCGCTGCATGGATTGCGGCATCCCGTTCTGCCACAACGGCTGCCCGATCAATAACCTGATCCCGGACTGGAACAACCTGGTGCATCGCGGCCAGTGGCAGTCCGCGCTGCGCATGCTGCATTCCACCAACAACTTCCCGGAGTTCACCGGCCGCGTCTGCCCCGCGCCCTGCGAGGCCGCCTGCACGCTGAACATCGACAACAACCCGGTGACCATCAAAACGGTGGAATGCGCCATCGTCGACAAGGGGTGGGAGGAAGGCTGGATCCTGCCGCAGCCGCCGACGAAGCGCACCGGCAAGCGCGTGGCCGTGGTCGGCTCCGGCCCCGCCGGGCTTTCCGCCGCCCAGCAGCTGGCCCGCGCCGGCCATGCCGTGACGGTGTTCGAGAAGGCCGACCGCATCGGCGGGCTGCTGCGCTACGGCATCCCCGACTTCAAGATGGCCAAGACCCTCATCGACCGCCGCATGGCGCAGATGGAAGCCGAGGGCGTGGAGTTCCGCACCCGCGTGGAGGTGGGCCGCGAGGTGACGCTCGCCTCCCTCACGGAGCGGTTCGATGCCGTGATCCTGGCCGGCGGGGCCGAGCAGCCGCGCGACCTGGAGGTGCCCGGCCGGCAGCTGGACGGCATCCACTTCGCGATGGATTTCCTCACCCAGCAGAACAAGCGCGTCGCCGGCGACAGCGAGCCGGTGGCCGCGCCCGGCGGCACGCTGACCGCCAAGGGCAAGCATGTCGTCGTCATCGGCGGCGGCGATACCGGCAGCGACTGCATCGGCACCTCCTTCCGCCAGGGGGCGGCGAGCGTGGTGCAGCTGGAGATCATGCCGAAGCCGCCGGAGATGGAGAACAAGGCGCTCACCTGGCCGAACTGGCCGCTGAAGCTGCGCACCAGCCACGCCCATGAGGAAGGGGCGGAGCGCGACTTCGCCGTGCTGACAAAGAAGGCCGTGGGCGTGCACGGCCGCGTGGAGGCGCTGGAATGCGTGCGCGTGGAATGGGTGCGCGGGCCCGGCGGGCGCATGTCGATGCAGGAAGTGGCGGGCAGCGCCTTCCGCCTGCAGGCCGACCTGGTGCTGCTGGCCATGGGCTTCACCGGCCCGCGCGTGCCGGGGCTGGTGGAGCAGTCGGGGGCCGCGCTCGACGGGCGCGGCAACGTGGAGGCCAACGACCGCGACTACCGCACCAACGTGGCCAAGGTGTTCACTGCCGGCGACATGCGGCGCGGCCAGTCGCTGGTGGTATGGGCCATCCGCGAGGGGCGGCAATGCGCGCGCTCGGTGGACGAGGCGCTGATGGGGCGCACGCTGCTGCCGCGCTGAGGCGCCGCTACAGCACCCCCACCTCGCCGCCCCGTCCGCGCAGGCGGATGAACAGGGCGAGCGCGCCGGCGGTGATGGCGATCAGCATGGTGGCATAGGCCGCCGCCATGCCGACATCGCCGGCCAGCGACTGCTGGTAGGCCGCCACCGGCAGCGTGCGCGTGCCGCCGGTGTAGAGCACGATCGAGGCGGAGAGCTCGTTGAACACCTCCACCCAGGCGATCGCCGCCCCGGCCAGCAGGCCCGGGCGCATCAGCGGCAGCATCACGCGGCGGAAGCCGCCGAGCGGGCGCACGCCGAGGCTCTGCGAGGCTTCCTCCAGCCCGCGGTCGATCTGGTAGACGATGCTGGCCGAGGCGCGCGCCACGTAGGGCAGGCGGCGGATGACGTACATCACCACGATGATGCTGGCCGTGCCGGTGAGCATCAGCGGCGGCTGGTTGAACACCGAGGCATAGCCGATGCCCAGCACCGTGCCGGGCACCACGTAGGGCACCATGATCAGCAGGTCCGCCATGCGCGACAGCAGGCTGCCGCGCCGCGCGATCAGGTAGCCGGCGAGCGCGCCGATCACCAGGATCATCGCCAGCGCGATGGCGGCGTAGATCAGGCTGTTCCACAGCGCGTCGCCCAGGGCGGCGAAGGCGTTGGTGTAGTTGGCGAGCGTGAGCACCGGCTGGAACACCACCCCGCGCACCTCCAGGAACGAGGAGCCGACCACCACGAACAGCGGCATGTTGGACAGCAGCACCAGCGCGCCGGTGCCCACCGCCATCAACGCCCCGCGCGCGCCGGTGAGCGGGGTGGCAACGCGCTGGCCGGAGGTGTCGTTGGAGACGGTGCGGCGCGCCGCCAGCCAGCGCGCGAAGGCCACCAGGGCCAGGGCGATCAGCACCAGGATCGCCGCCGTGGTGGCCGCCATGCCGGGTTCGGCGCCGATCTCCGACAGGTAGAGCGAGAAGGCCAGCGTGGCCAGCACCGGGAAGCGCTCGCCCTCGCCCAGGATGCTCGGGGTGCCGAAATCGGCGATGATGCCGAGGAAGACCAGCAGCGTGCCGGTGACCAGCGCCGGCAGCACCAGCGGCAGGGTGACGGTGCGGATCACCGCCAGCCGGCCGCGGCCGAGGCTGGCCGCCGCCTCCTCCAGCCCCAGGTTCACGCGCGCCAGCCCGCCGCGCACCACCAGGAACAGCACGGGGTACTGGCCGAAGGCGCTGGCCAGCGCGATGCCGAAGGCGCCGTAGATCGGCGGGATGTCGATGCCGACGCTCGCCAGCGCCTCGCGCACCATGCCGCTGCGGCCGAACATCAGGATCCAGGCATAGGCACCGACGAAAGGCGGCGAGAGCATCGACATCAGGATCGCCACCTCGATCCAGCGCTTGCCGCGGAAATCGTAGCGCGCAAAGGCCAGCGCCAGCGGCACCGCCAGCACCAGGGCGAAGACGGTACCGAGTGCCGCCACCGTCAGGCTGTTGGCCAGCGCGCGGCGGAAGTAGCGGGATTCGAAGAAGGCGACGTAGTTCTCCAGACCGAAGCGCCCGCTCTCCTGGCCGATCAGGCTCTGGCGGGCGAGCTCGGCCAGCGGCCAGGCGACGAACACCAGCATGATCGCCACCACCAGCAGCGCGACCAGCGGCCAGGGGTCACGCAGCAGGCGCGCGAGCGCGCTCACGCGATGCGCCACCCGTCAACCGGCCCGGCCTCGCGGGTGAAGAGGCGGGCGCGGTCGGGGTGGAACTCCAGGTGCACCACCTCCCCCTCGGCCGGCAGGGCGGCGCCGCTCGGCACGTCGGCATCCATGGTGGCGCCGGAGGCCAGGCGCAGGTGCAGCCGGGTGCGGTGGCCCATGTAGGCGCGCATCAGCACCTGGCCGGAGAGGCAGGGCAGCGCGCCGGGCGCGTCGCACAGGCGCAGGTCCTCGTTGCGCAGGGCCACGCGCACCGGGCCGGCGGGGCGATCCCCGGGGCGATCCTTGCCGCGCGGCAGCACGAAGCGCGGGCCCTCGGCCAGCGCCACCGCGTCCCCGTCGGGCCCCGGTGCCAGCGTGGCGTCGAACCAGTTGCAGCCGCCGATGAAGTCCGCGACGAAGGCGTGGGCCGAGGCTTCGAACACCTCCTCCGGCGGGGCGATCTGCAGCAGCTTCCCCTGGCGCATCACCGCGATGCGGTCGGAGATGGCCAGCGCCTCCTCCTGGTCGTGGGTCACGTAGATCGTGGTGATGCCCAGCTCGCGCTGCATCAGCCGTATCTCGCGCCGCATCTCGATGCGCAGCAGGGCGTCGAGGTTGGACAGCGGCTCGTCCATCAGCAGCAGGTCGGGCTCGATCACCATGGCGCGGGCCAAGCCCACGCGCTGCTTCTGGCCGCCCGAGAGCGCCTCCGGATGGCGCGCGGCGAGCGCCCCGAGCTGCACCCGCTCCAGTGCGGCCTGCACCCGCCGGGCGCGGTCTGCCCCGCGCACGCCGCGCGCCGTGAGGCCGTAGGCGACGTTGTCGGCCACCGACATGTGCGGGAACACGGCGTAGCTCTGGAACACCATGCCGAAGTTGCGGCCTTCCGGCGGGATGCCGTCCAGGCTGCGTCCGCCGACCGTGATGTGGCCGGCGCCCTGCTGCTGGAAGCCGGCGATCACGCGCAGCAGCGTGGTCTTGCCGCAGCCGGAGGGGCCGAGCAGCGTGACCAGCTCGCCGCGCCGCACCGACAGGTCCACCCCATCGAGTGCTGCGAAATCGCCGAAGCGCACCTTGATGCCGCTGGCCTCCAGATGCGCTCCGGTCATGGCGGCGGGATCAGCGGCGGACCAGGCGCAGGTAGCGCGCCAGCACGTCGCGGGTGCGGGCGTTGGTCCATTCCACCGGCGCGTTGTTCACCGGCAGCGTGGCCACGTCCACGCCGCCCTTGGGCTGGGCCACGTCGGCGCGGATCGGGCGGCGGCCGAACCGCTCCACGATGATGCGCTGGCCCTCGGTCGACACGATGAAGTCGACCAGCGCGCGCGCCCCGGCCGCGTTGGGGCCGCCGGCCACCACCGCCATGGCATCGGCGGCGAAGCTGATGCCCTCCTTCGGATACACGATGCGCAGCGGCGAGCCGCCATCGATGAAGCGCTGGGCGTTGTCCTCCAGCGTGATGCCGATGGCGTATTCGCCCTGCGCGGCCCCGCGCGAGACGGCGCCGGAGCTGCCGGTGATGACGAAGTTCTCCACCATGCGCTCGAACAGCGTCCAGCCGCGCTCCTCGCCGAAATTGTGCAGGATCTGCAGCAGCTGGATCAGCGCGCTGCCGGAGCGGTCGGCGCCGGCATAGGCGATGCGGCCCTTCCACTTCGGGTCGGCCAGCTCCGCCCAGGTGGTGGGGATCTCGGCCTCTGGCACCAGGCGCGTGTTCACGGCGAGCACGGTGGCGAGCGTGACCGAGAACGGGATCCAGTTCGGGCTGACCTTCAGCACCGGCAGGATCGCGGCGTCCTCCTTCGGCGTGTATTTCGCGAACAGCGCGGCGTTGCCGTCGATCGATTCGCCGCCGACCGAGATCAGCGCATCGGCCAGCGGGCGGGCGCGCTCGGCGGTGATGCGGCGCACCAGCTCGCCGGAGCCGGCGGCGACCAGCTGGATGTCCATGCCGGTCTGCGCCTTGAAGGACGGGGTCATGGCGGTGACCGATTCGGCGAAGGCGGTGTAGGCCACCACCTGGCCCGCCTGCGCCCGCGCGGGGAAGGCGGCGGTGAGGGAAGCGGCACCGGACAGGGCCATCAGCTGGCGACGGTTCATGCGCGCAGGCTCCTTGAATGCGGTTGCGTGGGGATTGCCGCAACTCGGCGGCGCGGTCCAGCCAAGAATCGATGGCACTACGAGGCCCCAGCTTCTACCAGGCCCAGGCCACCCCCGCCCCGCCGCGCGGATCGGCGCCGGCCTGCCAGGGGCCCAGCGCGCCACGGTTGCCGCCACCGAGCCAGATGGCGTGCGCCCGGCTCATCGTCGGGTCGAAGCTGTGCGGGCTGTGCCGCACCTCGTGGCCGCGGGCGCGCAGCGCATCCACCACGGATTGCTGGATGCGCGCCTCGGCGAACACCGGCCCCGCCTCGCAGTGGATGCGCGGAAAGGCCACCGCCTCGGCCGCCGTCATGCCGAAATCGACGATGTTGAGGATGGTGGTGAGCACCGCGGTGATGATCACCGAGCCGCCCGGCGCGCCCACCACCAGCACCGGCCTGCCGTCCTTCAGCAGCATGGTGGGCACCATGCCGGTGGTGCGCGCCTTGCCCGGCGCCATGGAATTCGCCCGGCCCGGCTGCGGGTCGAACAGCTTCATGGCGTTGTTCCACTGGAAGCCCAGCCCCGGCGTCACCACGCCGGCGCCGGTGCCCAGCGTGTGCGTCACCGACACGGCATTGCCGGCGGCATCCATCACCGACAGGTGCGTGGTGCAGGAGGGCGGCGAACCCTGCCGGTGGCCGGGCAGCCAACCCTTGCGAATCTCGGCCGCCCAATGCGCGCCGCGGTCCTTGGAGATCATGGTCTCCACCGGCACATCCACGAACTCGGGGTCGGCCAGCCACGCCTCGCGGTCCACATGCGCCGCGGCCAGCGCGCGGGCCAGCAGGTCGATATGCTCCACGCCGCCGGGCGGGTGCCGGCCGAGGTCGAAATTCTCCAGGATGTTGAGGATCTCGATCAGCACCGCGCCGGAGCCGGGCGGCGGGTTGGAGGCCACCTGGTAGCCGCGATAGCTGCCGATCACCGGCATGCCCTGGCGAACCTTGTAGTTCTTCAGATCGTCGGCGGTGATGAAGGCGCCGTTGGCGGCGAAGTCCGCGGCGATCTGCTCGCCGAGCGCGCCGGTGTAGTACTCGTCCGCACCCCCCTTCGCCACGCGCTCCATGGTGTTCGCCATGTCATCCAGCTTCAGCGTCTCGCCCACGGCATGCACGCGGCCCTGGGCGTTGAGGAAGATGCGCGCGGATTCCGGCGTGCGGCTGATGCGGGTATGGCCGTTCGGCACCCCGGCCATGGGCGTGCCGGAGAGGAAGCCGCTGTAGAACGGCGTCACCGTCACGCCGGCGCGGGCCTGGGCGATGGCCGGCGCCAGCAGGTCGGCCCAGTCCATGGTGCAGTAGCGGGCGTGGAACTCATGGAAGCCGCGCACCGTGCCCGGCGTCATGACGGCGGTGTAGCCAAGCTCTGAGCGGTTGTCGGCGAAGAAGGAATACCCGCTGATCTCGCTGCGCCCGGTCTGGTCGGCGGCCCACATGCTGGGGGTGACCTTGCTGCCGCCGCGGGTGTGGAAATCGATCATCTCGTGCCGGCCGTCGGCGGCGCGGAACACCTGCAGCGTGCCCATCCCGCCCATGCCGCACATGAAGGGGTCGTTCACCATCTGGCTGAAGGCGGTGGCCACCGCGGCATCGAAGGCGGTGCCGCCGCGCGACAGGATGGCGGCCCCCACATCGGCGGCACGGGGCTGCGGGCAGACGACGACACCCTTCATGGCACTTCCTCCCTTTGGCGGTGCGCCAGTTCACGGCAGGCGGCCGCACTTCGCAAGGTGGCGCGCCGGATGGCACAGTGGCCCGGTGGTGGGAGGGTGCCGATGAAGGTCACCGATGTGCGCTGCGCCGTGATCGGCGAGAACCCGGTGGTGCGGGTGGTGACGGATGCCGGGATCAGCGGCTACGGCCCGGTGGAGTTCACCAAGCCGTTCATCCGCCCGCACGTGGCCATGCTGCGCGAGGCGGTGATCGGCGTGGACCCGACCCTGGTGGAGCGCGCGATGATCCCGCTGCGCCCGCGCGGCGCGTTCAAGCCTTGGGGCGCGGCGGTGAGCGCCATCGAGATCGCGCTGTGGGACATCGCCGGCAAGGCCGCCGGCGTGCCGGTGCACAAGCTGCTCGGCGGCAAGGTGCGCGACCGCGTGCGGGTCTACAACGGCGGCATCCGCACGCCGATGACCCGCTTCGAGCCGGAGGATTTCGCCGCCGCCGTCGCCGCCATGAAGGCCGCGCCGCACGGCTTCACCTTGGTGAAGCAGCAGATCGGCTTCCACTCGCCGATGCGCAACGCCGTGCCCGGCTTCCACCTGGGCGAGCACCGCACCACGCCGTTCCATTCCTGGATCGACCGCGGGCTGCTCACCGAACGCGGGATGTCGCACATGATCGCGTGCGTGGCGGCGATGAAGGCGGTGCTGGGCGAGGAGATCGGCCTCGCGCTCGATTGCGGCCCGGGCATGGCGGTGCCGGATGCCATCCGCTTCGCCCGAGCGATGGAGCGGTTCAACCTGGTGTGGCTGGAAGACATGATCACCGGCGACTACTCCACCCATGCCGGCGCGGACCTGTACGCGGAGGTGACGCGCGCCACCGCCACGCCCACGCATACCGGCGAGCAGGTCTACCTGCGCCAGAATTTTCGCGAGCTGATCGAAAGGAAGGCGGTGCGGGTGATCGGCCCCGACCCCTGCGACATCGGCGGGCTGGCGGAGCTGAAATTCGTGGCCGAATACGCCGACCTGCACGGCGTGCTGATGGCCCCGCACGGCATCGCCGATGGGCTGCTGGGCATCGCCGCCCTGGTGCAGGTCTGCGCCGCCCTGCCGGACAACTACATCGCCTTCGAACTGCCCGCGATCCGCCCCGGCTGGTGGCCGGAGATCCTGACCGGCGTGCCGGAGGTGCAGGACGGCTTCATCGTCGTGCCCGATGCGCCCGGGCTGGGCGTGGAATTCGATATCGGCCGCGCCCAGCTTCACCTGTCCGAAGCGGACAAGGGCTTCTTCGACTGATGGACCGCCTCGATGTCATCGCCACCTTCGTGCGGGTGGCCGAGCTGTCCAGCTTCACCGCGGCCGCGGCGGCGCTGGGCATCTCGCGCGCCGTCGCGTCGGACCGCGTGATGCAGCTGGAGGCGCGGCTCGGCGTGAAGCTGCTCAACCGCACCACGCGGCGCGTGAGCCTCACCGAGGCGGGGCTGGCATATCTCGACCGCGCGCGCCTGGCATTGGCCACGCTGGAGGAGGCGGAGCAGGAGGCCAGCACGCTGACCGCCCGGCCGCGCGGCGTGCTGCGGGTGAACGCGCCCGTCACCTTCGGGGCGCAGCACGTGGCACCGGCGGTGGCGGGCTTCCTGGCGCTGCATCCCGAACTCGGCGTGGAGCTGACGCTGGCCGACCGGCGGGTGAACCTGCTGGAGGAGCAGGTGGACGTGGCCGTGCGCATCGGCCGGCTGGAGGATTCCTCCCTCGTCGCGCGCCGCCTGGCGCCCTGCCGCAGCATCCTGTGCGCGGCCCCCGCCTACATCGCCGCGCGCGGCATGCCGGAACACCCGGCCGACCTCGCGCGGCATGATTGCCTCTCCTACGCCTACGCCGCCGATGGCGATCTGTGGCGCTTCGAGCGCGACGGAAAGCAGGAGACGGTGCGGGTGGGCAGCCGCATCTGGTCCAACAACGGCGAGGCGCTGGCCCATGCCGCCATCGCCGGGCTGGGCATCGCGCTGAAGCCCACCTTCATCGTCGGCGAGGCGCTGCGCGATGGGCGGCTGGTGCCGGTGATGCCGGGCTGGAACGTGCCGCCGCTGGCGGTGCACGCGGTCTGGCCGCCCAGCCGCTACCTGCCGTTCAAGACCCGCGCCTTCATCGACCATCTCGCGTCCTGCTTCGGGCCGGATCCCTACTGGGATCGCGTCTGATCCTATTGTTCGGCCTGGCCGGACAGTTCTTCCGCAACTCTCCCGACGATCGCGGCCCGCCGATGCGCCATATCGGGGGCACAGGCGCACCGCGCCGCATCGAACGGAGAATCCCAATGCCCGCCACCGCCGCCTACGGGGCCCTCGCGCTCCGCGTTACCCTCGGCATCGCCGCCCTGGCCCATGGCCTGCTGAAGCTGCTGGTGTTCACCCCCGCCGGCACCGTGAAGTTCTTCGCCTCGCTCGGCCTGCCGGAGATCGCCGCCTATGCCGTGATCGCCGCGGAGCTGGGCGGCGGCCTGCTGCTGATCGCCGGCGCCTATGTGCGCCTGGTCTCGCTTGCCCTGATCCCGGTGCTGCTGGGGGCGGTGTGGGTGCATTCGGGCAATGGCTGGCTGTTCTCCGCGCCCCGCGGCGGCTGGGAATTCCCGGCCTTCTGGACCATGGCGCTGGTGGCGCAGGCGATGCTGGGCGCCGGGGCCTTCGCGGTGAAGCTGCCCGATCCCGCCGCCCTGCTGGGCCGGCGTGAGGTCCGCGCCGCGGCCTGATACACTCGGCCCCTTCCCCTGGCGCCGGCGGTGCGCAAGCCCGCCGGCGATGGAGCTTTCCGATGACCCAGCCTGCGATCTTCCTCAGCCACGGCGCACCCACCCTGCCGCTCGACGACGTGGCCGCGCGCGGCTTCCTCACCGGCCTCGGCGCCCGGATCGATGCGGCGTTCGGGCGGCCGAGCGCCATCCTGGTCGCCTCCGCCCACTGGGAAACCGCAACGCCGGAAGTGAGCGCCCCGCCGGCCAACGAGACGATCCACGATTTCCGCGGCTTCCCGGCCGCGCTCTACGACCTGCGCTACCCCGCCCCGCCCGCCCCCGGCGTGGCCGCGGCCACCTCCGGCCTGCTGCGCAAGGCCGGCATCCGCGCCACGATCGACCTGGAGCGCGGGCTGGACCACGGCGCCTGGGTGCCGCTGCTGCTGATGTATCCCGAGGCCGACATCCCGGTGGCGCAGCTCTCGATCCAGACCCACCTGGGCCCGGAGCACCACCTGCGCATGGGCGAGGCGCTGGCCGAGCTGCGCGAGGATGACGTGCTGGTGCTGGGCTCCGGCGCCTACACCCACAACCTCATGGAGCTGCGCGGCCTGCGCCAGGCCGGCGTCACGCAGGAGCCGGACTGGGTGCGCGGCTTCGCCGACTGGGCCGAGGCGGCGCTGGCCGAAGGCCGCCAGGCCGACCTGCTCGCCTATCGCCGCATCGCTCCGCACGGCGCGCGCAACCACCCCACGGAGGAGCACCTGCTGCCGCTCTTCGTCGCCATGGGCGCGGGCGGCGGCGGCAAGGCCGCGCACCTGCATGCCAGCGTGACGCACGCGGCGCTGCGCATGGACGTGTTCGGCTGGGGCGGAAGGTCGGAGGGCGCCTTCTTCTGAAGGCGGCCCCGCTACTGCGCCTGCGCGCTGGCGTCGCTGCGGGTCGCCCCCACGCGCTGCGCCAGCGCCGCGGCCATGAAGGCATCGAGGTCGCCGTCGAGCACCGCGTCGGGGTTGCCCTTCTCCACGCCGGTGCGAAGGTCCTTCACCAGCTGGTACGGCGCCAGCACGTAGCTGCGGATCTGGTGCCCCCAGCCGATATCGGTCTTGGCCGCTTCCTGCGCATTCGCCGCCGCCTCGCGCTTCTGCAGCTCCTGCTCGTAGAGCCGCGCCTTCAGCATCTCCATCGCGGTCGCCCGGTTGCGGTGCTGGCTGCGGTCGGTCTGGCAGGCCACCACGATCCCGGACGGCATATGGGTGATGCGGATGGCGGACTCGGTCTTGTTCACGTGCTGCCCGCCGGCGCCCGAGGCGCGGTAGGTGTCCACCCGCAGGTGCGACGGGTCGATCTCGATCTCGATCGTGTCGTCCACCACCGGATACACCCACACGCTGGCGAAGCTCGTCTGCCGCCGCGCCGCGGCATCGAAGGGCGAGATGCGCACCAGCCGGTGCACGCCCGCCTCGGTCTTCAGCCAGCCATAGGCGTTCGGCCCCGTCACCTGCAGCGTGGCCGACTTGATGCCGGCCTGCTCGCCCTCGCTCTGCTCGATCAGCTGGATCTTGTAGCCATGCGCCTCGGCCCAGCGGTTGTACATCCGCATCAGCATCTCGGCCCAGTCCTGCGCCTCGGTGCCGCCGGCGCCGGCATTGATCTCCATGTAGCAGTCGCGCCCATCGGCCTCGCCGGAGAGCAGCGATTCGATCTCGCGCCGCTTGGCCTCCTCGGCCAGGAGCTTCAGCGCGGCGATGCCCTCGTTGGCCATGGCGGCATCGCCATCGGCCTCGGCCATCTCGATCAGCTCGCTGGTATCGGCGACATCCTGCTCCAGCTTCTCAACGCCCTCGATGGCGCCGGCCAGACGGTTGCGCTCGCGCATCAGCGCCTGCGCGGCGGTGGCATCGTTCCACAGCGCCGGGTCCTCGGCGCGGTGGTTCAGTTCGTCCAGGCGGGCACGGGCGACATCCCAGTCAAAGATGCCTCCTCAGCAGCGCGACGGACTGCTTGATCTGCTCGTTGAGGGCGGAGGATTCGGCGGACATGGTGTCCCTGCTCTGGAGGTTGCTGGCCAGCGGGCCGGGTCAATACAGCCCGCCCAAACCGCTGTCGACCCCGCCGGCGGCCGGGCGCGGCGCGGCGGG
>CANHCJ010000046.1 GCA_947458025.1 Rhodospirillales bacterium | reverse complement strand
CGCCAGCCGCCCGAACCGCCGCGCCCCCTGGCGCCGCGCCATCCGCGCCGAATGCGCCGCACCGGCCAGCGCCGCCGCCGTGGCGTCGGTCAGCTCGTACTCCACCTCCACATCGCCGCCCCCGGCCATCGCCTTCCCCCTGCCGCCGGCGCCTCAGCCCGCCAGAACCTCCGGGTTCACCACCCGCACCGGCTTGCCCTCCAGCCACGCCACCAGGTTCTCCACCGTGCTGGCATACAGCGCCGGCATGTTCTCCTCGGTCACATAGCCCAGATGCGGCGTCAGCAGCGTCCCCGGCGCCCGCCGCAAGGGATGCCCGGCCGGCAGCGGCTCCTGGTCATACACGTCAATCGCCGCCCGCACCCGCCCCTGCTCCAGCGCCGGCAGCAGCGCATCCGTGTCCACATGCGGCCCGCGCGAGGTGTTCACCAGCAACGCCCCCGGCTTCATCGCCGCGATCTCCGCAGCCCCCACCACATGCCGCGTCCGCTCCGACAGCACCAGGTGCACGCTCACCACATCCGCCCGCGCGAACAGCGCCCCCTTCTCCACCCGCGTCACCCCGATGGCGGCGGCGCGCTCGGCGGTCAGGTTCTGGCTCCAGGCGATCACCTCCATCTCCATCGCCTGGGCATAGCGCGCCACCCGGCTGCCGATATTGCCCAGCCCCACCAGCCCCAGCACCCGCCCGGCCACCTCGCCCCCCGGCGGCACGTTCGCCTGGAACCGCCCCGCCCGCATCTCGGCATCGCCCTGCGGAATATGCCGCAGCGCCGCCAGCATCAGCCCCAGCGTCAGCTCCGCCGTGCCATGGCTCGTGCGCTTCGTGGTCGTGTTGCACACCACCACCCCCTGCGCCGTGCACGCCGCCACATCCACCGCCGCATTCCGCGCCCCGGTGAACGCCAGCAGCTTCAACCCCGGCAGCTTCGAAATCACATCCGCATGCAGCCGCGTCCGCTCGCGCATCGCCACCACGGCGTCGAACCCGGCCAACGCCGCCGCCACCGCCTCCGGCCCGCCGAGATGGTCACGGAAGAACACCACCTCCGCCCCCTTCGCCCGCACCGCCCCCCACTCCGCCGCCGCCTCGGCAATCCCCTGCCAGTCGTCCAGCACCGCGATCCGCACCATCAACAAGCCCTCCCTGCGTCGCGCGAAGCTGGCACAGGCCGCACCCCACCGGCTAGCCTCGCCCGGCCACCCGGGGAGACCACCAATGCACACCCTCTACGCCCGCCCCGGCTGGGGCTCCGCCATCATCGAGCTCCAGCTCGCCCACTACGCCATCCCGCACGAGATCATCGACCTCGACGACCTCTTCTCCTCGGAGGCCGCCCGCGCCCGCCTCGCCCCCCTCAACCCCATCACCCAGGTCCCCACCCTCGTCCTGCCCAACGGCGAGGTCCTCACCGAATCCGCCGCCATCACCCTCCACCTCGCCGACCTCGCCCACACCCGCACCCTCGTCCCCCCACCCGGCGACCCCACCCGCCCGGCCTTCCTGCGCTGGCTCGTCTTCATGGTCGCCAACATCTACCCCACCTTCACCTACGCCGACTCCCCCGCCCGCTTCATCGACCACGAACCCGCCCGCCAACCCTTCCGCGACAAGGTGGACGCCTACGCCAGGCGCCTCTGGCTCCAGGTCGAGCAGGCCGCCCAAGCCCCCTGGTTCACCGGCCAAACCCTCACCGCGATGGACCTCTACATCGCCGTCATGACCCAATGGCGCCCCAACCGCGTCTGGTTCGAACCCAACACGCCGAAGCTTTTCGCCATCGCCAAGGCCGTCGAAGCCCGCCCCGAGTTCGCTGCCGTCTGGCAACGCAACACACGGCCGGCCACGGGGGGTGCGTTCTGAAGCAAGCAAGCACGTTCTTTTTTGAAAAAAAGAACCAAAAAACTTTTCCGACTTTGTCCACGCGTCATTGCGAGCGCAGCGAAGCAATCCAACTCACCGCCGCCCCAGCGCCCAACCACCCAATCCCGCCCCAAACGGATAAAGTCTTTTTTGCTTCTTTTTTCTTCAGAAAAAAGAAGACCCTTCCTTGACCCCCTCCGAGATCCGCCGCCACTGGCCCGTCATCGCCGCGTGTTTTCTCGTCGCCATCCACGCCTGGACCTACGGCTTCTACGGCCTCTCCGCCTACGTCGCCGCCTTCCAGCGCGAGCGCGGCTGGTCCAACGCCATGACCTCCGGCGCCACCTCGGCCTTTTACCTCGTCGGCGCCGTCGCCCTGGCCCGCGCCCCGCTCTGGGTCCAGCGCTTTGGCCCGCGCACCGTGCTCCTCGGCGGCAGCGCCGCGCTCTCGCTCGGCGCCACCATCGCCGCCAACGCCACCGCCCCCTGGCACCTCGTGCTCGGCTTCCTCGTCCTGGCGCTGGGCTGGGCCTGCACCTCGGTCCCCGCCCTCTCCACCGTCATCGCGCTGTGGTTCGACGCACGGCGCGGCATGGCCATGTCCCTGGCACTCAACGGCGCCAGCGCCGCCGGCTTCACCCTCGCCCCCGCTTTGGTCTGGCTGTCAGACCGCCACGGCATCGCCTTCGCCGGCACCGCGCTGGCCCTCGGCGCGCTCGTCGTCGTCGTCCCCGTCGTCCTGCTCGCCCTGGCCCGCCCGATCCCCCGCCTGGCCCCGCCCCCGCCGGCCACCCCGGGCACGGACCTCGCCACCCAGCGCGACGCCATGCGCAGCCTGCGCTTCTGGGCCATCGCCCTGCCCTTCGCGCTCATCGTCATGGCCCAGGTCGGCCTCATGGTCCACCTGGTCACCTTCCTCCTGCCCAGCCTCGGCGCCGCCGGCGCCGGCCTGGCCATGGGCCTCGTCGCCGCCTGCGCCGTCATCGGCCGCGTCGCCCTGGGCACCATCATCGACCGCATCGACCGCGGCCGCGCCGCCGCCGCCGGCACCGCCGTGCAGATCGCCGGCCTCGCCCTCATGGCAGCCCTCCCCACCGAGCCCTGGGCGCTCTACGGCGGCTGCGTGCTGTTCGGCCTCTCGGTCGGCAACAACATCACCCTGCCCCCGCTCCAGCTCCAGCGCGCCTTCACCCGCGCCAGCTTCGCCCTCACCGTCGGCCTCTACAGCGCCATCGCCCAGCTCGGCTACGCCATCACCCCCGGCCTGCTCGGCCTGATCCACGACACGTTGGGCGGCTACCGCCCCGTCCTCCTCGCCGTCATCGCCATGCAGGCCACCGGCGCCGCCATCCTCCTGGCCCAAAGCCGAGCCAGGCCGTAACCTTGGTCAATGCCTCTCGCGCGGCTGGAAAAGGGAAGCGGTCACAAAGGACACAGAGAGCCACAGAGAGCACAGAGAGCACAGAGAAGAAGCACCCTCGGGGCCACATCCCCGGCACCGAACCGATGGCACCGCTTCTCCGTGCCCTCCGTGGCCCTTTGTGTCCTCTGTGACCTCTTCGCTTTACCGCCCCTCCACCACTCCCAAGCTCAAGCCGCCACCGCCCCCCGCCCCAGCACGCTGCGCGCCACCGCCTCCGCCACCCGGATCCCATCCACCCCGGCGGACAGAATGCCACCAGCGTACCCACACCCCTCCCCCGCCGGAAACAGCCCGGGCGTATTGGTGCTCTGCAAATCCGCCCCCCGCGGCAGCCGCACCGGCGAGGAGGTCCGCGTCTCCACCCCCGTCATCACCGCATCCGCCATGTCGAACCCCGGGATCGTCTTCCCGAACGCCGGCAAGGCCTCGCGTATCGCCGCCACCGCAAACTCCGGCAGGCACCTCGCCAGATCGGTCAGATGCACCCCAGGCTTGTAGCTCGGCAAAACACTCCCGAACGCGGTCGAAGCCCGCCCGGCCAGGAAATCCCCCACCAGCTGCCCGGGCGCCTCATAATTCCCGCCCCCGGCCGCAAACGCCAGGCTCTCCCACTTGCGCTGGAACGCGATCCCCGCCAGCACCCCGCCGGGATAATCCGACGGATCGATCCCCACCACGATCCCCGCATTCGCATTCCGCTCCGCCCGCGAATACTGGCTCATCCCGTTCGTCACCACGCGGCCTTCCTCGCTGGTCGCCGCCACCACCGTGCCCCCGGGGCACATGCAGAACGAATACACGCTGCGCCCGTTCGCGCAGTGATGCACCAGCTTGTAGTCCGCCGCCCCCAGCGCATCGTGCCCGGCGAACGTCCCGAACCGCGCCCGGTCGATCAAGCTCTGCGGATGCTCGATCCGCACCCCGATCGAGAACGGCTTGGCCTCCATCGCCACGCCCAGCTCATGCAGCCGCGCGAACGTATCGCGCGCCGAATGCCCCACCGCCAAAATCACGTGCTCGGCCGCAATCCGCTCCCCGCTCTCCAGCACCACCCCGCGCACCCCCCGCCGCCCGTCCAGCTCCAGGTCCACCACCTGGCTCCCCCAGCGATACTCCCCGCCCAGCGCCTCGATCGTGGCCCGGATATGCTCCACCATCGAAACCAGCCGGAACGTCCCGATATGCGGCTTGGCCACCCACAGAATCTCTTCCGGCGCCCCGGCCTTCACGAACTCCTCCAGCACCTTGCGCCCGCGATGCCCGGGGTCCTTGATCTGCGAATACAGCTTCCCGTCGCTGAACGTCCCGGCCCCCCCCTCCCCGAACTGCACGTTCGACCCCGGGTTCAGCACCCCCCGCCGCCACAGCCCCCAGGTATCCTTGGTCCGCTCCCGCACCACCTTGCCGCGTTCCAGGATGATCGGCCGGAACCCCATCTGCGCCAGCACCAGCGCCGCCAGAATCCCGCACGGCCCCGTCCCCACCACCACCGGCCGCGCCGCCCCCGCAGGCGCCCGCCCCACGAACCGATACGACGTATCCGGCGACACCCCCACATGCTTGTCGCCCGCCAGCCGCGCCAGCACCGCGGCCTCGCCCTCCACCTCCACATCCACCGTGTAGCTGAACACGATCGCCGATTTCCGCCGCGCATCATGCGCCCGCCGCGCCACATGCACCGCCCGCACCGCCGCCACCCCCAGCCGCGCCGCCACGGCGGCGTCCAGCGCCTCGGGCGGATGGTCCAACGGCAGGCGCAATTCGGTCACTCGGATCATCCCGCCGATATAGTCGCCTCGCCCGCGCCCTCCAACGTCCGCTATGCTGCCCGCCAAGAGGGGGCGCACACGCCATGACCGAGTCTCACCCGGGCACCACGCCCGAATTCGATGCCGCGCGGCTCAGCGCCTACCTGAAGGGCCGCCTCCCCGGCCTCTCCGGCCCCCTGCGCCTCGAGCGCATCGGCGGCGGCCAATCCAACCCCACCTTCTTCGCCAGCTTCGACACGCGCGAGCTCGTCCTGCGCAAGAAGCCCGCCGGCGACCTCCTCCCCAGCGCCCACGCCATCGACCGCGAATTCCGCGTCATGACCGCGCTGCGCCAAACCAACGTCCCCGTCCCCGACTGCCTGTTCTACGAAACCGACCCCGCCGTCATCGGCACGCCGTTCTACGTCATGGACCGCCTGCAGGGCCGCGTCTTCCCCACCTACGAAGCCGAAGGCGTCTCGCCCCAGGACCGCCGCGCCATGTACCGCTCCATGGCCGAAACCCTCGCCCACCTCCACGCCATCGACCCCGCCACGGTGGGCCTCGCGGATTTCGGCCGCCCCGGCAGCTACTTCGCCCGCCAGATCGCCCGCTGGACCAAGCAGTACGAGCTCTCGAAAACCGATCCGGTCCCCGACATCGAAACCCTCAACGCCTGGCTCCCGGCCAACATCCCCGAAGGCGAAACCACCGCCCTCTGCCACGGCGATTTCCGCCTCGGGAACCTCATGTTCCACCCCACCGAACCCCGCGTCATCGCCGTGCTCGACTGGGAACTCTCCACCCTGGGCGACCCGCTGGCCGACCTCGCCTTCAACGCCATGGCCTGGCGCAGCCGCCCGGAGCACTACGGCGGCATCGCCGGCCTCAACCACCAGGCCCTCGGCATCCCCACCGAGGAAGAGCACATCGCCGACTACTTCCGCGCCGCCAAACCCACACCGGGCCTCTGGCCCTTCCACTTCGCCTTCGCCCTCTGGCGCTTCGCCGTCATCTTTGAGGGCATCGCCGCGAGGGTCCGCGCCGGCAACGCCGCCGCCGCCAACGCCGCCGAAACCCTCACCCTCAGCCGCGCCTTCGCCCGCCAGGCCCTGGAAGCCATCGACGGCCCACCCCCGTACGGAGACAGAACATGTCTGACGCCCCTTTGATCGTCGAGGCCGATGGCCCCATCGCCACCCTAACCCTCAACCGCCCCAAGGCCCTGAACGCCCTCGACGTCGCCATGGCCGAGGCCCTGGAATCCGCCGTCCTCGCCCTCCAGCAAAAGCCCGACCTCCGCGTCATCATCCTCAAGGGCGCCGGAAGAGGCTTCATGGCCGGCGGCGACCTCAGCGTCATCCAGCGCGGCCTCACCGAAGGCCCGCAGGTGGTGGATGCCATCATGCTCCCGCTGCACCGCGCCCTCGCCCGCCTGGCCGAGATGCCCCAGCCGGTGATCGCCAGCCTCCACGGCCCCGTCGCCGGCGCGGGCATGAGCGTCGCCATGGCCAACGACCTCGCCATCGCCGCCGACGACGCGAAGTTCACCCTCGCCTACACCCGCGTCGGCACCAGCCCCGACGGCAGCGCCTCCTGGCACCTCCCCCGCCTCGTCGGCCTGCGCAAGGCCCTCGAAATCGCCCTATTGGCGGACACCATCGACGCCCAGGAAGCCCTGCGCCTCAACCTCATCAACCAGGTCGTCCCCGCCACCGACCTCGCCTCCGCCACCCAGGCCCTCGCCCAACGCCTCGCCACCGGCCCCACCCAAGCCTACGGCCGCATCAAGCGCCTCCTGCGCGAAAGCGCCGACCGCGACCTCCCATCCCAGATGAACGCCGAGCGCGAAGCCTTCCACCAGAGCATGAAGACCCACGACTTCGCCGAAGGCGTTGCGGCATTTCGTGAAAAGCGCTCACCCGCCTTCACCGGACGATGATACAATGCTGGTTCAGCAATGTATCAAGTGGAGCTTGTGGAAACCGTGGCAAAGCGAACTCAGCGCTATGGCGGCAGTGCCACCGAGATCAAAGCTGAGATTGTAACTGACTATGTTGTTTTTTATGGTAGAGCCTTAAAAAATCAGAATTTCGAAACTGGATATTTTGACGCGTTCGCTGGAAGTGGCTGGACTGATACCGGAAGCTTAGAAGCGGGCCGTAGCGTAGCTTTACGGGTACTAGAGGCGCACGACCCTCTTGCATATTATGCGTTCAACGACATCAGCGCACAGAACGCCGAGTCTCTTCGAGAGGCTGTTGAAGACCTACGCCAGAGGAGAAGTCAGCAAAATATTGCTACTCCAGTTACTCGAATAACAATACAGGATGGCAATGCTGCTATTCGTGATGCCTGCGCTTGGGTTCGCGAATCGTATAGCCGCCGCGCCGTCATCTTTCTTGACCCTTTCGGAATGCAGGTCGATTGGGCGAGCATGGAAGCGATTGCACAGACAGGCCGGCTTGACGTTTGGTTGCTCATACCGACCGGACAGGCAATCAACCGGATGCTTCGCAGGGATGGTAACATTCCTCCGAGTTGGCGCGCCCGTTTTGATACCTTCTTCGGTGATCCAGGATGGAGCGATCGCCTTTACACTCCATCACCAAACTTATTTGGCGAACTGGACCCTGAGCGCGTCGCAATGGAGGATATTGAACGCTACGTCATCGATCGACTTAAAACGATCTTTCCACCGGGCGCCGTCCACAGCACCGGACTTCGCCTGATTAGGCAAAGTCACCCTCAGTTTCTGCTTGCATTCGCGTGCGCAAATCCACGGCCAGCAGCATACAGCCTCGCCCTCAAAGCAGCCGATCACCTCATTGAGCGAGCGCAGCGACCATAGGTAGCTGATCCCAGGTGCGTCCATCCAGGGCACGCCCTGCACCAGCCTTGCTGTGCCTCGTTGCCTGCCCATCGGCATTAGGTGCCCAATTGCCCCACTGCTTGAAGTGGAACGGAACATTTGATCCCAGGCATTGGTCTCTCAAGTCGCGAAACCAGCTTGGATCACTCGGCCGCGCTCGCGGGCCACTTTCACCGCCAGCGATCACCCAACCCAACCGACGTCCCAAGCGCGGATCCAGCCATTGCCGCAAGTCGACGCCCGACAACAACGGCTCCGCCGACACGAAATGGACAGCAGCAGGGACACCCAGCAAATGTGGCAGTCGGCGAGTGGCCTCCATTTGGTTCTCGACAGTCGTACCAAGCCAGACATTCACATATCCCGCCCCCCAATCACACGGAAGCCGTTCGGCGATAAGTTGCGGCCTCTTCGTTAGCAGCAGCCAGTCCAGAGCAGGCGTATCCTTGATTAATTCCCACAAACGTTCCCGGTGCACGTCCAATTCGACCCGCTTTTCGAAAACATCAGCCATGCTGGCGCAGAAGACTCGCATACGCATGCCAGATTTTACGGCTTGTGCGTTCCACTTAAGTGGCTCGCTCCAGTGAGCATCCCCGAAAAAGCGGCGCGGCGCCTTTGCTCCCCAAGTGCGATAGCCGAAACGCTTCGCAAGAGCCTCCGCATAGCAATGGTCACATGCCGGGGATACCGCTGCGCATCCCCACCACGGATTGAACGTGTGATCAGTCCACTCGATCGCACTGTCGCGCGCCATTGCGATCCCTTTCCCCTTCTAAGCGAATAGAACATATAGAGAACATGAATGCAATCCTATTCCTTCAGAATCGCACCCTGTCCCATCGGAATGGGCAGTCTTGTCCTAGGCGTCGGTATCCCTACCCCACCAACACCGCCTTCCCAATCACCTCCCGCCCAATAATCGCCCGCAAGCAATCCGCCGCGTCCTCCAACGCAAACCGATGCGAAATCGCCGGCTTCAGCTTCCCCTCCGCCGCCAACCCCAGCAGCACCTTCATATTCGCCTCAGCCACCGCAGGCTCGTTCATCCCCAGCCCGCCGATCCAAACCCCGATCGCCTCCGCCCCCTTGATCAGCAGATGGTTCGTCTTCGCCAGCGCCGGCGCCCCGCCCAGGAACCCCAGGATCAACAGCCGAGCCCCCCAGTTCAAACACCGCGTGGACTCGTCAAACACCTCCGCCCCGATCGGGTCATAGACGATATCCACGCCCTTCCCCCCGGTCAGCTCCTTCACGCGGTCCTTGAACCCCCCGCGATACTCGATCGCATGGTCCGCCCCCTGCGCCAGGCACGCCGCCCGCTTCGCCTCGCCTGAGGCCGTCGCAATCACCTTGGCCCCATACAGCTTGGCGATCTGAATGGCCGAAATCCCGATCCCCCCCGCCGCGCCATGGATCAGCACCCACTCGCCCGGCTTCATCCGCCCCTTCTGCACCAGCGCATAATACGCGGTCGTATAGGCCCCCCGGAACGCCGCCCCCTCTTCCAACGAAAGCGCCGCGGGCAACAGGTCACAAGAAGAAGCCTTGCAGTTCCCCAGCGTCTTGAACGCCCCATCGGAATGCCGGCTCATCACCCGGTCCCCAACGGCAAACCCCGTCACACCCTCACCAACCGCGACAATCTCCCCCGCCGCCTCCCCCCCGGGAATGAACGGCATCGCCGGCTTGGTCTGGTAGGTCCCCGCCACCTGCAGCACATCCACATACTGCGCGCCCCGCGCCAGAATGCGCACCTGCACCTCCCCAGGCCCCGGCGGCGCCGGATCAGGCAACTCCCGAACCACCAGAACCTCGGGCCCGCCCAGCACTTCGCAAACAACAGCCTTCATCCGAACCCCCAAGAAAGAAAGACTCTTCTTTTTGTGAACAAAAAGAAGCAAAAAAATTTCATCCGTTTGCCCACCGAGGCGAGCAAACGGACAAAAGTTTTTTGGTTCTTTTTTTCAAAAAAGAACCGCTTAATCCTTATCCGGCCCCCGCACGGAGGCATACCCCCGCCCGAACGCCGAATCCCGCTTGGTGAAGGCATGCTTCACCCCGAACTCCCGCATCGTCTTCTTGAACTCTCGGGCCATCGGCGCGTTGTGCCCGCGCGCATCGATCTCGGCCGCCAGGCGCTGCAGGGTCCGCGCCCCCATCAACTCCAACCCCAGGTTGATCAACCGCTTGTTCGCCGAAAGCAGATGCGGGTCCACCAACCCCATCCGCCCCGCCAGCCGCATCACCTCGGCCTCCAGCTGGTCCTTCGGCACCGCCTTCAGCACCAGCCCGATCTCCGCGGCATCCGCCCCGGTCACCGAATCCCCCGTCAGCATCAGCCGCTTCGCCCACTGCGGGCCAATGTTATAAAGCCACATATGCCCCGGCGGCGTGCCCAGGTCCCGCACCGGCGGAAACCCGATCCGCGTGTCATCGGCCGCGATCGCGATGTCGCACAGCAGCATGATGTCCGTGCCCACGCCGATCACCGTGCCATGCACCATGCAGATCACCGGCTTGTGCATGTCGAACAGCGTCATGCGCAGCTTCTGCCCCTGCTCCAGCCGCCAGATGTCGTCGTCGATCTCCTCCCGCCCGCGATACTCCGGCCCCCGCTGCGCCGAGTATTCCGAGAGATCCGCCCCCGCGCAGAAATGCGGCCCCGCGCCCTTCAGCACCACGCAATGCACCGCGTTGTGCTCATCCGCCTCGATCAGCGCCGCGGCCAGCTCCTTCTGCAACTGCAGGCTGAGCGCATTGCGCCGCTCCGGCCGGTTCAGCGTGATCACCGCGGTCGTCTCCCGCAGCTCGTACGTGATCGTCTCGTAGGTCATCGTCCCCTCCCCTTGCCGTCGCGCTTCTTGCCGAAGCGGCGCTATCGTTCCCGACCGCAACAATCCTCGTCGTCGCAAGAGCCGGTTAACGGAACCGTGCCTACACCGATGGCCCGAGCGCCGCCGGATCCGCGGCCGTCACGGAATCCATGTGAGGTTACGCCATGCGAGTCAACGAGCCGGTCACCAAGGAGGAAATCGAGGTCAAGGAGGGCCAGATCCTCGCCTCCCGCACCGCGCCCGACAGCCGCATCCTCTTCGCCAACGAGGCCTTCGCCCACATCAGCGGCTTCACCGAGGAGGAGCTGATCGGCCAGCCCCACAACCTCGTCCGCCACCCCGACATGCCGAAGGAGGCCTTCGCGGATCTCTGGGCCACCATCAAGGCCGGCCGCGCCTGGGAGGGCCTGGTCAAGAACCGCACCAAGACCGGCGGCTTCTACTGGGTCCGCGCCAACGTCACCCCCGTGGTCGAGAACGGCGAGCACAAGGGCTACATCTCCGTCCGCACCCGCGCCTCGCGGGAGGATATCGCCCGCGCCGAGCAGGCCTATGCCGCCATGCGCGCCGGCCGCCCCACCATGGGCCTGGCCGATGGCGAACTGGTCCCCGCCGGCCCGCGCGCCCGCCTTGCCCGCTTCTGGCACAGCATCACCGGCCGCCTCGCCCTCGCCTTCGCCACCCTGGCCATGCTCATGCTTGCCACCGGCATCGCCACCCTCGGCGGCATGAACGATTCCAACAACGCGATGCACTCGCTCTACGCCGACCGCCTCGTCCCCGCCCGCCAGCTCGCCGGCATCCTCGACCTCATGCACACCAATGTCGGCCTGCTCCACGCCGCCGCCGGCGAGCTGGAGGCCGGCCGCCCCGAAGCCGCGCGCGACGCCACCACCCGCATGGCCGCCAACCGGGAGCGCATCACCGCCATCTGGGCCGAATACATGGCCACCTACCTCACCCCGGACGAGGCGAAGCTCGCCGCCGAATACGCCACCCGCCGCGCCCGCTTCGTGCGCGAGGGCCTGGAGCAGGGCGCCCGCCTCACCGCCCAGGGCGACCACGCCGTGCTGGAACGCCACATCCGCGAGGTCGTCGTCCCCCGCTTCAACGAGGCGCGCGAGATCGCCCTCAGCCTGATTGCCCTGCAGGAGACCGTCGGCAAGCAGCTGAACAACGAGGCGGTGCAGAATTTCGCCTTCCACATGGCCGTCTCCATCGCCCTCTTCGCCCTGGCCAGCATCGCCGCCTTCGGCTTCGGCATCTGGCTCCTCGCCTCGATGCGCCGCCCCCTGCGCGAGCTGGAAACCCAGTTCGACGCCATCATCCGCGGCGAAACCGCCCGCCCCATCCCCCTCACCGCCGCCCGCGAGTTCCACGCCACCATCCGCATGCTCCGCGGCATGCGCGCCCGCCTCGCCTACTCGGTGCGCGAACGCGAGGAGGATGAGCGCAAGACCGCCATCGAGCGCCGCGCCGCCATCCAGAGCATGGCCTCCACCGTGGAGGCGCAAACCCGCGCCGCCGTCGGCGAGGTCGCCCAGCAGACCGAATCGATCGCCGGCGAGGCGCGGGAGATGAACGCCTCCGCCGAGCGCGTCAGCAGCAACGCCGCCACCGTCGCCGCCGCCTCGGAGGAAGCCCTGGCCAACGCCCAGGCCGTGGGCGCCGCCAGCGAGCAGCTCAGCGCCTCCATCAACGATATCGCCGCCCAGGTCGCCCAGGCCGGCGCCGTCGCCCAGCGCGCCGTGGAAGGCGGCGAGCTCGCCCAGGAGCGCATCCGCTCCCTGTCCGACAGCGCCCAGCGCATCGGCGACGTCGTCCAGCTCATCGGCTCCATCGCCGCCCAGACCAACCTGCTCGCCCTGAACGCCACCATCGAGGCCGCGCGCGCCGGCGATGCCGGCAAGGGCTTCGCCGTCGTCGCCAGCGAGGTCAAGAACCTCGCCACCCAAACCGCCCGCTCCACCGACGAGATCTCCCGCCAGATCTCGGAAATCCAGGCCACCACCGGCGCGGTGGTGGAAGCGGTCAGCGACATCGGCAGCCGCATCCAGGAACTCGCCGGCGTCTCGGTCGCCGTCGCCTCCGCCGTGGAGCAGCAGGCCAGCGCCACCCAGGAAATCGCCCGCAACGTCGCTCAAACCGGCGCCGCCGCCCAGGAGGTCTCCCAGCGCATCGCCGAGGTCTCGGCCGAGGCCCAGCGCACCGGCAGCCAGGCTTCCAGCCTGCGCGCGGGCTCCGATGCGATCGCCGCCACCATCGCCACCCTCAACGGCAGTATCGTCGGCGCCATCCGCACCGCCACCGCCGATGCCGACCGCCGCCTGCAGCCGCGCTACGCCATGGACAAGCCCTGCACCCTGCAGATCGATGGCGCCCCGCGCACCGATGGCCGCCTGCGCGACATCTCCCGCGGCGGCGCCCGCGTCGAGGGCTTCGCCACCCTCCCGCCCGGCACCCGCGGCACCCTGCACGCCGACACCCTCGGCCGCGACTGCCACGCCCGCTTCACCGTCGCCGAACGCCTCCCCGACGGCTCCATCCGCCTCAACTTCCTAGACGACGCCGTCTCCGAGAACCTCCTCGCCATCCTCGACGGCTTCGAAAACCGCGGCCGCGCCGCCGCATAAACCGTCGCTAAAGGGAGGCGGCCTGCTCCACCCGTAGCGCCGCCTCCAGCGCCCGCCGCCCGGCCGCCCCGTCCACCAGCACCGCCGCCCCGTCCAGCACCGCGGCGGCAAAGGCGGCATGCTCGGCCGCGATCAGGTCCGCCGCCTCCCACCCCGCCATCTCCTCCGCCCCCCCCGGCCGCACATGCCGCAGGCTCCGCGCGCCGAAATCCAGCTCCACCACCCCCTCGGCGCCGGCAACCACCATCCGCCGCTCCACCGCAGCCGCCACCCGGCTCGCCGAAAGCACCGCCACCGTCCCGTCCGCGAAGCCCAGCCAGGCCCGCACCAGGTCCAGCCGCCCGCTCGCCACCACCGCCCCGGCCGCCCGCACCTCAACCAGCTCCGCCGCCACCAGCGACAGAACCATGTCGAGGTCGTGCACCATCAGGTCCAGCACCACGCTCACATCCGTCCCGCGCGGCCGGAACGGCGCCACCCGCACGCACTCGATCAACCTCGGCCGCGCCACCCGCGCCACCACCGCCGCCCGCTCCGGCGCATAGCGCAGCAGGTGCCCCACCTGCAGCACCAGCCCCCGCTCCGCCGCCAGCCCGATCAGCGCGTCCGCCTCGTCCAGCGTGGCCGCCAGCGGCTTCTCCACCAGCACGTGCTTCCCCGCCCGCAACGCCGCCGCCGCCGCGCCGAAATGCGCCGCCGCCGGGGAAGCGACCACCACCGCCTCGCTCGCCGCCAGCAGCCCCTCCCAGGTCAGCGCCGCACACCCCATCTCCGCGGCCAGCGCCGCCGCCCGCCCGGCATCGGGGTCATGCACCCCCGCCAGCACGCTGCGCGCCCCCTGCGCCACCTTCTGCGCATGGAACCGCCCGAAATACCCGGCGCCCGCCACGCCCACGCGCAACACCCTGCCCATGCCCTGCACCTCCGCCCCGCAGCCCTACCAGCCGCGCCGCCTTTCGGCCACAGCCCGCCCGCAAGGTTGCCTTCCCCCCCCGTTCCCGCCATCTTCCGCCCCCATCCTCCCCGCCACCGGAGCCGACCCCTGCCCCCCCTCTCCCCGCGGACCCCCCGCCCATGATGTATTTCAGCCGCCTGCAGACCTGGCTGATCCTCGCCGTCTGCGCCCTGGGCGTCATCTTCAGCCTGCCCAACCTGCTGCCCCAGCCCGCCCACTGGGTGCCCTGGCGCGCCATCCACCTGGGCCTGGATCTCAAGGGCGGCTCCTACCTGCTGCTCGAAGTAGACATGAACGCCGTCGTCAAGGAACGCCTCGATTCGCTGGCCGACAGCGCCCGCCAGTCCCTGCGCCGCGCCGGCATCCAGCGCTTCCTCGTCTCCGTCCAGCAGGCCCAGAACCGCCTCACCGTCCGCGTCGACGACCCCGCCCAGATCCAGCAGGCCATGGGCCTCCTGCGCGAGCTCTCCACCGCCCAGCCCGGCCAGCGCCCGGATCTCGAGTTCGAGCAATCGCCCGGCGGCCTCATCACCGTCACCCTCTCCCCCATCGGCCTGCGCGAGCGCGCCACCGCCGCCGTCGCCCAGTCCATCGAGATCGTCCGCCGCCGCATCGACGAAACCGGCGTCGTCGACCCCGTCATCACCCGCCAGGGTGAGGCCCGCATCGTCGTCCAGCTCCCCGGCGTGGAAGACCCCAACCGCATCAAGCAGTTGCTGGGCAAAACCGCCCGCATGACCTTCCGCCTCACCGATGAAACCGCCAACCTCGCCCAATCCGTCCCGCCCCCGGGCGTCGATTTCCTCACGCTCGAAGGCCGCGGCGGCGGCCGCATCGCCGTGCGCCGCCGCATCGAGGTCGATGGCGCCAACCTCACCGACGCCCGCGCCGGGCAGGATGGCCGCACCGGCCAATGGGTGGTGAACTTCACCTTCGACAGCGTCGGCACCCGCCGCTTCGCCGAGATCAGCCGCAACAATGTCGGCCGCCCCTTCGCCATCGTGCTGGATGACAAGGTCATCTCCGCCCCGGTCATCAACGAGCCGATCCTGGGCGGCCGCGGCCAGATCAGCGGCAGCTTCAACGCCGCCTCGGCCAACGAGTTGGCCATCCTGCTGCGCGCCGGCGCCCTGCCCGCCCCGCTCACCGTCATCGAGGAACGCACCGTCGGCCCGGAGCTGGGGGCCGATGCCATCCGCGCCGGCGCGCTGGCCATCGCCGTCGGCTTCGTCCTCGTGCTCGCCTACATGGCCCTGTTCTACGGCCTGTTCGGCTGGTTCGCGAACATCGCCATGATCGCCAACCTGGTCCTCATGATCGCCATCCTCTCGCTGATGGAGGCCACCCTCACCCTGCCCGGCATGGCCGGCATCCTGCTCACCCTCGGCCTGTCGGTCGATGCCAACATCCTCATCAACGAACGCATCCGCGAGGAGGTGCTGGCCGGAAGATCGCCGCTGAACGCCATGCAGCACGGCTACAACCGCGCGTTTGCCACCATCCTGGACAGCAACGCCACCGGCTTCCTCAGCCACGTCATGCTCTTCACCTTCGGCGCCGGCCCGGTGCGCGGCTTCGCCATCACCATCACGGTCGGCATCATCACCTCGATGTTCACCGCCACCGTCGTCGCCCGCCTCTTGATGGTGCTGTGGTACGCCCGCAACCGCCCCCAGGCCCTGCCGGTCTAGCGATGTCCTCCAGCACCCACGCGACGGAACCGGCAAAGCCCTCTCCCCTTGGGGGAGAGGGTTGGGTGAGGGGTCGCCGCGCAGCCAGCCTTTCCAACTCCAAGTCCAGCCTGCTGTCCTAGGACGAAGCCATGTTCATCCGCCCCCTGTTCCGCATCGTCCCGGACAACACCAAGTTCCAGTTCATGAAGGGCCGCTTCCTCGGCCTCATCGTGTCCGCCTTCCTCTCCACCGCCTCGCTGATCCTGTTCTTCCATCCCGGCCTGCATCTCGGCATCGATTTCGCCGGCGGCATCGTCATGGAAATCCGCACCCCGGGCCCTGCCGACATCCCGGCCCTCAAGAACGGCCTCTCCCAGCGCGGCCTCGGCGAGCCCGCCATGCAGCGCTTCGGCGACGACAACGCCGTCATGATCCGCCTCGGCCCCCAGCCCACCGAGGCCGAGAACCAGAAGATGGTCACCCGCGTGCGCGAGGCGCTGGAGGCCACCGCGCCCGGCACCCGCATCGTGCGCACCGATGCCGTGGGCGCGGCCGTCTCGGGCGAGCTGTTCCGCGACGGCATGATCGCGCTCGGCGTCTCGCTGCTGATGATCCTCGTCTACATCTGGTTCCGCTTCGAATGGCAGTTCGCCGTCGGCGCCGTCGTCACCCTCATCCTCGACCTCACCAAGGCGATCGGCTTCCTCGTCGTCACCGGCCTCGATTTCGACCTGGTGATGGTCGGCGCCATCCTCTCCATCCTCGGCTACTCCACCAACGACAAGGTCGTGGTCTACGACCGCATGCGCGAGAATCTGCGCCGCTACAAAACCATGCCGCTGCGCGACGTGATCGACCTGTCGATCAACGAAACCCTCAACCGCACCGTCGGCACCTCGATGACCATCTTCCTGGCCTCGCTGCCCCTGGTCATCTTCGCCTCCGGCACCTCGCTGGCCGGCTTCGCCTGGATGAACCTGTTCGGCGTGATCGTCGGCACCTCGTCGTCCATCTTCATCGCCGCCCCGATCCT